>CALRCK010000002.1:202519-212070 GCA_943354605.1 Candidatus Uhrbacteria bacterium | reverse complement strand
GCGCGCATCGTTTCGGCGAGCGCCGGGCTTTCAATCATGACAACAATAATTTTTCCAACGTACGTAATCATCGCAATATGGTTGTCGTACACCGAAATATTTCCGTGGAAGAATCCAAGATCGTCTTGGAGCTTTGCAAACTGAACGCCTTTTCGCGGGTTCTTTCGTTCACCGCGATACAGTACGTGGAGATTTTCCGGTGGAATATTTTGTAAGGACTTTCGAGCAGCGAGGAGCGTTCGCTCATCAATCTGCGCGTAAACGTCGTCGGCATTTGTAATTTCGTACCACTCCTTTGGATTGACGCTCGAGACGTGATCGAAATACGCATGCAACGCTTCGTCGCCTTCGTACACGCGCATCGTGGGCTTTGTTCCGCCGGAAAATAAGCGAAGGGCATCAACAGACCGCTCGATGTCTTGAAGCGTATTTTGAAATTTTTCTTGTTCCTTCTTGAGGTACGAAACGATGCGGTCAGGATCTTCCGCGACGAACAGCTTCTTTTTTCCGACCGTTGAGATGGCAATCAACCCGCGTTTCTGCAAAAGATCAATCGCCTCGTACGTTGCGGTACGAGAGATTTTTGCTTTCTCCGCAATATGCTGCGCTGAACTTGAACCCAGCTCCCGCGCCGCAAGATACACTTTTGCTTCGCTCGGAAGCAGTCCTGCGGAAATTAAGAGTGCGCGAAAGTCTTGCGACATACATTTATAGGCCGAGGTTCCGTTTCACTTCTTCAACGGAGGTGATGCCATCAACCGCTTTCAAAAGCCCGTCTTGGGTCATGGTTACCATACCCTGCACTTTACCAAGTTCTCGCATGTCGTACTCGCTGATGGCGCCTTTTTCAATAATCGTTTTTTCGAGGTCCACCGTTTTGATGAGAATTTCGTATGCACCAACGCGGCCTTTATAGCCGGTATTGTTGCACTTGTCGCAGCCTTTTGGCCCGTAGAATTTGAGGTTCGCCGTATCTACCTTTGCTTCGCCAGATGCTTCCGGAATTTCGTCGAGATGTTTTTTTACATCCACAAGGGTTTCCGCATCGATTTCTACGATCTGTTTGCATTCTTTACAGAGTTTGCGCAGCAAGCGCTGGCCCATGATCGCGTTCAGGGCCGGAGCGAGAAGGTGAGGGGCAAGGCCCATGGATAAGAATCGAGGAATTGCACCAGCGGCGTCGTTCGTGTGGATGGTGGAAAGCAGAAGGTGACCGGTAAGCGCGGCTTGAACGGCAATCTCCGCGGTATCAAGGTCGCGGATTTCTCCAACCATCACAATATCTGGGTCTTGGCGAAGAATGGATCGCAGGCCCTTCGCAAAGGTGTAGTCCTTACTGTAATCAATCTGGCTTTGGTTGATGCCTTCCACTTTATATTCCACTGGGTCTTCGAGCGTGATGATCTTCACGTCCGATGTGTTGAGCTTGCGGAGAATGGCGTAGAGCGTGGTGGTTTTACCGCTTCCGGTTGGTCCGGTGGTGATAATCATGCCGTTCGGCTTTTCGATTTCTTTTTGAAGTTTCTTCAACGATGCTGGACGGAAACCGAGCGCCTCGAATTCGACAGCGATCGAGTCTGGATTGAGCAAGCGCATAACGACCGATTCGCCGAATGCGGTTGGAATGGTGGAAACACGGACGTCGATTTCCTTATTTTTCTGGTAGATGGTAAAACGACCGTCTTGCGCTTGGTCGTTGACGTTAATTTTTAAGCTCGAGATGAGCTTGATGCGGCCGATGATTTTTTTCCACTGTTCTGGCGCGAGTTTTGCCACGTCTTGCAGGATGCCGTCCACACGGAAACGTACGGCAATGCCTTTTTCTTCAGCCTCGATGTGGATGTCGGACGATCCAAGCTTGAGCGATGCGGCGATCACGACGGTGATGACATCGGTGACGTTGGAATGCTCAAGCACGCCAGCAATGGACGAGAAGTCCGTCATTTGCGCCTGGAATTTGACGATTTCCTCCTCCGTAATCTGCACGCCTTTGATGATTGGTTTAATTTTTGGAAGCGCGTCGTACATCTTGATGCCTTGCGCAAAGCTTTCTTCGCTCATGATGTACACGGCGGTGTTCGTTTTGTGTCGTTCGCCAAGTTCAAACGCGAGTTCTTTGATGCGAGGATCCTCTGGCTGTGTTGAGCCAATGCGGAGTTCTGGGCCGGTAAACAGGAATGAAATAGCCTTCAGCTGTTTTGCCTGTTCTTCCGGAATCAGCACGAGCGCGTCTGGACTAATTGGGAATCCCTTGAGGTTGATGTATGGAATGTTTTTGGTTTTTGCCGCGCGCTCCACTTCGGTTTCGCGTTCGCGAAGAGAAATCGTCTGCATCTTTTCCGTTAATTTGGACGACGTTTCGTCTCCGCCGATGACGATAGAGGCTTTTGCGGTTGGTGGGGGAGTTGGGACAGGCGGTGTTGGTTCGGGAGTTGGCGCTGGGGTTGGGGTGGTTGGCGCTGGCGTTGATGGCGCGGTGGGCGTAGGGGCTGGTTCGGTCTGCACAGGGGCGGCCGCAACCGGAGCCGGTGTGCTATCGGCGGTTTTCTTTTTTAACAAATCGGCAATGGATGGGAGATTCCCTGACATGGGTTATCGAGCAAACACGCGACGCGTGTGATGATGGAATCGTGAGGCGAATGGCGCACGATCGAGATATTCAGCGAGTAATGTCCAGACGGCGTATGTGAATGTGGTCATGAACCCGGCCATGCAGACCGTGAATACCATCGCAGCAAACGTTCCGATCAGGGCGACACCAATCATGATGCTGAGTGATGTTTGCGCGAGCGCTTCAGCAAAGAGGAATCCGGTTGGAAGCGCAATAACCGTCAGGCCAAAGAAGAATGCAATCGTGAGCGCGAGGTTTGCGGCAAAGACGAGGAGCGCCACCTCACACGCCACCAGCGGATGACGCATGAATCGAGCACAGCCTTCCTGGATGCCGTCGATGATGGAGACGTGTTCTTCACCAACGGCGATAAGCGTGAGCATCGCGATAACGTTCAAGATAAACGCAACGAATAGCGTTGCTGCTGCGAGAAGGATCGCTGTTGCGCCACCCGCAGGAACGGTGATTGGAAGGTTGCGAATGAGGGCTCCGCCGCCACCAAGCACAATGAAGATTGCAACATGGAAGAGGAGATCGACTCCAAGGATGCGAAGGAAATGATGATGATGGAGCGCGCGGAGCAGGTCGCGGCCGGTGAGCCGTTTTTTCCGATGAACAGAACGGTGCATCGCAACAAGGAGGAGCTGCTGACACAGGGTGACGATGAATGATCCGCCAAGAATGACTGCGCAAATACCGAGGGTTGCGGCAATGATGTGCGAGGTGCCGGAGGAGAGGACGAGACCGGCATAGCTTCGAATAAACGTCGCGAAATCTCCGCCGATGACGTTTACAATATCAATGCCTGGTGTGAGCGCGACTTCTGCTTGCTGGAGAAGGTCGTTCACCACAACGCCGGTGCCGGCGAGGCCAGCGAGAACCGCAAAAGGCCAAAGCTCTTTGTGCGCCCACGCTGTTTGCAGCGCACGCCAAAGCATTGGCCGGTAAATTGGACTTTCGTTCTTTGTCTTCATACTCCTCCGAGAATATGAAAAGTATACCACTCAAAACGCGAAGACCCCGGCTCTCTCGGGCCGAGGTCTCGTGTGTTCACTGGTATGCGTAGGCGTCAGCGTTCGAGCGCGAAGGCGGCGATCTGTTCCATGTGGAAAAGCACGTCGCCATACAGACACTCGAACATGAACGTTTTCTCGTACCTGGGTGTGTGGCTGTTCGCCGCGAGCCCGGTTTTGCATCCGAGCGCGTGGGGGAGCGCGAGGTCGAGCTCGAAGATGTCGCCGACGACCGTCACGTTCTGCCAGTCGTCCACGCCGGCCATGGTTCGAGCGTGGTTGAGCGCGTTGAAGTAGAACGGGCGGTTGCAGAACACCGGGCGATTGAGGCCCGGAATTCGTAGCTCGCTCTGAGCGTTTGGCAGATCACCGACGATGAACTTCTTGGCACCGCCCATGACGGGGATGCTTTCGATCATGGTGGCGTCCACGCCCGTGAGCGTGGCGAGCTTGCGCTTGACCGCCTCTATTCCCGCGTTCGTGATGATGACGACGGCGTGGTCGGGCTCCGCAGCGAGCCGCATGAGGGCATCGCCGAGCTTTGGCCGCAGACAGACGCCGCTCTTTTGGTAGAACTCGTTGTAGCGCGGGCCGTTGAGCTCGTCCACGATCCGGTCGATCTCGCTCCGCGTCATGCCATGCGTTTCGAGGATCTCTCGGACGATGGGCTTGCTCCGAAGGTACGGATCCACTGTGGCCGGTGCCACGATGATTCCGTTTACCGCCCAGCCGTGCTGCTCCGGATTCCGGAGAATCCGCTCTTCGACGCCCTCGTAGGCGGCACGAATGCGGGCTTCGTTCGAGCCGGTGATGCGGACGAGCTCGGTGATGACGGCGTTCACGAAGCCGATTCCTTCCACCTCCGCATTCGTGCAGGTGCCGTCAAAGTCGAGAACCGTGAGCCGCTTTCCGATACGTTTCATGTGTCACCAGTGGTGAAGAGTGTGGCTGCCAAAAGGCCGAACAACCCTAACAGAAAAACCGCTCCTCAACAATATGGGAGCGGTTTTCTCTTTAGCCTTGTACTGGCAACGGGACGAGGGTCTCCGCTTTGATCGCCGGGCCGATGAGAGCAATAAATTCTTCTTTTTCGATGGTTTCCTTTTCAAGCAAGTGCTTTACGATGGCGTCCATTTGTGCGCGCTGCTTGCGAATGATTCCTCGAGCGGTTTCTTTTGCGGCATTGAGAAGCACGTTAATTTCGTCGTCGATGCGTTCCGCAATCTTCTCTGAATATCCACGCTGTTCATTCATCTGCTTGCCCAAGAACACCATCTCGTCTTGTCCGCCGTAGGTGCGCGGGCCAAGGGCATCGCTCATACCGTATTGCGTGACGAGTTCGCGAGCAAGCTGTGTTGCGCGCTGAAGGTCGTTACTTGCGCCCGTTGTGAGGTCGCCGAAGATTTCTTGTTCTGCAACATAGCCGCCGAGCATCATCGCAAGTTCGTCGATAAACTCACGGCGGGAATGCATCTTTTTGTCCTCATCCGGAATGCTCATGGTGTATCCGGCAGCGCGGCCACGAGAGATGATGGACACTTTGTGGACGTCGTCGCAGTGCGGAAGCATGTGACCGACAATAGCGTGGCCAGACTCGTGGTACGCCGTAATGCTGCGCTCGATTGGGGAGAGCATGTGGCTCTTGCGTTCTGGTCCGAGCAAGACTTTCTCGATGCTGTCGAGCAAATCCTCCTGCATGATGGTTTTGCGATTGCGACGTGCGGCAAAAATTGCCGCTTCGTTCATGATGTTCATGAGGTCGGCTCCGGAAAGTCCGGTGGTGCGTTCAGCAACGCGCTTCAAATCTGCGGTTGCGTCGAGCGGCTTGCCTTCGGCGTGAATTTTGAGAATCGCCTCACGATCCTTCAAGTCTGGGCGATCCAGGGTGACGCGACGATCGAAACGCCCTGGGCGGAGCAATGCCGAGTCGAGAACATCTGGGCGGTTGGTTGCGGCAATCACGATCACGCCAAGGTTTGGCTCAAAGCCGTCCATTTCCACAAGAATCTGGTTGAGGGTTTGCTCGCGCTCGTCGTGTCCGCCACCAAGGCCGGCACCACGCTGACGACCAACCGCATCAATTTCGTCGATGAACACAATGCATGGCGCAGCTTTCTTTGCTTTTGCAAACAAATCGCGGACACGCGATGCGCCGACACCCACAAACATTTCCACAAACTCCGATCCGGAAATATGAAAGAACGGCACTTCAGCTTCGCCGGCAACGGCGCGGGCGATGAGCGTTTTGCCAGTTCCTGGAGGGCCCATGAGGAGCACGCCTTTGGGAATTTTTGCACCAAGATCCGCAAATTTCTTTGGTGTCTTCAGGAACTCAACAATTTCAGAAAGCTCTTCCTTTGCCTCAGGATTTCCTGCGACGTCGGCAAACGTGAGCTTGTTCTTTTTGTTCGTGACTTCGCGTGCGCCGCTCTGGCCAAAGGTCATAGCTTTGCTGTTTGCGCCTTGCATTTGGCGAAGCAAGAACCACAGCACCACAGAAAGGACGACGACGATTGCCGCGGTTGGCAACACGTTTCGCGCAAAGGTCACTGCGGCACTTGGTTCGTCGACTTCAACAGTAAGGCCTGAGCGGATGTCTGGGCTCACGTTATCGCTATCCAAAAGATCGTTGAACGATTGGCCGGGTTCTTTGCGCGCAACAAAAACGGTGTTGTCCGCACCAGTTGCGGTCACGGTGTCTTCAACAACCGTCACTTTGGTGATTTCTTTGCTTTCGATTTTATCCATGAGCGCCGAAATGCTCACCGATTCCGTTTTGGTTTGCGACGGGATGGCGGCGTTGGCGAAAATGACGCCAAGGACGACGAGGGCGAGCAAGAAGACGATGGCGTTTTTTGATAATGGTTTCATAGGAAATTGATGCGTCAATGTTTGAAAATGATGACAGAAAAAAGCCCAAAACGCAAACGAGCCGCCCTTGCGTGGAGCGGCCCGTCGTGCCTGACGATTTTTGGTTGTTCTACCGGATTATCTCCAGGATCTGCTGCCCGAGCGTTCGTCCTGGCGAAGGCCCCCGGAGAACGTAGTATCCGTTCTTGTTCTCCACCACACCGTTGCGGCTCAGCCAGCGGAGCGCTTGGCTCATGGGGGTGAACATCGTCTTGCGCTGCGGGTCTCCTGCGGGGAACACGCTTTGGAGGATGGCCTCCATGTCCCAGAGCTCGTGACTCCGGAGCTTCATCAGCGCGAGCGTCTTCGCCACGTGGCCGGCTGCGGGTCGCGTGGCTTCCGGAAGGCACATCTCGAGCGCTTCCCGAAGCGACGACGGTTGCGGCTGGAGCAGACGATCCGGTTCGGGCGTGTAGGGAACGCCCCGTTGGCGGGCCAACTGCTTGGCCACGCTCACGAGGTTCCGACTTCGCCCGCCCGCGCGCCACAGGGCGACGAGCTCCTGAAAGTCCGCTCCGTGGAGGAGCCGCACGACGTCAGAGGGCATCCGAACATCGCCCGGGCTGATCGCGTGTCGTTCGAGGAGATCCGCGAAGTCCCGCTGAAGATGGACCTCCTCGCTGAGGACTATGGCGATGATGCCGATGGCCTGAGTCGGATCTGCCTTGAAGTTCTCGAAGAACCCCACCGCCTTCACGCCACCACGGATTTTTCCTGGCGGGTTTCCGGCAAGAAGCCAGACGCCGTACGCCACTGGGTACCAGTCGGTGGGGAGTGCCTGAGTGGTTCCGCGCTCGTGGGTAGCGAGGCCTTCGAGCCACGTTTGAAAGGAAGTCTCGGTGGCCAGGGGGAGGTGCGTGATTGCCGAATGTCGGAGCACTGTATTCTCGTTGGTTCGGGGTTTGTGCCATGTGGCCCGAAGAAAATATCATATTTTTGCGGTTTCGTCAACCAAAAAACCGCCAGCGTTGGCGGTTTTTTGTGAAGAATGGCCGAGATTTAAGACGGCCCTGCGGGCGCGTCTCTACGCTTTGTCTTCTTCCTTGAGGGAAAGGCCGAGGCGGTGTTCGTCTGGTTCAACGGACACGATGCGGAACTTCATGACGTCGCCGGGTTTTGCCAACTTTGTTGGGTCTTCCACGGGCTTGTCGGAAAGTTCAGAGACGTGAGCAAGGCCCTGAATATCGGCGTCGAGTTCAACGAAGAAACCGAATGGGTTTACTTTGATGATCTTGCCTTCTACCCAGCTGCCAACCTTGTATCGCTTTGCAACGGTCTTCCAAGGGTCTTCAGTGAGCTTCTTGATGGACAAGAAAATCTTGCTGCCCTCAATGCCGATGATTTCTGCACGAACGCTGTCGCCCATCTTGAGCACGTCGCGTGGGTGATCAATACGCTGCCATGCAATTTCCGAGATGTGAACCAATCCTTCGAGTGGGGTGGTGCTTCCGGTTGGGAAGAACTTCACGAATGCGCCGAAGTCTGCAACGGCAGATACGTCGCCGGCAACGATGTCGCCAACGCGGCACTGCGCGATGATGTTCTTCTGCTCTTCTTCCCAGACTGCCTTTTCCGACACGATGAGCTTGCCATCGTCCTCATGAACGTCCAACACGCGAACGCGCATGGTTTCGCCAATAAAGCTGCGGAGCTTCTCGAAGATCTTCTGTTTATCGCCGCCTGCAACACGTGGATAGTGTTCTGGAGCAAGCTGCGACACAGGCAAGAAGCCCTGCACGTGGTTCACGCGAACGATGAGTCCGCCCTTGTTTGCGTCCAACACCTTTACTGGGATTGGTTCGCCGGAGGTTGAGAGTTCGCTCAAATCCTTCCATGCGCGCTGCTGACCAGCATAACGGAACGAAAGTTCAACTTCACCGTTTTCGTTTTCCATGTCCACCACCGTTGCCTCAACTTCGTCGCCGTCCTTGAGGTTCTTGTAGGCCTCAGCCTCCGCATACAGCTCGCGACCACGTACCACACCAGTGGTAAGGCCCATGATGTCGATGCGGATTTCGCGTCCCTTGGTGGAAAGCACTTTGCCCTTAATCGTGTCGCCAACCTTTGGAATCACGAACAGTCCCTCTTCCTTCAAGAGCTCGTCGAGCTTGCTTGAGCTTGTCGCTACTGCTGCCTTTTTCGCTTCTTTCATAAAGAAAATATCCTGATCGAGCTACGGGCCAAACGGCCGGTAGGCGCTCAGGGGCTAAGAATGAAGAAGTTGCAAAAGAGTACCGGACTTCGCGAAAATCGGCAAGTGTTGTGCCGTGGGCAAGCGGGATCTGATTGTGATATACATGAAGTAAGAATCATCTTACCCAATGCCCTATGACCGTTGGAGAATTGATGAAAACTGAGGTAATCACGGTGAGTCCGGGACTGAGTTGGCGCGAGGCTGCGGAATTATTGCTCGCTCGGGGCATTTCTGCTGCGCCGGTGGTTGATGATTCCGGGCACCTTGTGGGCATTTTGAGTGAAAAGGATTTGTTTCGTGGGTTGTTTCCAAGTTTTAAAGATTGGGTCCAGACGCCCGAGAATTACCTCGACTTTGATGCCATGGAGCATCATGCGGCGGATGCGATGGGGAAAAAAGTGTCGGACGTGATGAGTACACGAGTGATTACCGCAGAGCCGCACACCCCGATTTTGAAAGTTGGTGCGCTGATGGTGTCGTCAGGAATCCATCACATTCCTGTGGTTGAGCACGACGTATTGGTAGGCATTGTTGGCCGCGGCGATATGTATCGCGCGATTATGAAACAGTATTTTGGGATGGGGAAAAATGATGTGACGTAAAGCACGGAAATTGATACGATGACAACAATCCCCGGTGACTGTGATTTATACCCGTAGCCTTGAGGCGTGGAGGGATCGCCCAGGTGGTCTGCGTAAGCATATTTTTTATGCTTGATACACAGGATATTCAGGTACTGCGTGAGATGTTTGGGGAATCGGAGGCTCGGATGATTGGTCGGATCGATAGTGTTCGTGATGAGATGATTGTCCGGATTGATGGC
>CALRCK010000002.1:0-202419 GCA_943354605.1 Candidatus Uhrbacteria bacterium | reverse complement strand
CCCGCGACGAGACGGTCGGCCGGATGGACAACATCCGCGATGAGATTCTTAAAAAAATGCATGAAGAGCTTCGTTCTGTCCGTAACGACATCATCGAAGTCATCAACGACGGTGTGCTGCCACAAATCGACCGCCTGAACATTCGCGTAACCCGGCTTGAACGGATGCAGCGGCAGTCGTCGTTTTAAGATGTGAACTGACTGACCTTGGAGGGGTTGTGAGCGGAGGGGGGTAGGGAGGGGGCTTGCGAGCCTGAGGTATTCGATTTTAAAAGGGTGTTTTACTAACGCAACTCATTTGCATTAAGAAAACGCTGGTCGACTCTGAGGGTCTGTGTGGTTGGCGATAACGCCATCTACAATCGGCGATCGCGCATTTCTGAATTCGATTTCGCATTTTCTCGATTTCCGACTCAGATCGCTTCCTGTTGCGCAGTTTTAAAACCTCAAAATTCGAGGGTATCATTTTCTGTCGCAGTACCCCATGCTCCCAGGTTTTGCGTCGCCTCGTTCCACCCTCCAAGGATCAGTTCAGGTTTCCCACACCTCATCCTCCCGTATTTCTTTGCTTCCCATTACACTATCTACACTATGGCACACCCAAACGGAGAGATGGTGCAGGATTTTCGGAAAGCGGTTGCGCGATTGGTTCCGTTAACGCCGAAAACGATTTGCGACGAAGCCATGCGCCTTGCGGACGATTTGGAACAGAACGAATCGTCGACCGTTGAGCAGATCCGCCAGGCATTGGTGTACGTTGGAAAGAAAGAATTTCCGTATCGAAAGGCATATCAAGAACTGTGCGCTGGCGACGAAGAAGCGAGATTGCAGGAACTTGTTTTGAGTAAACTCGACGAGTCGTTGAAGGCGAAGATGGAGCCGGTCGTCAAGTACGGCGTGCATATTTTGGACTTTGTGAAGAGTTCGCAATTTGAAACGGAGCTAACGGATGATGAGCGTTCGCAGGTGGATCGCGAAATTCTTGCCGCGCACGATGTGCTCGACAGGCAGTGTGACGAGCGCGCCGCGGCCCGACGGGGAACATACGACGAATTGGTTGCACGATGGACAGCAACACAAGAACACATTCAGCAGATGATCGAGGTGTTGCGCGGCATGGCGGATCGCGATCCGGAATATCACGACGATATTGTGGCACGCGTGCAGCAATTCGAGGATGGGTGGTCTATGGTGGAAGCAGATCCAACGGTGGACGACGTGCAGAAAGAAATTACGTATTGGACCGGCGTGCTGAGCGAAGGTGATGAGGATGGTGCCTCGGAATAGTCGCGTCGTGGCGACTCGCGTACATTTTTTCTGCTGCGTCACACGACGCTACGCCGCGACGTCTCACCTTCGGTTCGACTGCGGCTGTGCATCCAGGTAGCCTCGCTGAAAAATATGTACCCTCGTCCCCACTCTGCTCCATTCCAAGTCTTGGGGAGTTATGTTACCGTACTGACCAAGAATATCCCCATTTGGCCTATTTTCGACTTGCATCATCGCAAAATCGCTCAACGTACCGAGAAGTACGCCTCGCGACCTTTGCTCGATGCGCATCGAAACTAGTCTCAAATGAGAATATTCTTCTCAACTCTTGCAGATTATGAATATTACCTGGAACGGTGCGGGAAGTATTGTTTTGACCGCGAAGCCTGGTCAAACCGAAGTGTCGTTGGTGACGAATCCGTTTTTTGCGGAAGGCGCAATGAAGTTCCCGAAGCAGATTGAAGCATCGATGATTGTCCGAACGCACAACGATGATTCCACGGGGAACACCGATGCAATTATTGCGGAACATGATGGTGGCAAAGCGCCGTTTGTCGTCGACCACGCCGGCGAGTATGAAGTCCGTGGATTGTTCGCGACGGGAATCTCGGCACCAAAGAAAGATGGCACACCGCATACAATTTATCGGTTCGATGTTGAAGGAATGCATGTGGGATTCCTTGGCGCAATCGACCGTGCGCTCACCGCAAAAGAACAGGAGGCGCTTGGCGCCGTGGATATTTTGTTGGTTCCTGCTGGCGGCGGAAGCGTTCTTGGAGCATCCGCGGCGGCGGAGTTGGTGACGCAAATCGAACCTCGCGTCGTCATTCCAATATACGTGAACGCCTTTGATGGCGACGGATATGCGGAGAGCGCAGCGTTTGTGCGGGAAATTGGTGCGCCATCGGAAACCGTGAGTAAATACAAGATGACACGCGCCGGGCTTCCAGAAGAAGACATGGCTGTTGTGATCCTTACGCGTGGATAATGTATGGACGCCCCGAGGATCGTCATCCCCAAGCGGCGATTCCTTGCCGGGAAAACGGCGTGGATTGTTGCGGCGATTGCAACGGTGGTTCTCATTGGTACGATCATCCAGATGAAAATGACGTGGACGCGAGAGCGAACACGAGGTGTGACGAGCGACGCGGTTGATCTCCTCACGACGGTAAAAACAGAGCTCGGAACCGTTCTTCCGCCAGCGAGCGCATTTGCACCAATCACTGACGCATTTACCTCGCAGCCAGAATCGACACCGAACCCTTAGCGCGTTTCAGTCATTCTGAGCGAAGCGAAGAATCTTCCGCAGGTTATTCGTAACCTACGAGAGATCCTTCACTCCGTTCAGGATGACGACTCCAGAATTATTTCCACTATGGCAAAAGCAAACGACACCACGGAAGTTCTCCCTGAAGATCCAGGCCTTGTGCCGGTTGGCGGGCTTATTCAGCAGAGCATCACGGAAGAAATGCGTCATGCGTATTTGGACTACGCGATGTCCGTGATTGTTGCTCGCGCGCTTCCAGACGTTCGCGACGGCATGAAGCCGGTGCAT
This sequence comes from Candidatus Uhrbacteria bacterium, assembly GCA_943354605.1. Classification (GTDB taxonomy): domain Bacteria; phylum Patescibacteriota; class Patescibacteriia; order UBA9934; family UBA9934; genus CAIKHN01. The sequence goes on along the minus strand of CALRCK010000002.1, from coordinate 199,596 downwards.
CGCCGCATTTTGTACGCCATGTGGGACATTGGGTTGCGCGCAAACGCAAAGTTCCGAAAGTCTGCAACCATTGTTGGAGAAGTGCTTGGTAAATATCACCCGCACGGCGATATTTCTGTGTACGACAGCATGGTGCGCATGGCGCAGGATTTTTCGTTCCGTTATCCGCTGGTCACTGGCCAGGGAAACTTCGGTTCCATGGATGGCGATGGTGCTGCGGCGTATCGGTATACGGAGGCGAAGCTTTCGCCAATTGCGGAAGAGATGCTCATCGACATTGAAAAGAATACGGTCAATTTCACGCCAAACTACGACGGCAGCCACGACGAACCAGCGGTGCTCCCGGCAAAGCTTCCAAACTTGTTGCTCAACGGCATGATTGGTATTGCTGTGGGTATGGCAACGAACATTCCTCCGCACAACGTGAAGGAAATCAGCACGGCAATTTTGAAGCTCATCGATAATCCCGACACGTCCATCGACGAGATTGTGGAAGTGATGCCTGGTCCAGATTTTCCAACCGGCGGCATTGTGTACGGCGCAAACGATTTGCGCGCAGCATATGCCACGGGCCGTGGGGGAGTCGTCGTCCGCGCAAAGGTGGATATTGTGGAAGGCAAAAAGGATGCGTCGTCCATTATTGTTTCGGAAATTCCGTATCTGGTGAATAAGAGCTCGCTTATTGAAAAGATTGCCGATCTTGTTCGTGAAAAGAAGCTTGAGGGTATTAAGGACATTCGCGACGAGAGCAACAAAGAAGGCGTTCGCATCGTTATCGAGTTGAAAAAAGATGCATATCCACGAAAGGTGCTCAACCGGTTGTATCAGGCGACGCAGCTGCAAACCACGTTCCACTACAACATGCTCGCACTAGTGGACGGCATTCAGCCTCGCGTGTTGAACGTGAAGCAAATTTTGGAAGAGCACATCAAGCATCGAAAGGTGGTTGTACGACGTCGTACGGAATACGACCTTGCTCGCATCGACGATCGTCTGCATATTTTGGATGGTTTACGTATTGCGCTTGCGAACATCGACAAGGTGATTGCCACCATTAAGAAATCGAAGGACAAGGATGAAGCACGCGTAAACCTCATGAAGCAATTCTCCATGAGCGAACGTCAGGCGATCGCGATTTTGGAAATGCGCTTGCAGGCATTGGCAAACCTGGAGCAATTACGAATTGAACAAGAGTACGCAGAGAAGATGAAAATTAAGGAAGCTCTTGAGGCTATTTTGAAGAGCGAAAAGAAATTGCTCGCTGTGTTGCGTGGTGAGCTTGTCGAGCTTGCAGAAAAGTTTGGTGACGAACGTAGAACAAAGATTGTGAAGAGTGGCGTGAAGGAATTTTCGATGGAAGACATTATCGCAGACGTTCCAGCGGTCGTTATGATGACGAAAGACGGATACATCAAGCGCCTTCCGCCAGACACATTCACGCAGCAAGTTCGTGGCGGAAAAGGCGTTATCGGTCTTACCACGAAAGAAGAAGATGCGATCGAAGCAATCTACTCTGCGACGACGCATGAAGATATGATGTTCTTCACGTCTCGTGGCCGGGTGTTCCGTTTGAAGGCGTACGATATTCCAGAAGCATCGCGTACGGCAAAGGGTCAGGCGATCGTGAACTTCCTCGAGCTTGGACCAGGTGAGAAGGTCACATCGGTGCTCGTTGGCAATCTCAAAAAGCAACTTGGTGCAAAGTACATCATGATGGTGACGAATCGCGGAACCATTAAGAAAACAAAACTTGAAGATTTTGAGAACGTGCGAAAGTCGGGGTTGATAGCGATCAAGCTGAATGACGGTGACAACTTGCAGTGGGTCCGAACATCCACCGGCAAGGACCAGGTGATGTTGGCGACGATGAATGGAATGTCTATTCGTTTTGACGAGGATGACGTTCGTGCGATGGGCCGTGTTGCAGCTGGCGTTCGTGGCATGAAGCTGAAGGGCGACGACGAGATTATCGGCATGGAAGTGATCACTGCCGAAGCGCAGAAAGAAGGTCGGCAGCTTCTCACGATTATGGGAAATGGGTACGGAAAGCGAACGGATATCGAGGAATACGGCATTCAGGGCCGTGGCGGATCCGGAATCAAGACGGCACAAATTACCGCAAAAACAGGAAAGCTCGTGTGTGCGTACGTTACAGAAATGGAAGACTCGCGCGACTTACTCATCATGTCGCAAGGCGGACAGATCATTCGCACGTCGGTGACATCCGTGTCTGTTATCGGTCGTGCAACGCAAGGAGTACGAGTGATGCGCTTCAAGCAAGCAGGCGACATGGTTGCTACGGCAACCGTGGTTGCGGGGGCGACAGCGGAGCAGAATGAAAAGTAAATTGTTGGGCGGGTGTGTATAGAAAGCTTCCTCATGATGGGGAAGTTTTCTTGTGATAAAATGTGTGCAATATGTCCATGAAAGAATTACTCACTCCTGGGAACACGCCTCCTGGGGGGAGATCGAGGCGCGATGCTCCAGAGGTGTTTTTGCGATTAGACGCGGAGTTTCATAAAGGAATGACCGAGGCAGAACGACGCAACGGTGAAGCACAGCGCCGATTTGATCGAATGGTCAAGGAACACCCTTCGTTTGCGGATCCTATTTGGGGAAGAGCTCGTCAGCGGTATTTTTTGATGCGTGACAGGCAGGAAGCCGGACATGGTCCGGATGGACATTGGGAATCAACACCAGAGCATGAACACGAATTGGCTGTTCTTGGATTTCTTGAGCATCTCATCACGCAAGCGCAGAAAAAGTTTGGACGACGTTCTGAGCGATTGGAAACAGTTCTTCGGCTTCTCCCAAAAAGTATTCATGGACAGGCGCCCGGCGTGGATCGAACCTCGCGCATGCTCGAACGTTTAGCGTTGGGAAACGCTCAACGAAATAGGACAATGACTTGGGAACAGATTTTGGCGTGGTACAAGCGTGAAAAGCAGAAAAAGGGTATCTCTTCTGAACGAAGTGCCGAGCTTGAGGAGCATGTTCAGATATTGTCGGTACCTCTTGAGCCCCCGAAGGCGCCTTCGCGTGCGTTATCTGAATTAGAGGACATGCCATCGCACAGCAATGCTCGTGATGCAAGAGATTTGGATTCAGAATTTATTGTTCCAGATGATAAAGGTGAAAAAAGCGATATTTTTCATTCTGATCCTGGGACAACTCCGGCATCGTCTCATGTGCCCCCTGCAACAGTTGAAACATACGAAGGTAATCCGCAAGGGCTCGGTATTATTGCCGAGCAACTCCCCATCATCCAAAAAAGCTTCCAGGACCGTGTGGACGTTGCTCGTCGTAGGGCAGCAGAACACGACGTAAATGAAACCCGAGAAAATCGTCAGGAGATTTTGGAAATGCTCCACCAAGTTGAGGAAGATGTTCTTGAGTCGTTGGCGTTGATGACGGGGCATTCAGTGGAGTCGTTGCGTGGACCGTTGTCTCCCGAGGTGATTGCCGCGATGGATACGTTGCAGTCGGAGGACAGTCAATCCGATGTTGCGGACGAGATTCCGCAACTCATTATCGTGAAAGCGCGGATTGAAGCCTTGAATGCGTGGTTCGCGGCGCATCCAGAGCACAAGCCTCTGGTCGCGACTCCTGAAGAGGACTTTTCGGATATTCCAACGCATCACGGCCGAATGGCAAACGTTCTCCCTGAACGAGCATCGGTGCGAGAACAGACTCCAGAGGAATGGCTTGGCGTTGCGTTCGACGCTACTGCGGAAGATGTTGAACACGCATTTGCGAAAGTGATGCAGGGATTGGATTACGAGAACAACGCGGATCGTTCGCACATTGTGGCAATACAGGGCGCTCGTGAACGTCTCCTTCAACGTGCTGAACAGCGCGAACGAGATGCGGAACGTTTGCGAAACCTCCACGAGGCGCTTCATCCGGCATCGGATGCTCCACGAGAACCTATTTCGGAAGCGCCTGAGGGGTGGTGGTCCAAGCAGCTTCGTACACCAGGCGCAAAGATTCGCGCACTGTTTGCTGGTGTTGCCGGGCTTGGTGCTGTTGCGGGCGCTGGTGCAATTGCACTTCACGAGCTCGGTGAGAATGACTCGGACCCTTCGCATATCGTGGCTGGCGCACTTGAAAACCCAACGATCGACGACGGATCGTCGGAATCGTTTGGCGTTGATCGTGAAGGCGACAAAGACACAGAGGGCGCGGGACCAGCAATCGCGACGCATGCCGAAGCGCCGAACACCGATCATATTGTCGCACCTCGTGAAACGTTGTGGAAAGTGCTCAGTGAAAAGATTCACGATCGGGGATTGCGGCCGACGCACGAGAAGATCATGACGTTAAAACATTACGCCGATTTGGAAAATCCTGGCGTGGATTGGGACACCCTTCAGATTGGGCAAACGATTCATCTCGCGTCGGTGGATTCAATGTTGGATGCGATGGAAGGAAAAATGCCGCCGACATTGCAGCATCCGGCATACGGAGCTCCTAGTTCAGTGGAGCACCAGCCTCACGATGTTTCGCAGTCTATTGCTCAGCAGCATGCGGAATCCGCACCAAGCTGGATTGCGGGATCGACAGGACCAGGGTACGAATCTGTTCCAGCAAAAGCCTACGAGGATATTCCTCGAGAAGGCAATACGCAGCACGTGATGGCAAAGGGGGAATGGATTTATAAGATTCTTCACCACATGTTGCGTGAGAACGGACTCAATTGGAGCACGCCGCGCATTACGCGATTGAAAAACATGACGCTGCAGGAAAACGGACTTTCCGAGGACCAAGCGAAGAAGATTCCGGTTGGCGCGATTGTTTCCTTCGATAGTGCGATGCGGGAGATTCAGGCGATGAAGGCTGCGAAAGAAAAGGAAAAAAAGAAATAGAAACGCATGACGGCCAGGCTTCCCGAGGGTTGCCTGGCCGTCCGTGTTGTCGTCGTGTTCCGTCTACGCCGCGTGCGCGACGCCAACGGCCATCAGGTTCCACTCTACGTTGCGCAAGGCCTCGATCCGCCGCGCCTTGGACCCGGTACGCTGCCCAACCTGGCTCTCATGAACGATCTCTCGCACGTTCGCGGTGGAGATGCGCAGGCGAGGTGCTGTCTGCAGCGACCAGTCGATGGCGTGAGCGAGCGCGTCATGCGCCGCGCTCATGCCACCGTCTTGCCGAACCGACATGACCCCCCGCGACACGCGTTCCTGGACGCGCATCGCCTGCAGGTACCCCCGGGCGTGATCGGAGTTGGAGCCGATGTCCTGGAAGCGGTCCGTCTCCAGCCCCATCACCATCGCGTTCATGCGGTACGCCGCGAGGGCTGCCCACGGACGGAACGGGTTGGCGTAGATGCATTCGAGACTGGCCACGTAGCCCCGCAGGCGGTTCGCGAACTTGCGGCGCATGTGTTGATCGACGCTCGGCAGGATGCCGTTGCTCGTCCACCACGGCTGCTTGTCGGTGAGCACGCTTGCGGCACGTCCGGCCAAACGCTCCACGTCGCCGATGTACATCGCCGTGGCGTTCTGGGCCGCGACGATTTCTTGCACGCGATCGAGTTTGTCCGTCACGATGCCCTTGGCCCGACGCTGAACGGCGCGCACGATGAGCACCTTGCGGTACACGTTGTAGCGGCCGATCTTGTCGCGCGGATTGCGCATCGCGACGAGAAACTCGCGGATCTCGTCGCCCATCGTGCCACTGCTCGCGTCCGCGAACCCTTCGAGTTCGTGGATGTTCGCGAGGTGTTCCTCGAGCGACACGTGCTCGCGTAGGTCGGTGTAGAGCGCATGCGCCAGCATCTCGTTGCTGCACGCGTCGAGTGCGTGCATGTATTCGATGTCGCTGAGCTCGTCCGCCATGGCCTGCGCCATGGCGCGGTCCGCGCCGGTGATACCGGATTCGAATGCGGACACCACGAGCGAGGGCGCCCCGTACTGGTCGAACCACGGGTTCTGCTCCGCGTTCCCGCCGATCTCCTTCGCCAGGTGGTTGCCCGGCGCGTAGATCTGGAGCGTTTTCCCTTCCGGAACGTGGCGCGTGCCGTGGCGGACGATCCAGAGGTTCGTCCCGAGGGCCTCGCAGTTCCCGTCCGGGAGGAAGATGACGCCGCCCTGGGTGCCGCCGCTGTCTGCGGACGGCAGATTGCCGTTCGCATCGACGTTGGCGAGAACCGCGTAGAGCGAGGTGGGGAGGAGTGTGGTGAAGAGCGGGGAACGGCGTTCGGTCGGGTCGATCACGGGAATGTCCGGGTTTCTGGGTTTCTTGCTGCCTGCGCGGTTGCGCCGGTGCAAGAGAATAGCCCTATTTCTGGCTTGACGTCAATTGGATATTTGGCTACTCTTTGCGCATTCACGGATTCCTTTATTTGGCCAACTTTGGCCTTGCGACATCGAAAACTTTCTCAACGTACCAATACGTACGTCTCGAAAGCTTTTCTCGTCGCGCACCCAAATTTGTCGCAAATAAAGAAATCCTATAAATATCGTTTATGCCATTGCCGTCATTCCGAAGCTCACGTTCCAAGGTTCGCCGACGCCGCTCCCACCACGCTCTCAAACCACAGCAGGTTGCAGTATGTGCAAAGTGTGAGGCGATTCTCTTGCCACACCGCGCATGTAAGAACTGCGGAGCGTACGGCGATCGCAACGTCGCAAAGCAGGGCGCTGCAGAGGTAAAGAAGGCTATTGCCAAGACGGTCAAGAAGGCTCCAGCAAAGAAAATGAAGGGTCACGAAGGTCACAACCACGAGTAAATTTCAACACAAGGCCTGCCGTTTGGCGGGCCTTGGTGTTTTCGGTATACTCTCAGCAATCTATGTCGAATCGCCACCTGGCTCGTACAATGGCCATGCAAGTTCTTTACGAATGGGATTTTCGCGGAAAGGAGGCGATACGGCTTCCGGAAGTTGTTGCGTTGGTTCGCGAAGAATTCGCACCCAAGTTCGACGACGGGGGATACGTTGAGCAACAGGTTGGCGAGATTATCAACCGTCTGCCCGAGATTGACACCACGATCAATACCTTCATGCCGAACTGGACCGTGGATTCGATCACCATCATCGATCGAAACATTCTCCGACTTGGTGTGTATGAGCTGCGCTTCGATCAATCCATCCCGTCGAAGGTGGCGATTAATGAAGCGATTGAGCTGGGGAAGAAGTTTGGCGGAGAGGCGTCCGGAAAGTTTGTGAACGGCGTGCTTGGAGCAATTTTGAAGGACATGGCTGCAAAGGGGGAAAAGAAACAGGCCGACGTGGAACGAGAAACTCGTAGAGACGCCGGCGCTGCCGCGTCTCAGACTGATGTTGAATAAGTATGCAGAAAGACATTGCCGCACTCGCAAAAATTTTGAACATTCCTTTGAAACCCGGCGGGCATCTTGAACAGGCCGTGGTGCATCGTTCGTATTTGAACGAGCATCCCGACTTTCCATTGGCGCATAACGAACGCTTGGAGTTCCTTGGCGATGCTGTTCTCGAGCTTGTCGTGACAGAATATTTGTACACCACGTACGAGAATCCAGAAGGCGAGCTGACAACATGGCGGTCGTCCATCGTGAATGGCGACAGCCTTGCGGTGATTGGTCAGAACATCGGCATCGAGCCGTATTTGTATCTGTCGCGCGGCGAGGAGAAGGATTCCAACAGCAAGGCGCGCCGATACATTCTTGCGAACGCGATGGAGGCGATTATCGGTGCGATCTACTTAGACTTTGGTTGGGACTTGTCGAAAGAATTCATCTTGAAACACGTTGTCTCTAAGCTCGGCGACATCATTGCGGAGCGTTCGTATATCGATCCAAAGAGTAAGTTCCAAGAAGCGGCGCAGTCCCGATTGTCGATCACGCCAAGTTACAAGGTTCTCGAGGAGTCCGGACCAGATCATCAAAAGACGTTCATTATGGGCGCGTACCTTGGCAAAGATCTTGTTGCAAAGGGCGAAGGAACCAGCAAACAAGAAGCCCAAATTTCCGCCGCCGCGAATGCACTGAAGGAGAAGGGGTGGTAGGCGAAGGATTCAAATAAAACGAGGAACCGATGTGGTTCCTCGTTTTATGGTGCGAGCAGAGGGACTCGAACCCCCGACCCTTTGGTTCGAAGCCAAATGCTCTATCCAACTGAGCTATGCCCGCATATCCACTGAACGACGCAATAGTACTCGTTTTCTTGACCCGGGTCAAAAAATTGTGCATCATTGCTGGCGTTGAACGCTCTCATTTCAGACCAGTTTCGGTGCGCGACGAAGACGGGATCGTCAAGACGTACTTCTCGGTACGTCGTCGATATCGTCGAGGAGCAAGTCGAAAATGGGCGAAATGAGGAAGTTCAACCATGCATCGGTAGCTCAGCGGTAGAGCAGGTGACTCTTAATCACTTGGTCGTGGGTTCGAATCCCGCCCGGTGCACCAGAACACGATCTCTCTTTTTGGAGGTCGTTTTCTTTTTTGCTATACTATACGCAATATGTCCATGCTTCTTCTTGCCGGCATTGTGTTGACCGGCTTTCCACTTCTCTTGATCATCGGCTTCGCGGCGTATATCTTCTTCGGCTTCATTAACGACGACAAAGATGCGCGAGCTGTTTTGAATGTGGTTCTTGCAGTGATGGGTATTGGTATTGCGCTTATTATCACCTACTTTGCCACAAAGATTTTCGTTCTCACGCCGTAGAATTTCCTGATGATCAGTTCTATGACTTTTGAAGCTGCTGGAGATCTTCGCGAAGAAACCGTTTCAGAAAGGGAAGTTCAGGAGCGCCAACTCACCGCGCTCCTCAACTCGCCCGAAACACTTGAGATTATTCGTGAATTTCCCGAAAAGTTTCGCGAGCTTTTGATTGGATTGATTGTTGAATTTTGGATTCTTTTTCCAAATGCAACCAGCGTTTCCTCATATCTCCAGGAATTGAAGAAGGCTGAGTCGTCTCTTCAAAATGACTACGAACGACGAAAACAGACGAGCCCCTTACTTGTTCAGCTGATAGCCCAAGAGATCGGCATTCAGGGAGTTCGAGATGATGATTCGTCGAATGCGATCGTCTCATATATTCATGAGAGATTTTTTAGGAACGGCTTCGTATTTCATTCGTTCAACGGTTTTTTTACCGAATCTATTCGTGAGCACGGGCTTGATCCACAGACCAGGGCATGGGATTGGGGTGAATTACGACGGATCATGGATATCGGCCGAGCCGTTGGTACACCGATGCTCTTAGGGTGGGGAGATATTAATAGCGAAGGAAAAACATCGATCGGCGATAACGTAGATTCCATATATCGTTACGGCGTTGTATCGCCGGAGTGGTTTGCTCAGTTTGTTTGTGAAGGTTGGCATATCGGACTTACTCCGCCATACGATAAAAAAGCATTTCATAAACGTGACCACATTTCAGCTCGGAGAAATCTTGAAGCCTGGATTCAGAAGAATAGAACCAAAGATGAATCTTTCATTGCGGAACACAAGTCGTATCGGAATCTTACGGACGAGGAATGTACTGAAATTTTGAGCTTTTTTGAAAAGTATTGGATGAAGTTTGGAGGAAAGGAAAGTGATCCAAAGATGGTATTAATTCCAAGGATTTTGGTACATCAGGAGAAGACTGGAATTCAATCTTATACAGATTTTCGTGAAGCCTCTTGGAAAAAGGAGGGGACGCTTGGAGAGTGTGTTTCCATGCTTCTCAGCTCGCGGTATCCAGATTTGCAAATTCAGAAGAATATTCCACCATCCGGTCTCCGAATAATTGATCTTCCCAAGTATATGGATGTTTTTCCAGGGCTCTAGCCCGAGTGCAGGAGGGTTAAATACAATGCCGATCGTCCAGATTATGGACGATCGGCATTGTATTTTCGGGATTAGCTCACCAATTTGCCCTTGAGCGCGTCCTTCAGGGCCTTTCCGGCCTTGAACTTTGGCACGCGAACCGCAGGAACTTGGATCTTTTCGCTTGGGTTTCGTGGATTCACTCCCATGCGAGCCGAGCGTGTTCGGGCCGAGAATGTGCCAAACCCTGCGATGGTGACTTCGTCGCCATTCAAGAGGGCCGCCGTCACAATGGCCTCGAAGGCTTCCACAATATCCTCAGCGGATTTCTTTGGCACCCCAAGCTTTTCTGAAAGACGAAGCGCGAGTTCTGCCTTATTCATAGAAAACGTAAGGTCAAATGAATGCGCTTATCTTAGCGGAATTTCTGAGGAGCGTCAAGCATTTCATTTATCGGGCGTATTCGGTGACTCGGGTTTCGCGGATAATCGTCACGCGAACTTCGCCAGGGTAGGTAAGGTCTGCCTCAATCTTCTTGGCAATATCGCGGGCAAGATTGTGTGCCGCGAGGTCGTCAACGACTCCTGGCTGCACAAACACGCGAACTTCGCGGCCAGCCTGAATGGCGTATACCTTTTCCACGCCAGGGAACCCGGATGCCGTCATTTCAAGGTCTTGCAAGCGCTGGAGGTATTCCTCAAGGCTGTTGCGACGTGCGCCAGGGCGAGCGCCGCTGATCGCATCGGCCGCTTTCACGATGACGCCTTCCAGAGTTCGCGGCTTGTCCTCGTGGTGAGCGATCGATTGATAGCACAGCTCCTCTGCGAACCCGAACTTTTTCATGATGTTGTAGCCAATCTGTGGGTGTGCACCCTGCATGTCATGATCCACGGCCTTTCCAATATCGTGGAAGAGTCCACCTTTTTTACAGATGAACACATCCGCACCAAGCTCTTCCGCCATCATGCCGGAGAGGCGGGCGACTTCAATGGAGTGCTGGAGAACGTTTTGTCCGTAGCTTGTGCGGAACTTCAAACGACCGAGAATCGCGACGAGTTTTGGATCGATGCTTGGGACGGGAATGCCAAGTTCGTACAACGCGTCTTCACCGGCCTTGCGCATGTCCTTCGCGAGTTCCTGTTTTGCGGCGTTGATCGCTTCTTCGATCTTTGCAGGCTGAATGCGGCCGTCCTTCAACAATGCTTCCAGTGCACGCTTCGCAACCTGTCTCCGTACAGGGGAAAATCCGCTGATCGTGATGGAGTTTGGCGTGTCGTCGATGATGAGTTCGCAGCCCGTAAGGTGCTCGAGGGTCTTGATGTTGCGGCCTTCTTTTCCAATGATGCGGCCCTTCATGTCGTCGCTCGGAAGATCCACGAATGTTGTGGTGGCATCAACCACCTGGCTGCTCGCAAACTTGCTGATGGCCAAGGAAAGCACGTTGCGCGCCTTTGCTTCCACCGCGTCTTCACTGATCTGATCCATTTTGCGGATCCGTGAAAGCATCGCGTCAGTTTCGGTTTCCTCAATGCGCTTGAAGAGGACTTCTGCTGCAGCCTCTTTCGTCATTTCGGCAACCGATTGGAGTTTTGCGAACGCCTCGTCGTGGAGCTTTGCGACATCAGTTTTTGCGAGTGCGAGGTTCTCCTTGTCTTCCTCGAGTTTTGTCTTCTTGTTTTCAAAGTCGAGCAATGTTTCATCAAAACGACGTTCGCGGTCGGCGATTCGACTCTGTGCTTCCTTGAGCCCGGTTTCATGGAAGGCGAGCTCGCGCTTGCCGTCCTCAATGATCTTCATCGCGCGTTCCTTCGCATCAAGCAGTAGTTGCTGCTCACGATTTTTTGCTTCTTGCGCGATGCGATCCTCTTCGGCGCGAGCCTTCTTCAAGATTTCTTCCGCACGGGCTTCTGCGCTCCCAGCAATCTGTTTTCCACGAACGTCACGAACGAAGTATCCAATGGCGCCTCCTGCGACAATCGCGAGGATAGCGGTAAGAACGATAGGCATACGGAGTCACCCAGCCGAATTCCAAAACAAAGGCCCTAGCCTTTGCTTGTGCGATGGTTCAAGGATGTATTCAGCAACGTCGAGATCATACCCAGAGTTCGTGTGCGGTTGGAATCGGACAAGGTCATCAAGATTTACGTTTTGAGCGTATCACGGCACCAGCTTTTTCGCCAACGATCCCCAGTTTTCAGGGGTAATCTCGTTGAGTGGGGTTGCGGCATCGATTCCATACGGTCCGATTGCGGTTCGGCGGAGCTGGGTAAGGTACCCGGCGGTGCCGAGCTTCTCCCCAAGATCTCGAGCGATGGCGCGAATATAGGTTCCCGAGGAGCAGTCGATGACGACGTGGAGGTCGAACGGTACCGTAGAGACGGCCCGCTGGGCCGTCTTTGAATTCGCCGATCCCATTACCTCGAACCGCGAAATCGTCACCGGCCGTGGTGGGCGATCGATCTCGATTCCTTTTCGCGCGAGATCGTAGAGTTTTTGGCCACCGATTTTGATTGCGGAATGCATCGGCGGGATTTGAAGGATGTCGCCCGTAAGATTTTTCATCGCCTCTTCGATCGCGGCCGGGGTCAGATCTGTGCCGCCGACCATCGTGATCTCCCCTTCGGGGTCGAGCGTTGTCGAGCTTTCGCCAAGTCGAATAATCGCCTCATACGTCTTTCCCATGCCAAGAAATGTATTCAAGTGCTTCGTCGAGTCTCGCCCAACGCCAAGAATCAACATCCCCGTTGCAAACGGATCCAAGGTGCCGGCGTGGCCAACGGTGCGCTCGCCGGTAATGTTGCGGACGCGGTCTACAACATCGTGGCTGGTGATGCTTGCGGGTTTATCGATGAGGAGGAAGGGCATGTTCTTTGAGGGTTTGAAGTACCGACTCAACCGCGGGATTGAGGCTACTGGTGAAGTATTCTTTGATGTCGTCGATGGGCACCCAGCGGAGTTCTCGAATTTCGTCCGTCTTGAATGTGTAGTGCTCATCGTTTTTTGCTGCACACAGAAAGTAACTGATAACAACAGGAAATTCTGGATGCCGACGCGTGTCGATGTGTGTTGCGGTTTCCACGACGCATCCGGTTTCCTCCAGAACTTCTCGCCAGAGCGCGTCTTCTTCGGTTTCTCCAGCTTCGATCGTTCCGCCAGGAAACACCCAATGGAGCAAGGCATGATTTTCACCAGATTCGATGGTTTGTCGTTGGACAAGAAGGACGTTGCGGTCTTTGACGATGACGCCAACAACGACCATTGCTTTTTCAGATTGCGGTTCTGGCATAGAATACGTGGCGTATGAATTCTCCCGTCAAAATTGTGTTGTGTGGCCCACCAGGATCAGGCAAGGATACCCACGCCGCAGTGCTTTCGGCAACGTTCGGCATTCCATCGATCTCGATGGGTGGGTTGCTCCGATCAGAAATTGTGAAACAGACGCCAGACGGTATTACCGCGGCTGGCTACATGTCGCGGGGCGAAATGGTTCCGGAGGAGATTGTGACGCGGTTGGTGAAGGAACGCTTGGCAGACGAGAGCTGCAAGAATGGCTACATCCTGAACGGATATACGCGATCACTCGACAAGCTCGAGACCTATCTTTCGTTCGATCATCCAACTCACGTTGTGCACTTGATGCTTTCCGACGACGACGTTCGCGACCGTTTGAAAGTTCGTGGCAGGCACGACGACCAAGCTCACGTTGTTGATGCGCGATTAAAACTGTATCACGAGTCGGAAACACCCGTGTGCGAATTTTGGAAGAACGATTCGTCGGTGTGGTACAAAGAAATTTGGACGAACCGCGTACCGATCGACATCACGAAAGATATTATCGATTTCATGCACGCCTCGATGCACATGCAGAATCGGTTTACGAAATAGCCCTACTTTTCGCTCAAATCGATTCCTGATATTGTTAGGAGCGTATGAAGAAACGTATCCAAGCCGTTCGTCAATTTACCGCGGTTTTCGAGGAGGACGGGAACGTTGGCGGATATACAGTCACCATTCCTGAATTGCCAGGCTGTGTTTCAGAGGGCGACTCCTTCGAGGAGGCGCTTGAGAATATTCAGGAAGCCGCGGGACTCTATCTTGAAGGCGCGCCAAAACGGTTGCAGAAGAAAATTTCACCGCGTGTCATTCTTGCTGGTGTCAGTGTTGTTGCATAAGTGTATGGTTCATCTTCTCCCGATGAAGCCAAAAGACGTGATCCGTATTTTAGAAAAAGCAGGATTCCGTTTGATTTCTCAAAAAGGCAGCCATCGAAAGTACGTTCGGGAATCGATTGTCCTCGTTGTTCCGTATCATACGAAGGATTTCCGAATTGGGACCCTGCACCACATCATTAAACAGAGTGGATTGTCGGTCGAGAGTTTTACTGGATAAAACGAACGACCGCGACCCTTGGCGTAGGATCGCGGCGCGTGGGCGATGACAACGCCTGGTTCAGGGGTCAGAAGGACCCAGCGTGTGCCTCGCACGGATTGCCAGGACGGCAGTTCGGGCAGTCCGGCGCTCGAGCAGGCTCCTGCGGCCGTTTGCCGTAGAGGGCCTCGATCGCCTCCGCTCGCTGCTCCGGACCGAGAGTGTCGAGAAGGCGCCGCTCGCGGTTGAGACGATCGGTGTGCGGGTCTTCGCCGTGGAGAGAACAGTAGCGATCAGAGGCGCCGTGAGTGCAGGTACAGTCGTGAGGCATGCCGTCACCATGTGTGTTCATGCGGTAGATGCAAATACACTTTCTTGCAATCCTCAGCCATTTCTTGCTCCAAAGCCGTTCGTACAGTACACTCTTGGCCATGAACATCTCTGAACTTGCCCGCCGGTTGCGGGTTTCTACTGAGGAATTACGTTCCAAGCTGCCGGAGCTTGGTTTTGATATTGGTGGTAAGGCTATCAAAATTCCCGATCGCGACGCTGGCCGCATCATGAACGCGTGGCAGGAATACAAGAAACGCCAATACCTCCAGCAAAAGATGGAGAACCAAAAGGCGCAGATGCTTCTCAAGGAGAAAGTGAAGTCTGGCGACGCGCCAAAGGTGAAAATTCCCCCAACGCTTTCCGTGCGCGAATTTGCGGTTGCGCTCAACATGCCGGTGGCGAAAGTCATGCAGGAGCTGATGAAGGCGGGTATTTTGGCTAGCTTGAACGAGCGCATCGATTACGAGACGGCGTCGATCGTGTCGGAGGATCTTGGATTCATCACCGAGCCGATGGAATCGGCCGACGAATCTGTAGATGCTCACGCGGCTGACCGCATGGCCGAAGTGAAGGAACAGGAATCGCAGCACGCGGAAGACCAGGTTGCTCGTCCGCCGGTTATCGTTGTCATGGGACACGTTGACCATGGGAAGACGCTTATTTTGGACACCATCCGTAAGACTCGTGTTATCGACACGGAAGCTGGAGGCATCACGCAGCATATTGGTGCATATCAGGTGGAAAAGAATGGAAAGATGCTCACGTTCATCGACACTCCTGGTCACGAAGCGTTCACCGTGATGCGTTCGCGTGGTGCAAAGGTTGCCGACGTGGCGATTCTCGTCATTGCTGCAGACGACGGTATGCGTCCGCAAACTCGCGAAGCAATCGATATCATTAAGGCCGCGAAGCTTCCGTTCGTCGTTGCTATCAACAAGATGGATAAGCCGGGCGCAAACATCGAGCTCGTGAAGAGCCAGCTTGGCGAACTTGGATTAACGCCAGAAGACTGGGGTGGCAAAACGATTTGTGTGCCAGTGTCCGCAAAAACGGGTGCAAACATCGATCAGCTCCTCGACATGGTGTTGCTTGTTGCCGATTTGGAAAAGGAACACATTGTTGCAAACCCAAATCGCAAAGCCATCGGAACCATCATTGAATCGCACGTGGACAAGGGCCAGGGCCCTGTTGCGACGATTATTGTTCAGGCGGGAACGCTTCGTGCTTCAGACACGTTGTCGGTTCGCGGCGTCAATTACGGTCGCGTTCGCGCTATGAAGGCGTTCGACGGCAAAGCGATGAAGGAAGCTCCTCCGTCCACGCCAGTGATGATTCTTGGATTCAAAGAGGCACCTTCGGTTGGTGATATTTTGGAGGTGCCAGAGAACCCAGCAGAACTTGAAACCATTAAGTCGCAGGCCACAAAGAAGAGTGCGGTTGGCCAGATGACGGTGAAGGCGACGAATCAAACGGAAGAAGAGGTGAAGGAAGACGGCAGCAAGGCCGTGCTCAACGTGTTTGTGAAGGCCGACATGCTTGGATCGCTCGAAGCGATTATCGGTATGCTCGAGAAGGTCGATAACCCATATGTTGGGCTGACCATTGTCGGGAAAGGACTTGGAAATGTTACGGATGCTGAAGTATTGCGTGCAGAAGCGGCAAACGCCGTCGTCCTTGCGTTCAACGTGAAGCCAACGCCAGCCGCACACGAACTTGCTCGCGATAAGCACATTGCTGTGGAGGAATACTCGGTCATTTATAAGCTTTTCGAAAACACGGTCGAGCGCTTGAAAAAGCTCATTCCGTCTGAAAAGATCCACACGGAAGTTGGTGTTGCCGAAGTGCTCGCGCTGTTTAAGAAAACCGACAAAGGCCACATTGTTGGTGCAAAGGTGAAGAAAGGGAAGCTTATTCCGAACGCGATTGTTCGCGTGCTTCGCGATGGAAAGATTGTGGGAGAAGGAAAGATTGAGGCGCTCCAAAGCGGAAAATCTGCGGTAAAGGATGTGCTTGCGGGCCAAGATTGTGGATTGAGTTTTGTGGGCAAGACAAAAATTGAAATCGGGGATATTCTTGAAGCCTACACCGAAGAGCTTCATGCTCGAACGCTCAGTGTAGAGGGAGCGAAATAAATATAAAGGTTTTAGTGGATAGTTTTTAGGTTTTAGTTGTCGCCTCACTAAAACCTAACCCCTATAACCTATAACCTTTCCTTCATATGCAAGAACTCAATTCATCGAATTTTGATGCGGTCGTGTTGCAGTCGTCGTCCCCGGTATTGATTGATTTTTGGGCGCCGTGGTGTGGACCGTGCAAGATGATGGAACCAACAATCGCAGCATACGGCAACGAGCATCCAGAAGTTCTCGTGGTAAAGGTGAATGTGGACGAAGCACCAGATTTGGCGCAGCGATACAATGTGCTCTCCATTCCAACATTTATGGTCATGAAAGGTGGAGCAGTGGTGGAGCAGTTTGCTGGAGCAATGACGAAAGACGTTCTTGCGGAACGCGTTGCACGACACCTGTAAATAGGCCTTATTCGACCTATCGGTTTTATGAAAAATGTCGTCATTATCGGTTCTGGTCCTGCGGGCTATACTGCGGCGATTTATGCAGCACGCGCCAATCTTTCCCCAATGATGATTGCGGGGTTGCAGCCCGGTGGGCAATTAACGCTCACGTCCGATGTTGAGAATTGGCCGGGCGAGGCTGATGGCGTGCTTGGTCCAGAGCTGATGGAGAAGCTCAAGAAGCAGGCTTTGCGATTCGGTACGGAGTTCATCGACGATGTTGTGACAGAGGTGATCGGAACCTCATCGCCGTTCACGATAAAAACCGCAACACGCTCGATTGAAACGAAAACGGTTATCATCGCCACTGGCGCATCGGCGATGTGGCTTGGCGTTCCCGGCGAAGAGCGATTACAGGGCAAGGGTGTTTCCGCGTGTGCAACGTGTGACGGATTTTTCTTCCGTGGAAAAGAGATTGTGGTGGTTGGTGGGGGAGACACGGCAATGGAGGAGGCGACATTCCTCACGCGTTTTGCGAACAAAGTAACCATCGTTCATCGTCGCGAAGATTTTCGCGCATCGAAAATCATGATCGACAAGGCGAAGAACAACCCAAAGATCGCGTTTGTTATGAACACGACGATCGAGGAAATTCTTGGCGACGACCACGTGACGAGCCTGCGAACACGAAATGTCGTCAGTGGCGAAGATGGGTCTATCGCGTGCGACGGAATTTTTATGGCGATTGGCCACAAGCCGAACACCGCAATGTTTAAAGGCCTCATCGATCTCGACGAAAAAGGCTACATTATGCTCCCGTCCAAATCCACCGCGACGAATATCCCGGGCATTTTTGCGTGTGGCGACGTTGCAGACCACGTGTATCGCCAAGCCGTAACCGCCGCCGGAACCGGCTGTATGGCCGCGCTTGATGCGGAGCGGTGGATCGAGGCTCAGGAGTAACTCCTGGCGAATTTTCATATTTTCGTATACCGTATCTCCCATTGCTTGGCCTTCGTGCGTTTTGGAAAAGACCGTCGCGTCTCCTCGCGGGCTCTCATGGGCACCGCTCCGACGACTCTTGCGGCCAGGACGCATACAAGGCCTCGCAATTCCTCTGCCACTGAACGTTCCTCCTCGTAAGCGGTTTGTTCAGTGTCGGGCGCGCTGTTCTAGCGGCGTGCTGCTGGCGGGGAGGGTAATAGTGCTGGTGTACCGACGACGATTGTTGTGTATCCCACTAGTGCCCTTCCCGTCAGCTCCCTTTTTCTGTTCGGTTCCTTCAACATTCGGTGATCCATGCGTGTAACGGTGTTCTGCGGATCTTCTCCCTCTAGTCCCTTCCACCTTCGGACTGCGCGACACTTCGGCGGCATCCTTGCCGGCGCTGGATTCACCTGCGTGAACGGTGGTGGCCCTGGCATGATGCGTGCGCTGTGCGAGGGCGCCATGGAAGCTGGCGGTCAGGTGCACGGCGTGCTCCTAAATGCGGAGCGCTACCCGCCCGGGCACAACGCGTTCACGGAACGCGTGGAGTTCGACGAACTCGCGCTTCGGCAGAAGATGCTCATCGACCTGGGCGACGCCTACGTGGCGCTGCCCGGCGGCATCGGAACGATGTTCGAGGTGCTCGACGTGATTTCACGGAAGCTTCTTGGGCAGATTCCCGCGGATCGGCCCATCATCCTGGTGGACCGCGTGGAGTTCGCAGCACTTCGCGTGCTCCTGGAGGACGTCGTCCGCCGCGGCTTCGGCTACGGGAGCCTTCACGAGGCATACACCATGGTAGACGCTGTGGGGGCGGCGGCGGTGCTCCTCGCGGAGTATCGGGACCGTTGACAGGCAGCACAAACGCTACGGAGCCCCGGGGGAAAACCTCGGGGCTTGCGGTTTGAGGGGATTGGCGATATTTGATAGGCTCAACGAGCGGGTCTCTCGTTGCGGCTTTGAACTTCCTTTCAACCTCAGGTTCCGAGACGATTGAAGGACCCGTCCTTTTTGCCCAGTCAGTAATGGGCTACCACGTCGCGCGCGGCGTCGAATGTACAGACCACTGGGGAGCGGTCTCATGGCATCACGCGCGGTACTGTCCGGCCGAGTTCGTTGCAACACCAGATGGCGACCTCTTACGAAGGGGTGTCAGTTGCATCTAGAGCTCGGCCGGCTTTCCTTTTGGCGCATTTCTTCGGCCCATTTTCGATTCAGATCATCGGAAACTTCTTCAACGTACCAAGAAGTACGTCTCAGAAGCTTTCCTCGATCTTCATCGAAACTGGTCGCGAATAAAAGCGCCAAAGTCATTTCTGATATCATTTCTTCTATGACCGATACAAAAGAACAGGTCTTCGAGAAAAACTACACCACCACACAGCTCTTTCGAGATGTGTGGCATTTTCTTTCGCCGTATAAAGGTAAAGTGATTCTTGGAACAGCATCACGTTTTATCTCAGATGTTGCGTGGTTGTATCCCGCATGGGTTCTTGCGACGATTCTCACCTTTTGCGTGTCGTGGAAGGCGGGGGAGCCATTGACGATGCTTTGGTGGTTGTTTGCGGGTTGGGTGGTGTCAATGATTCTCAAAATATTCGGTCAGTATTTTGCACGAAAGTATGGTTTTGGAGCTGGAGAGCGTGCTGCGTTGGATGCAAAGAATGCGTCGATGACAAAGCTTTTTGCGCTCGACATGGCGTGGCACGAGCGTGAAAATGCGGGGAATAAATTGAAGCGTCTCGATCGTGGTGGTGACGCCATCGATCGACTCATGCGGATTTGGATTAATGGCACCATTGAGATGATCGTCATTTTTATTGGAACCGTGGTGATGATTGGTATCACCGATCGATTTATCGCCGCTGTGACAGCAATATTTTTGTTGTCGTACATTGCAATCAATCAAAAATTAATCAAGAAGGCGCGCATTGCTGCGCAGCAGGTCAATGCGAAGGAAGAAGAGCTCAATGGTGTGATGTTTGAGGGGGTGAATAACATTCGTACCGTCAAGGTGTTGAATATGAGCGCTGGATTGATGGGCCGCGTTCAGGGAGCCGCGAACGATGTTTTTAACCGTGTACAAGAGCGGATTTATCGTTTTCAGAGTCAGGCTGTTGTGCTGAGCGCGTACTCTATTACCTTCCGCATGGTTGTGGTTCTTGTGATTGCGCTTGGAATTCTCCGCGGTACGTATGGCGTAGGTTTCCTCATTATCTTCAACTTTTATTTTGGGCGTGTTATTGACTGTGCATCAAGTTTTTCAGACACCGTTCAGGACTTTATTATGCAAAAGCTTGCTGTTGCGCGCATGCAAGAATTGTTGAGTATTGAATCGTTCCTCGATGGTCGCGACGCAACGCGGAATTTTCCCAAAGATTGGAAAATAATTTCCGTGCGGAATCTTTCGTTTTCCTACGGCGGAGATGAGGTACTGCACAATATTTCGTTTGATCTGCATCGCGGCGAGCGTCTTGGGCTCGTTGGATTATCTGGCGCAGGGAAATCGACGCTGTTTAAGTTGTTGCTGAAAGAAAACGAAAATTACACTGGTGAGATTCTCGTAGATGACGTGCCTTTGCGATCGATTAAGAAGAGCTCGTATTACCAAAAGGCGACGGTCGTGTTGCAGGAAACCGAAGTGTTCAACCTTTCACTGCGTGAGAATATTCTTCTCGCAAATCCAAAGAAGAACGACGACGCAGCGCTCGAGAAGGCGTTAAACATCGCGCACGTCACCTCGTTCCTCTATCGATTACCCTATGGTGTCGAGACTGCGATTGGTGAGAAGGGGGTAAAGCTTTCTGGTGGTGAGCGCCAGCGCGTCGGAATCGCTCGAGCCGTGTTCAAAGAGCCGGACGTGCTGTTCCTCGACGAAGCAACGTCGCATCTCGATGTAGAATCCGAAGAAAAGATCCAGGATTCACTTCATGTCTTCTTTAAGAATGTCACCGCTCTTGTTATTGCTCATCGACTCACGACAATTAAGGAAATGGATCGCATTCTTGTGCTTGAAGGTGGCCGCATCATCGAATCGGGATCATTTACCGATCTGTACAACAAACGCGGTCGGTTCTTCGAGCTTTGGGAAAAACAGAAATTAAACTAAGTTTGGGACTAACTTAGTTAGTCTAAAAAATACTTTTTTGCCTTGAGCGACTTTGGTAAATACTCCTGCCTCGCATCCTCTGCGTTTTTGAAATTTGGCGTGTATTTGTAGTTTTTGCCGTAGCCGAGATCCTTCATGAGTTTGGTTGGAGCATTCCGAAGGTGAATTGGAACCGGTTCGTTCGGAAGGTTTTGGATGTCGTCGGAAATGGACTGCCACGCGGTGTAAAGCGCATTCGATTTTGGCGCTTTCGATAAGTACGCCACACATTGCGCAATATTAACCGAGCATTCCGGCATGCCGATCATTTGTGCGGCATCGTGTGCGGCAATGGCCTGAACCAGCGCATTCGGATCGGCAAGTCCGATGTCTTCGCTCGCGAACCGAATGAGTCGACGCGTGACGTATCGAGGATCTTCCCCGGAAAGCAGCATTCGTCCCATCCAATACAGTGCCGCGTTCGCATTGTTCCCCCGCATGGATTTGTGGAGCGCGGAGATGATGTTGTAATGCTCTTCGCCGTCTTTGTCGTAATGCAAATGGCTTTTTGTGAGCGCGGTTTTAATGAGATCGGTGGTGATTGGTGCGCCCCTTGATGTCTTCACCGCAAGATCGAGTGTGTTGAGCGCCGATCGTGCATCGCCGTTCGCAAAATTCGCAAGCATGCCGATCGCGTCCTCGTCGATCACGATGTTTTCTGTGCCGAGGCCGAGTTCTTTGTCGGTGATCGCGCGTTTGAGAATCTTTATGATCGATTCCGGCTCCAGTTGTTTGAGGACGATGACGCGAGAACGCGAAAGCAGCGCGCCGTTCACGGCGAAGGATGGGTTCTCAGTGGTTGCACCAATGAGAATAATCGTTCCGTTTTCTACCGACGGCAAAAACGCGTCTTGTTGCGCTTTGTTAAACCGATGAATCTCGTCAACAAAAAGGATTGTTTTCCGTTTGTAATATTTTCGATCGGTTTCCGCCTGGTCGATGATGGTTCGGACATCTTTGACGCTTCCGCCAACGGCAGAGAAGGGAACAAATCGTGCCTTCGTCATCGTCGCAACAATGTGTGCGAGCGTCGTCTTTCCTGTTCCCGGCGGCCCCCAAAGCATCAGACTCGGAACGTCATCGGAAACGATCGCCGTGTAGAGCGGCGAACCCGGCCCAATCACATCCTGCTGCCCCTCGAATTCCTCGAGCGTTTTTGGCCGCATCCGCTCCGCGAGCGGCGTGTTTGCGGATGGTTGGGTGAGGATGGAATCGAAAAGGTCCATGTTATGGTGTTTTCCTTATTTTTGTTCGCCAGAGTTTTCGAAGGGTTTCTCGTAATGCTTCTCCGGTAACGACACGGTGATTTTCTTGCTGTATCCACGCAGGTTCAGATCCGCCAATTCTGCACTTTTTCCCTTGTGGGTCTCGATAGACGACCAGGATTGAATTCTGTACGATGTTTCCCCTGGAATAACGTCCCATGGATATGGTTTTCGATACATCAAGAATCGTGTTCCAGGGAATTGTTGTTATCGTTTTATCGGTTTTTTCAAAGGAGATCGTGTCATCGGCGATGGTGATTTTTATGACCGGTTGAATGGAAAGACATATTTTTGCAAAAAGAAACGGTACGCATAATGTCATGAGTCCAAACGCGCCGGCAACTTTATCAATTGGAGTGGCGAATTCGAGGGGAATGTCGCCGCGATGGATGAACCACAACACGATGCTTGCAAAAATAAGGCCAAAAAGACCGTAGAAGATCCCAAGCAACTTTCCTTCCCGGAGCGGGTCGACGGTGCTTTGACGAAGATACGTTTCCATAGATTGGATTTGTAATAATCCAAGTGTACGCGATTCTCCGGAAACAGGAACGCCGCCAGCCCACAGGGGCCGGCGGCGTCTCGTTGTGGCGTGCGTAGGGGCCGCGGACTGCTAGCCCGGCTGAACGTCCGGAAGCTGTTCGGCGAGAGTCTGAAGGATCTTTGGCGCCACCATGTCGATCGTGACCGCGATGTCGTGCGCTCGTGCGAACGTCACTACGAAGGCAACGATCTGACAGTCTTCTCTGACAGCGTGGGTGAACGTTCGGACCTCGTCTGTGCCATGGCGTTCATCTGCGGTGAGGCCCCGCATCAGGCCGAGGGTACACTTGAGGAGGTCGATGTCCATCGTCACGCCCGTTTGCTGGAACGGCCCTCGCGGACCGTAGCGTTCCGATCGAGGAACGTGTTCGTTGATGAGCGACGCGAGCGCGAGGAGATCCACCGTCGGAAGAGTGACGCGAGTGATCACAAGACCCTGGGCCTTGTTTGCGAAGCTCGATACGACATTGGCGACGTCCAAGCTGAGCGGGAAGATGTGAACGATCGTAACGGTTTCTCGATCGGTATTGAGCGCGATCTGAGTGGTTGGCGCGATCGGAACGAAGAGCATGGTCACGGGAACTCCTGGGCATGTGTACTGTAGCTTATCGGTTCGTTTTCATCATCTTCGCCACGAAAAATCCCTCGTACAGTTTGGTTGGCAAAAGGGTGGTGGATTTTGTACTTTTGTGGACGATGCCGGGGAATGGGAGATTGATCGACTCGGCGGTGAGATTGGGAAACTCGCTGAGCGCCCAGTTGATCATGCGTTCGTTTTCGTTCGGGTCGAGGGTACAGGTGGAATACACAAGTGTGCCGCCGGGTTTGAGCGCTGCAACGGCCGAGGAAAAGAGTCGGCGTTGAAGCTCGGGGTACGCTTGGTGTGTTGCGTCGCCCCACGTCTCGAAAGAACGATCGTCGTCCGCATCGATACGTCCTTCGGCAGAGCAGGGAACGTCGAGGAGGATTTTATCGAACGCTTCCGGCATCATTGCGCCAAGTTTTGTGGAGTCGATTTGTTGCGTTTTGACGAATTCAGCCCCCTGGATCTTCAGCGTGTTGTGGAGTTTTTGATAGCGAACAAAGTTTGGTTCAAACGCGGAAATGTTCGGCCTACTGCCTACTTCCAACTGCCTATTCCCTTCCATCATCGCCGCCATCTGACTCGTTTTACTCCCCGGCGCTGCGCAAAAATCCGCAATCGATTCGTTTGGTTTTGGATCGAGGACGATCGGTGGCAGCATCGATGTGAGGCCCTGCAAATACACGAGGCCGCTCAGGCACATCTGGTGGTTGAGGAGTTCCTTCGCCTTTCGGTTTTTGACGATGAACGCATGCGGTAACCTCTTCGCGCGTTCGAACTGAATGAGCTCTTGGCGGAAGATTTCCATAATCTCCGCGTCGTTGGATTTAAGCGTGTTCACGCGAAGCGTCACGTAGCGGCTCGTCATTCCCATGACGGCTTGGCGTGCTTTTGCGGCGCCAAACTGGTCTTCGAGCCGATCAATCAGGTCTTGGGGGAGGGAGAAGGACATGGTGCGGAGCATAGCAGATTTTGGACAAAACGCTATATTTCGGCTAATAATAGCGGGCCGCATTTCCTTCCCCGCGGTTTCGAGGTTTTCCCAATGGCCCTGGATACGAATTTCCGTCCCTACGTGGAGGGCGTTCGCGCCCTTCTTCTTGCGAGCGCTGTTCGCCCCGACGATCCGCTCGAACGCTGCCTCACCGAGATCTTCGGCCCTCGGACCGACGTTCTTCCGGAGATTCCGTCGGCGGATGCGCTGTGGGCAATGTTTGCCGACCAGGTGTCTACGGCAGGAATCGCGGAAGACATCGTCGCGGGCTACTGGGACCACTTCCCGGCATTCGTGGCCGAGCGCTACGGGGGCGTGTTGCGGTCGGCGTGGACCGAGTCTTCTCGTGCGGCGGCGTTCGCGCTTCTTCGTCGGCATGTGGCGGACCCTGCTGCCTGGCACTACCTGGGGTTGCGCTTCGGCTTTGCTGACGGTTCCGTGGGCACGATGACCCATGAGCAGATCGGCCTGCTGATTCACCGGAGCGAGGCGGTTGTCGATTTCGCGATCGGTTTCGCTATCTCGACGATTCGTGCGTCGAGCGACGCTGCGGTGATCCGACGACTCTCCGGTCGATTTTGAACGGGGCACTCTGTCGAGAATCGGTGACTGACACGGACGAACGGTGCCCGCCAGCTCGATGAGAGCAGGCGGGCACACGTGTTTTTGGACCTCTATTCGTAGCGAGATTTGTAAAGTGTTTGTCCGAGATTGATTCCGCCCTGGAGGATTCCGACGATGATCAGTGGAAGATCGGCTGGAGTAATGACGCTGTACGTGAGAAGGAAGCTGAACGCAAACCAACACACTCCCAGTCCAAGCGCGGCACCGAAGAGTTGGGGGAGCGCTTCTTCTTGGAAAAAGTTCTTCGTGTGTTGTGCGGTTCCGTAAACGAACGGAAAGACGGCGGCTTGGAGAGCGAATGCAAGCATGCTTGCGGTGAATTGCAACATTGCGGTTTGTACGACGAAGTTTTCAATACTGACGTTTGTTCCCCGGAAGACGTTGATACCGATGAAAATGAATGGCACTACGAAGGTGATGAATGCCGGAAAAAATCGTTTTGGGAGCCTTGCCGTCGTCACAATTTCGATGGTTGCGAAAAGCACAATCGGGAACCACGCTAAGCCGAAGATCCATCCACCGTGATATTTATGATCGATCGGTAATGCGAACCCGATGATGACCGTTGCCCAGATGACGAGAATGATGTTCAGGGCGGTTTGGAGCTTGTGGAGTGACTTCACGACGTCCATATTCCTGCATTGTACATGTTTCTTCCCACATTGCTTACAATTCGATACGATGTGCGGCATATGTCGTACGACCACAAGAGTATCGATGGAAAGTGGCAGAAGCGGTGGATAGACGAGGGTGTTTTTGAAGCAAAGAATGATTCGCCGAAGGAAAAGTGCTATTTGCTCGTGGAATTCCCGTATCCATCGGGTGCCGGGCTTCACGTTGGTCACCCACGAAGCTACACCGCGATGGACATTCTTGCGCGAAAGCGCCGTATGGAGGGCAAGAACGTGTTGTTCCCAATGGGTTGGGATGCATTCGGTTTGCCAGCAGAAAACTACGCGATCAAAACCGGAAATCATCCCGGAACCTTTACGCAGACAAACATTGATACGTTTCGTCGCCAACTCCAGTCCATGGGCTTTAGTTTTGACTGGAGCCGCGAGGTGAACACGACAGATCCTGCGTACTACAAATGGACGCAGTGGATGTTTTTGGAATTCTTTAAGGCCGGACTCGCATACAAAGCGGAAATGGCGATCAATTGGTGTCCAAAAGATTTGTGCGGACTCGCGAACGAGGAAGTGATTGCGGGAAAGTGCGAGCGCTGTGGAACGACGGTGGAAAAGAAGATGAAGTCGCAGTGGATGATCGCGATTACCAAATACGCAGACCGCTTGCTCTCCGATCTCGACAGCGTGAACTATTTACCGAAAATCAAGAAACAGCAGGAAGAATGGATTGGGCGCAGCGAAGGCGCGGAGATTGATTTCCGGATTAGTCATTCTGAGCAAAGCGAAGAATCTCCGTCGGGAATTATTACTGTTTTTACAACGCGCCCCGATACGATTTTTGGTGTGACATACGTTGTGCTTGCGCCGGAACATCCGCTGGTTGCGTCGATTGTTTCAACGGAACAGCGAAGTGCGGTTGACGCATACATCGCATCGGTGAAATCGAAAACCGATATTGAGCGTGGCGACGAAACGAAAGAGAAGACAGGAGTATTCACCGGCGCGTTCGTCATCAATCCAGTGAACAACGAGAAGGTTCCATTGTGGATTGCGGATTATGTCCTCGGTCACTACGGAACTGGCGCGGTTATGGCAGTGCCGCAACACGATGAGCGCGATCGTGCATTTGCTGAGGTGATGAACTTGCCAAGCGTTGATCGACCTCTCGTTTCGTTTGATGAGGCCGTTGAGAAGGCCGGTGGTCGAAAGAAAGTGCAATATAAACTTCGCGATTGGGTCTTCTCCCGACAGCGCTATTGGGGGGAGCCGATTCCGTTGGTGCACTGCGAGAAGGACGGTTGGGTTGCGGTGCCAACGGAAGAGCTTCCAGTTATTTTACCAACTGTTGAGAATTATCAGCCAACGGAGAATGGTGAATCGCCACTGGCGAATATTGAGAGCTTCGTGAACACGAAATGTCCTCAGTGTGGCGGGCCAGCGAAACGCGAAACGGACACGATGCCAAACTGGGCGGGATCGAGTTGGTATTTCCTCCGATACACCGATCCGCACAACGACAAGGAATTCGCGTCAAAAGAGGCATTAAAGCAGTGGATGCCGATCGATATCTACAACGGCGGCATGGAGCACACCACTCTCCATTTATTGTATTCACGTTTCTGGAATAAGTTTTTGTTCGATCGCGGGTACGTTCCAACAAGTGAGCCATATGCACGTCGTCATAGCCATGGCCTCATTATGGCCGAGGACGGAACGAAGATGTCGAAATCGAAGGGGAATGTGGTGAATCCTGACGAAATTGTGAACGAGCACGGTGCTGACACGCTTCGGGTGTATGAAATGTTTATGGGCCCGTTTGAGGAGCCTGTACCATGGAATACAAATGGTGTGATCGGCGTGCGACGATTCTTGGACAAGGCGATTCGCATGAGCGAGAAGGTTGCCGACGCTGAAGACGCTGAGGTGACGAAGATGTTGCACAAGACGATCGCGAAAGTTTCGGGTGACATTGAGGGATTTGGATTCAATACCGCCGTTGCGCAACTTATGATGTTTGTGAATGTGGTGCAGGAAAAGGGTGCGATTACCAAGGAATCGTTGAAAACGTTCTTGCGTGTACTTGTTCCATTCGCGCCACACGTCGCAAACGAAATGTGGGAGCAGCTTGGCGGAACAGGATTCGTGGAAGAACAGGAATGGCCGGTCGCTGATCCGTTGATGCTGAAGGACGACACTATTGAAATCGCGGTGCAGGTGAACGGAAAGTTGCGTGGGACGATCGTGATTGCGGCTGATGAAGCTGAAGAGACGATTGTGAGGATGGCGCGTGCTGACGAGAATGTGGCGAAGTACGTCATCGACGAACCGAAAAAGACGATTGTGGTGAAGGGGAAGTTGGTGAATTTTGTTGTAGCATCAACGAACTAAGTTTGTGACTAACTTAGTTCGCGACAAACTAAGTTAGTCTTATGAAGATCGGATCGTCGCTAAGTTTGATCCTGTTTCTTGTTTGTGTTGGGATTGGCGTGGGAATTGCTTTCGCGTCCTGGTTGCCAATTGCGCCGATCGTGATCGCCGCGATTGGATTCCTTGGAATAGTGTTTTGGTTGACGCGTTCGATTCCGCAAAGGGATCGGGCGCTTTTGGTTGGCATGTTCGCGACTGGGATCCTCATCGGTGTTGGACGATATTGGAGCGTTGGGCCTGGGACGAATTCGATTGCGAACGAGGTGGGGAAGATTGTTGTGGTTGAGGGCCGTATCATCGGCGCCGATCTGAAAGATGACGGCGTGACGTATACGGTCGATCTGCTATCGATTGAGGCGCCATCGAATCCGGCAAGATCCGATCGCATTCTTATCGACGCACCGATATCGTCGGTGGGGAAGATCGGTGAAAGAATCCGCGCGTCATGTGTTTTGGAGGAGCCGCAGCCGTTCGATGGCTTTGCATACGATCGGTTCCTTGCGGCGAAATCGATTTACGCGATTTGTCGAGTATCAAGCGCACCATTTACGTTTGCGCCAGCTGGGCCGTCGATTGGCGACGAATTTTACATGACGATCGGTGCGATTCACGAGTTAATCGACCAACGCGTTCGATCAATGCTTCCGGAGCCACAGGCAACGCTTCTCCTCGGTTTATTGATGGGGGAGAATTCGTTTTCGGAAACGTGGAAGACGGCGTTTCGTGAGACGGGGACGAGTCACATTGTTGCGGCAAGCGGATACAACGTGGCCGTTGTTGCCGACCTCGCGTTGATTCTTCTCGTGACGCTGGGATTGTATCGACGACAAGCGTTTCCAATCATCGTGTTGATGATCGGCGGATTCGTCATCATCGCCGGCGCCGGTGCTGCGGTAATTCGTGCTGGAGTGATGGGTGTTCTTGCGCTGACATCACGACATATTGGCCGCCACACGTCGCCGCGAAATATCATCGCGCTCACCGTTGCCGTCATGCTTCTCGTCGAACCACGATTGTTGCGAGATGATGTTGGGTTTCAGCTTTCGGTTGCTGCGACAATCGGCTTGATTGTGCTCACCGATCGGATTGCTCCGTTCTTGAAAAGGATTCCATCATCGTTCGGCGTTCGTGAGTCACTCGCGTCAACGCTTGCTGCAACGATCTCAACTCTTCCGATTACACTTGTTTCATTCGGCTCGCTCTCCGTTGTCGCGCCATTCGTGAACATGCTCGTGCTGCCGTTTATTCCGTTTGCTATGGCATTTGGTGCGGGATCGATTCTGGTCTCGTCGATCATTCCGCAGATCGGAGTCTGGGTCGCGCTTCCCGCATGGACTGCTTTGGTTTCGATGACTGGCATTATCGGAGCTTTTGCCCGAATCCCATTTGCCTCTGTGCCGATTCCGCCATCGATCGCAGTGATTGTTTCAATGATCGGACTAGCCACCGCCGCATCGATGATTCGCAAGCTTCATCCAGCATTCGAACGCAGCCTCGATTCCTGGCATTGGGAACATATTCGATTCATGGTTGGTGCCTTCATCCTGTTATTCATCGTAAACATCGGCATCATCGGAATTCACGGCGAACGATGGAACACGAACGGTGTTCATGTGTGGGTGTTTGACGTTGGACAAGGCGACGGCATCTATTTGGACGGCGCGGATCGCGACATCGTCATCGACGGCGGGCCAACGCGTTTTGGTATGGTGGAGAAACTTTCGACGGTGCGATTTCCATGGGAGCGGCACCTCGATGCGATTATTGCCACGCATCCGCACGCCGATCACATCAACGGACTCATTGATCTCATCGCAACACATTCCGTTAATGAGATCGTGGACAACGGCATGGCGTACTCCGCGGCTTCGGCCGAGGCGTTCGATTCTGCGAAATCGGAATCGAATTCCGTCATTGCGAGCGCAGCGAAGCAATCTTGGTTGCTCGGTTCGGACTCGACGTTGAGCATGCTCTGGCCTCCCGACGCCACCACCGACCTCACCGCTGAGAACGTCCATGCTCGATCTGTTGTCGCGCTTCTCACCGTTGGCGAAAAGAAAATGCTCTTTACTGGCGATGCAGAAGCCGAGGTCGAGGCACAACTCGGCGACATCGGTCACGTCGACGTCCTCAAGGTTGGCCACCACGGCAGCGACACGTCGTCGAGTCTCGATTTTCTGGAAATGCTGAAGCCGGAATACGCGATTATTTCGGTGGGAGCCGATAACCATTACGGCCATCCAAGTCCGTTTACGATCGGTCGATTGGAATCGGTCGGGGCAAAGATCTTCCGCACGGATCAGATGGGCGATATTTGTGTTGCCGTGACGGATTCTGTTGTTGAGATACACCAGTAATTTTTACAGTTTTTAAGATTTTTGATACGTTGCTCAAGGCAATACCATCACTTCTGGGGGTTCCCAATGACATTCTTCGCTGGTCTGATGCTGCTGTGTTCTGTTCTCTGGTTGGCGCGTGTGCACTGGCATATGCGGCGTTTGCAACTGACGCCGGCAGAAGTTCAGGAGTTCGTTCGGATGTCGAACTTCCTCCAGGATTTCGAGATGCCAGGGCTGGCCTCCAATCTGCAGATTCTCGATATCTTCATCGACCGTCTCGCACGGCTGGAGCGTGACGGAAGTCGTGATGGGGGAGCGGATGTACGGAAGACTGCGGCAATGGTGTTCCATACTCGTGCAGCAATCGTCGGATTTCTTGGCGCAGCCTCTGCCGAAGAGCGCGCCGAGGTTGAGAGTCATCTCTCCGCGATGGGCATGCTCATGGCTAACCCGCGGTACCAACTTGGTGGCCACGAACAGCGTGCGGAGGTTGCGGTGCTGTGGAAGAATTACTTCCTTCGCATCGGTCGGTTCGATTTCGCTGCCGCAGCGATCGCGTCCATCCCCAACTCGAGCATTCGCGAGAGCTCGTTCTCTGAATTCGTTCAGTCGTGCAGGGAGATCGCGGCAGAGACGAAGCATGTGAGCGCTGTGGGCCGGCCTGCTCTCGCGGCCCTTCGCGCCTTCGTGGCCAGGTATCACGTTGTTCCGCTCACCGTTGTCGGTTCATGACACGACGCCCGGGAGACCTGTCGCTACGCGCGGCGGGTCTTCTGTTCGTTCTTGCCTGTTTTTGAACTTTCCCGTACACTCTCCGCAAATCTTAGCCCAAATTCTATGGCAGATATTCAGCGAACGCTGGTGCTCATTAAGCCAGATGCATTGCAACGCGAGCTTGTTGGCGAAATTCTTTCCCGTTTTGAGCGAAAGGGCTTGAAAATGGTGGCCATGAAGATGGCGCACTTGGACGAAGTGACGCTCACTGAGCACTACAACCACATCAAGGATAAGCCATTCTTCCCGTCATTGGTACAGTACATGCGTTCAACCCCGGTGGTCGCAATCGTGTACGAAGGCATCGAGATTATTGAGGAGGTTCGCAAGGTTGTTGGCGCAACAAACCCACGGAAGGCCGACGCCGGAACCATCCGCGCAGACCTCTCCATGAACATGCCAAGTAACATGGTGCACGCATCGGATTCTCTTGAGGCGTCTGCTGTCGAAATTAAGCGCTTCTTCAAGGATGAGGAGCTCTTCACGTACGAAAAGCTTACCGATCGTTTCCACTTTGGTGAAGGAGTCTAGTTCCACATCAAAACCGCTCCGTGCAGGAGCGGTTTTGTGTTTGACTTTCAACTTTTTACTTTTCGCTTTACACTTCTTTCATCTATGAACATGATGAAAATTGTTGGTGGGAAGCCTTTGAAAGGATCGGTGAAGATTGCGGGGGCAAAAAATGCGGCATCAAAAATGATTATTGCGAGTGTGTTAACGGATGGGGAGGTGATGTTACACAATATTCCACTGCAGAAGGAGTCGGAGATCGCGCGTGAGTTGGTGACGACGCTCGGTGCGACAACCGATCTCGTTGATCACACGCTGAAGATTCGTGTTGCAACGATCGCGTCGTCGTCGGCGATGTCGTTGTCGCGGAAGAATCGTCTGTCGATTTTGGCGCTTGCCCCCTTGCTTCATCGCACTGGCGAGGCATTTGTGCCCTCACTTGGGGGAGACAAGATCGGTCCACGTCCGGTGAATTTTCATATCGATACGCTTGAGGCCATGGGCGCCATCATCGAAATTGATGCTGAGGGCTATCACGCCAAAGCGCCGAATGGATTGAAAGGTGCGGTGATCGATTTACCGTATCCGTCGGTCGGTTCCACGGAGACCGCACTGTTTGCTGGCGTGCTCGCAAAGGGCCGAACCGTCATTAAGAATGCCGCGATCGAACCAGAGATTATTGAGCTCATTATGATGCTCCAAAAGATGGGCGCCATCATCGAGCTTGGCGCTGGTCGTCACATCGAAATTATTGGCGTAGAGAAGCTTCATGGCTGCGAGCACACTGTGGTTGCAGACAGAATGGAGGCTGCGAGCTTTGCGAGTATGGCGCTGGCGACACGTGGTGAGATTTTTTGCGAAGGTGCCGTGCATCGCGACATGGTGACGTTTTTGAATGCGGTTCGTCTCATTGGCGGCGACTACGAAGTTCGCGAGAACGGAATTCTTTTCAAAGGAGCTGCGAAGTACAAAGGAATTCAGATTGAAACCGATACCCATCCGGGCTTTATGACTGATTGGCAGCAACCGTTCCTTGTGGCGATGACGCAGGCCGAAGGAACATCGGTGATTCACGAAACCGTGTACGAGGAGCGATTCGGGTATACCGATGTGTTGAAAGAGATGGGCGCAGATATCACGTTGTTCGATACGTGTCTTGGCGAGGTTGCGTGTCGCTTTAAGGATCACAACCACAAGCACTCCGCGATTATTAAAGGTCCGACGCCGCTCCACGGAGTCACCACGGAGCTCCTCGATATTCGCGCCGGATTGGCGTGCGTGATTGCCGCATTGGTCGCCGACGGCGAATCGACGCTCAGCGGATTTGAACATCTCGAGCGTGGATATGAAGATCTTTACGGGAAGCTGAAGGCGGTCGGTGCGAATGTGACTGCGTCGTGATTGATGTGATTTTGAGACGACTCGCCGGGTCGTCTCTACAAATATATGTTGTTACAACTTTTTTTCACTACTCCAATGCTCGCGTTCGTCTGGTTGACGGCGCTGATTATTGCGTTAACGGTGCACGAGTTTGCGCATGCCATTGTGGGGAAGTGGCGGGGTGACGATACGGCGGAAAAATTCGGCAGACTTTCGCTCAACCCGTTGTCGCATATCGACCCACTTGGGTTTCTGATGCTCGTCACCATCGGATTCGGTTGGGCAAAACCAGTGCCGTTTGATCCGCGAAATTTGAAGTCGCCCCTGAAGGATGGATTGTTGATCGCGCTTGCTGGTCCAATCGCGAACCTTATCATGGCTACGATTGCTGCGATGCTGTTCCGAATTTTCCTTGAAACTGAGATTGTTCGCATGGATACGATGCTTGGCGCGTTCCTTGTGTTGTCCGTATTGGTGAATCTTTTACTTTTGGTGTTCAACCTGATTCCGGTGCATCCCCTCGACGGATCGAAGCTCGTGGACGTCATCACCTATCGAACTGGCTACGAATGGATCGCGCGCTGGTTACAAATCAATGGTTCCCGCATCATGCTCGTTCTCGTCATGATCGCCCTCATGACGCCATATGATCCATTCTATTTCATCCAAATCGCATCCTTCCTCGGCTGCGACCACCTGATCGGATCCTCTTGCGGGGGATTATTGGGGATGTATTTTGGAGGGTAGGTCGGCCAACCCTTAGCGTTGACCAACCCTAAGGGTTGAAACAGAAAAGCCGCCTTGCGACGGCTCTCTGTGAGCGATCGGTTGGCGGCTGCGTGGGGTCATGGCTTCGGATGAGGCTGGATGCTGATCGTCACCCGGCCCTCGGGGATATCGAAGGCGAGGACGACGTTTGTCAACTCGAGTGTTGAACCGGAGATATGCACCGAGATCCCGCCCGTCCGTGTTCGCTTCACTCCCGTTTCCCGAGATTCTTCGCTTTCTGGCGTCGCCCGGGCACGGCGTTGTTGTTCGCGTTTGGCCATTGCCACGAATGGCGCGACATCCAGGCCGAGGCCGGCTGCGAGCTTGGCATAGCGCGGGTCCTCGTCGGCGAACTTCGCGCCATCGCGTACCCTCGGAACCTTCCCCCTGAGGATATCGATGATGAAGTTCCGATGGATGCCGGTTTTTTGTGCGACAGCGCTCTGGGAGAGCTTTTGGGCCGCCATCATGGTTTCGACGGCGACGTGAACGGGGTTATGATCGGGCATGAGAAACTCCTGTGTGCTGAGGATTCTGTGGGCGGAAGGGGGTTTTGTCAAAGATTCCCGGCGTTGTCCAGGCGATTTCGTTGACCCATTTTTTGGCTTGTGGTAGGCTTTTGTCACTTTTAAATAGGGCGTTCTCGATGTGAGAAGGCGCTGAACTATGCCAACAATCAATCAACTTCTCCGAAAGGGTCGCACAAAAGCGAAGAACAAGAGTGCTTCGCCTGCGATGCAGTACACGTTGGATTCCTTGCACCGCAAGAAAACCATCCTTCGCAAGGGCGCACCATTCAAGCGTGGCGTTTGTGTGAAGGTCACTACCATGACTCCAAAAAAGCCAAACTCGGCTTTGCGTAAAGTGGCTCGTGTCCGTCTTTCGAACGGTACGGAAGTCACCGCATATATTCCAGGTGAAGGTCACAACCTTCAGGAGCACTCTATCGTCATGATCCGTGGCGGACGTGTGAAGGACTTGCCAGGTGTTCGCTACCACATCGTCCGCGGTCGGTACGACGCTTCCGGCGTTGAAGGTCGCAACCGCAGCCGTTCGGTGTACGGAACCAAGCGCCCAAAGAAAGGCGCCGTAAAAAAGAAATAATTGAGACTTTTGCATTTGGCCTATTTTCGACTTAGGACATCGCAAAGTCGCTCAACGTACACATGAAGTACGCCTCGCGACCTTTGCTCGTCCTGCATCGAAACTAGGCTCAAATGCAAAAGCCTCGTCACTTCAGTTCGGTCCAATTTAATCAAAGATGCCGAGTACCACATCCACGTGGGAAGCAAAACGGTGTCGCCAAAAGAAATATAATATGCGTGGTAAAGCCGCTCCAAAGCGCAATCTCGCTCCTGATGCAAAATACGGGAGCGTTTTGGTTGCCAAGTTAGTCAATTACGTCATGGAAAGTGGAAAGAAGAGCATCGCTCGCGGCATTGTGTACGATGCATTCGACATTATTGCGGAAGAAACAAAGGCAGATCCATTGGAAGTCTTCGACACCGCAATCAAGAACGTCACTCCAGCAGTTGAGGTAAAATCGAAGCGCGTTGGTGGTGCAAACTACCAGGTGCCAATGCCAGTGCGTGGCGATCGTCGGTATGCGTTGGCGTATCGCTGGATTCTCGTGGCGGCTCGCGGAAAGAAGGGTCGCCCAATGTGCGAGAAGCTTGCGGAAGAATTGATTGCAGCAAGCAAGAACGAAGGCGATGCAGTGAAGAAGAAACTCGATGTGCAGCGTATGGCTGAGGCTAACCGTGCGTTCGCTCACTTGGCCCGATAGACGGCTTTCCTGTTTGGCCGATTTTCGACTTGCGCCATCGCGAACTTCCTCAACGTACCGAGAAGTACGTCTCGGAAGCTTCGCTCGCCGCGCATCGAAACTCGTCGCAAACAGAAAACTCTTTGTCATTCTTCTCAAACGTCTACATTTTTTTCTTATGCAACGTGATTATCCATTGGAACGGGTTCGGAACATCGGAATCATTGCGCACATCGATGCGGGAAAGACCACCACAACGGAGCGCGTGTTGTACTACACTGGTAAGAAGCACAAGATCGGTGAAGTGCATGAAGGTGAAGCAACCATGGACTGGATGGAGCAGGAACAGGAGCGCGGTATCACCATTACGGCTGCTGCGACCACGTGTTTCTGGAAGGATCACCGTATTAATATCATCGACACCCCTGGCCACGTGGACTTTACCGTGGAAGTGGAGCGCTCGCTTCGTGTGCTCGACGGCGGCGTAACCGTGTTCGACGGCGTTGCTGGCGTGGAGCCACAGTCTGAGACGGTTTGGCATCAGGCCGACAAGTACAAAGTTCCTCGCGTGTGTTTCATCAACAAGCTCGATCGTACCGGTGCCGACTTCTACAAAGACGTTGATTCCATCCGGAAGCGCTTGGCACCAAACGCATATCCAATTCAGTTGCCAATCGGAACCGAGAGTAATTTCGTCGGAATCATCGACCTGCTCTTGCGCAAGGCGTTCATCTATAAGGACGACATGGGCAAGGTGGTCGACGAAATCGAAATTCCAGACGAGTACAAAGAAAAGGCAGACGAATATCGCAAGAACTTGGTTGAGGCGATCGTCGCAGAAGACGAGGCATTGCTCGACCGCTTCTTTGCCGGCGAAGAAATTCCTGTTCCAGAACTGAAGGTTGCGCTTCGTAAGGGGGTGGTCTCGTTGAAAATCTTCCCAATTCTTTGCGGCTCTGCCTTGAAGAATAAAGGCGTTCAGCAGATGCTCGACGCAGTT
Source organism: Candidatus Uhrbacteria bacterium (assembly GCA_943354605.1). Lineage (GTDB taxonomy): Bacteria > Patescibacteriota > Patescibacteriia > UBA9934 > UBA9934 > CAIKHN01. The sequence goes on along the minus strand of CALRCK010000002.1, from coordinate 162,908 downwards.
GTGGACTACTTGCCATCGCCACTCGACGTCCCACCAATCACCGGATTCAATCCAGACGATCACGAAGAGCTCATCGCCTGCCCACCAAAGGACGACGCACCGTTTGCGGCACTCGCCTTCAAGATTGCGGCAGATCCATTCGTTGGAAAGCTCGCGTTTTTCCGTGTGTACTCAGGATCGATCAAGGCGGGAACATACGTGTTGAACACCACCACTGGAGACAAGGAGCGTATTTCTCGTATCGTCCGTTTGCACGCAAACAGCCGCGAGGACGTTGAGGAGGTGTTTGCTGGAGAAATCGCCGCAGCCGTTGGTTTGAAGAGTACCACAACGGGAAACACGTTGTGCGACGCGGATCATCCAGTGATTCTTGAATCCATTACCTTCCCAGAGCCGGTTATCTCTCAAGCACTTGAGCCAAAGACAAAGGCTGACCAGGAAAAGATGGGTGTTGCGCTGCAGAAGCTTAAGGAAGAAGATCCAACATTCCACGTGCACACGGATGCCGATTCCAACCAGACGATTATCGCTGGTATGGGAGAACTCCACTTGGAAATTATGGTGGACCGCATGAAGCGCGAATACGGCGTGGAAGCAAACGTGGGTCGCCCACAAGTTGCGTACCGCGAAACGATTCGTGCTGCGGCAGAAGGCGAAGGAAAGTACATCAAGCAGTCTGGTGGACGTGGTCAGTACGGACACTGCTGGTTGCGTGTGGAGCCAAACACCGGCGAAGACGCAAAGAACTTCGAGTTCTTTGAAGAAACAAAGGGTGGATCCATTCCTCGCGAATACATTCCAGCCATTGAAAAAGGTGCGCGTGAATCCATGGATCGCGGTGCGATTGCTGGATTCCCACTCATCAACATCAAGGTGACGGTGTTCGACGGAAGCTACCACGATGTGGACTCCAACGAAGCAGCCTTCAAGATGGCAGGAAGCATGGCATTCCAGGAAGCCGTCAAGAACGCAAAACCAGTGTTGCTTGAGCCAATGATGAAGGTGGAAGCGGTTACTCCAGACGAATTCATGGGATCCGTCGTCGGCGACTTGAACGGAAAGCGCGGACAGATTCAGGAAATGGGCGACCGCGGAAATATCAAGTTCGTGAAAGCTCTTGTTCCACTTGCAGAAATGTTTGGCTACTCCACATCGCTCCGATCGATGACCCAAGGACGCGCAAGCTACTCCATGGAGTTCGGTCAGTACATGGAAGTGCCAACGAACGTGCAAAAGACCATCGTCGAAGCGCGTCAGGGAAAATAAATACATCGTTCCAATACAAAACGAGCTCGCATTGAGCTCGTTTTGTTATCCCCAATCCCTTTTGCTGCAAAGGCTTACATGGATGATAATTGATGAAAGATAAGTCGAAGTATTTTGATTGTATTTATGAAGTTTGACAAAATCGTTATCGACAAAATCGAAACGGAGACTGGAAATACATTTGTAGGAAGGAAGGTTCCACTTTCTAGCGCTGAAATTGAGGAGCAGGGTTCACTAGTTGGGGGTATTGTGAGAGCGCGACAGGAAGGCATGAAGGCGAAACAAGATAAGAATATGCAAGAGGTAGGCAGGGCACTTCGTGATGGTTTTTTACTTACGGGTTGGACTGAGCTTGCTCAGAAGGCTGCGAAAAAGAAGGCAATTGAAGGACGGGAGGATGGATCTTCGTGGAGGGGTGAAAGATATTATGACTTGAGCGAAGTCGTTCAGAACATGGTAGACAATTTTGATAAAGGCTTACATGGACGGGGCGCTGATATGGATCGTGCGGAACGAGCGCTTGAAACGAGCCAAGGCGGGTACATACTTGCTGAAGCGTTTGTGGAGCTTGATTATGAAGAGGTCTATAAAACTTTTGGAGCAGAACTTTTGCCAATGATAAACGTTGCATTAGAAGCGGCGACTGAAAACTTAACAAGAACTCGTAGTATTTTAAGCGAACAAAAAAATTTCAAGGGAACACCTTCAAATCAGCTTGATATCGAATATTCAGAAAAGTTGATTGAAGAATCTTCAAAAACTATCCAAATTTTGAATAAAGCTAAGTTTGATGTTTCCGCTAATATTCTTGAGAATCCAATAACACAACAACGGCTTGCTGCCGAAGTCGCGCAAGAAAATGATGAAAAGATTCATACGGAGAAGGCTCGGCGAGAGGCGATTCGGGTCGCAAAGCTGAGAGAAGAGGAAGAGGAAGCGGCAGCTATTAAGCGATCTTTGTTGTAAGTTTTCTACAAATATCGACTTCGGCGTCGATTTTGTTTTTGTTATGTCGTCGATTTTGCGCAGCTCCACAGAAGTTCGAACATCGTGCGAAGTGTCACCGAAACATCACCACTCGTGACAAGGATCACGGAGTTTTCTTTACGGGTGGTGACGAATGCGACGTCGTTGCCGAACAGTAACATTGTTGCAGGGATATTGATATTTGGTGGGAGGAACCGTGATTCGCGAAGCTCGATGGAATCACGTCGAATAAATTTTCTTGATTCTGCGGTTTCGATGATGAGTTGACGGCTGCGGATTCCGCGTTTCATGCGCTCGGCAATAATTTGCTTCATGAGATACGGTTCTTTGACGTAGTCGAGCATGTGCACGCCGGTGGTGAGCAAACAATATTCCTTTACGCCGGAGCGGAAGATTTGTTGCCAGAATTGTTTGAATCCCTCAGTGCCTTCGTAGATGGTGACGCCGACGGATTCGGGATCGTTTGCTTTGATCGCTTCGAAGAGCGGAAGAATTTCACGAAATTTTTCTTGGCGGTCGGCGAGATGCTTGATGAACAAATCAGGAGGGTTTGCGACGAACTTTTTTCGTCCTTGCAAATTTTTTAATCGGAAATATCCACGCCGGCACAAACTTTCAAGAACTGGATACAGCGTTGTGCGCGGAAGTTTTGTGAGCCGCGAAAGCTCAAGCACCGTTGCTTCGCCAAGCTCAATGCCGGCGAGGTACAGATGCGCTTCCTTCTCGTCAAATCCAAACGCGACGAGTGCGCGATTGAGTTCCTTTGAAGAGGACATATGCATACATCATTACGATAGCGTGCAGAGAGCAGAAGTCAATGTGTTGTCGTGATGGACGACAGATGCGCAATTACTGTCGTCGTGCATGACGACAGATGCTCTCGGCACATTGTGGTTGTGGACAGATACTCACAGCGGACACTCAACACAGGAGGTGTTCCATGACCAGTCCGCTCGAACTCTGGCAGTACCTCACAGTCCTTTTCGCGTGCCACAACATCGGCGACTTCGCGTTCCAGAGCGCGTGGATGGCGATGGAGAAGGCGAAGAGCAAGGAAGTGCTGTTCTACCACGTCGTGACGCAGGCGAGCCCGTTCATGCTCCTCGCGGCGGTGCCCGGGTTCCACATCACGTGGTACGGACTTCTCATCCACATGGCGCTCCACGCCACGGTGGACGAGCTGAAGGGCAAGCAGGTGATCAAGACCATCTGGCAGGACCAGCTCTGCCACTATGTCTGCACCGTGGCCGAGCACCTCCTCGGGCTGATCTAGATTGGTCAACCCTTAGCGTTGACCAACCCTAAGGGTTGAATCACGACGTCCGACGCGCGCCGAATCTCTTACGGAGGTTCGGCGCTGTGCGTCAACGACAAACCCCGCGTCGAGACGACGGGCTCCCGAGTTGGGGCTTGTCGATTTCGCGCGGGGCGAGCTAGCGGTAGGTGAGGACGAGGAGCATGACCGTGATGTTCGCGATCGCAGATGCGCACATCCCGAGTGCCATCATCATGTCCTTGTTCTGCATTCCCCGGATGGCGTAAATGATCTGGATGAATAGGAACATGCAGAACATCGGAAGCGAGATCCCGCTGACGTCCCGGGTTTAGAGGATCTGCGCGGCCTGTAGGGCGATCCCGCCGGCGTTCAGGAAGCCGGCGATGGCCACGAGGAGGTTCATGATTTGAGGAAAACGCACGAGTCACTTCCTTGGCCTGAGGCCGGTTTGAGATCGGACCAAACATTTTAGCATTTTCTAGAAGAAAAGTCCAAAAAAGCTCTAACGCCCCTTGCCCTTTGCTCCCACACTTCCTAAGATGGCTGCATATGGCGATCAATCACATTCCTCGACTGTTGCGGTTGGCCCGGAGAACGGGCGATCGGCTGATTGTGACGGACGAGGCTGGGGGAGGCGAGCCAATGGTGATTTTGCCGCTGGAGGAGTACGAAGCGCTTATCGATCAGGCGTTTGGGCCTGGGGAGGGGACATTTAGCGATGAGGGGATTGATTTGCCGGTGTATGGCGATGGTCGGGCGAGGTCGGGGGCGCCTATGAGTGGGGTTGAGGAGGAGGCTGAGGCGATGATCGAGCTGTCCGAAGAAATCGCCGCTGAGGTTACGGATGAGGCTTTCGACGAGGCGGATATCGACGAGGAGGCGCTGAAGAGTCTTTGGCAGGCGCCGGTAGAGGTGCCCAAAACACAGGAGCAAGAGAAAAATGTCGAAAAGCCTCGGGAAGTCGTCAAAAAGAAGTCAAGTCGGAGCGAAGGAGGGGAGGAAGAGTTCTACCTTGAACAGATCGATTAGCCCGCCGTGCATAAGCGGACTTGCGTGATTTTCCTGGTTTTGCTACACTCTCGCCACATTTATTTACCGAAACTCTCACTCACTCGCTGAGTATTCCGCACACGGAATGCCCGCATAATTTCTTCGTATGGCAGAACAGTTTGACCGCACAAAGCCGCACGTGAACGTCGGCACCATTGGTCACGTCGACCACGGGAAGACCACCACAACCGCTGCAATTTTGGCAGTGGCTGCTGCAATGGGAAACACCGCGCAAAAGAAGGGTATTAACGACCTCGACAAGGCGCCAGAATCCAAGGCACGTGGTATCACCATTTCGACCGCACACTGTGAGTATGAGACGGCAAACCGTCACTACGCACACGTGGACTGTCCAGGACACGCAGACTACGTGAAGAACATGATCACGGGTGCTGCACAGATGGACGGCGCGATTCTCGTCGTTTCCGCTGCTGACGGTCCAATGCCACAGACGCGCGAGCACATTCTTCTCGCAAAGCAGGTTGGTGTTCCTTCGATCATCGTCTACTTGAACAAAGTTGACATGGTTGACGATCCAGAACTCATCGACCTCGTTGAGCAGGAAGTTCGCGACCTTTTGAAGAAGTACGATTTCCCTGGCGACGCCGTTCCAGTGATCCGCGGATCTTCCGTGAAAGCACTTGAAAACCCAACCGGTCCAGAAGCACAGCCAATCCGCGACTTGCTCGCAGCATTGGACAGCTACATCCCACAGCCGGTGCGCGAACTCGACAAGCCATTCCTCATGCCAGTGGAAGACGTCTTCTCTATTGAAGGACGTGGAACTGTCGTGACCGGTCGTATCGAGCGCGGTGTCTGTACTGTTGGTGACGAAGTCGAAATCGTCGGTATCAAGGACACTATCAAGTCCACGGTGACTGGTATCGAAATGTTCAACAAGTCGCTTGATAAGGGTATGGCTGGCGACAACGCTGGAGTTCTTCTCCGCGGTGTGAAGAAGGAAGATGTTGAGCGCGGTCAGGTGCTTGCAAAGCCAGGAACCGTGAAGCCACACACCAAGTTCGAGGCTGAAATTTACGCCTTGACCAAGGAAGAGGGTGGACGCCACAAGCCATTCTTCAAGGGCTACAAGCCACAGTTCTACATCCGTACCACCGACGTGACTGGTGAAATCGTCTTGCCAGAAGGCACAGAGATGGTGATGCCAGGAGACAAGGTGAACGGCATCGTGACGCTCATCAACCCAGTCGCACTCGAAGAGAAGATGCGCTTTGCTATCCGCGAGGGTGGCCGCACGGTTGGCGCAGGTATCGTGGTAAAAATTATTGAATAATTCTTGAAAAAGAACATGAAGGCAGAACGCAACAACGTCTGCCTTCCTCTGTTTCAGACATCGCCCTTTTCACTATGACCGACGCAGCAAAAACAAAAGAAGACGTGAAGCAGAGAATTCGTATCAAGATTCGTGCGTACGATCACAAGGTGATCGACACCGCAACACAGACCATCATCAAGACGGCTGAGCGCAGTGGAGCAGAGGTTCTTGGCCCGGTTCCCTTGCCAACAGAGGTTCGTCGCTTCACGGTGAACCGCTCAACGTTTATTGACAAGCAGTCTCGCGATCAGTACGAGATGCGTGTCCACAAACGCCTGATCGACATTGTGAGTCCAACGGAACGGACGATTGATGCGCTCATGAGCTTGAACCTTCCGGCTGGCGTCGACATCGAAATCAAAATGTAATTCACTGCAGTGGAAACTGCGACGAGATCATCTCTCACAGACGGTTTCATCGCAGTTCCCACTGCACACACTCCAACATCGAACCGAGAAGAAAGATTCGCTTGCGAAAAACCTTCTTGATGCTTCGTGAGGAGTTCAGGAGACCTCTTTTCAACGATAAAAAAACTCAATCAACACTCGCGCATCTCCTATGCGTATCCGTTCGTTGTTTTGAGCTAGAAGTTTTTCGCCGTATCGCGAAGCTTCTGGTTTTTTCGTTCAAAGGGCCCTTACTTAATACCGTTCCGCTGCCTCGCGCATGAACGAAAGATTCTATGAAAGTTCTTCTCGGAAAGAAAATCGCCATGACACAGGTCTTCCGACCAGATGGGTCGGTGGTGCCAGTGACGCTGATCGAAGCAGAGCCTTCGGTGGTCGTCGCCGTTCGAAACAACGTTCAGGGTCGTTCCGTGATGGTTGTCGGTTTCGACAAAACCACCAACGTCACCAAAGCGGAAGCTGGAGTGACGGGAGACCTTGGAACATTCCGAACGTTGCGAGAGTTTCCTCTTGCAGACGGTGAAACCGCAGAGCGCGGCACCGCAATCACGGTTTCGGCATTCGCAGTCGGTGACACCGTGAACATCGTCGGCACTTCAAAGGGCCGCGGTTTCCAGGGTGTCGTGAAGCGCCACGGATTCCATGGTCACCCACGAACTCACGGTCATAAGGACCAAGAGCGTAAGTCGGGTTCCATCGGAGCCGGTGGTATCCAGCGTGTGTTCAAGGGCATGCGCATGGCCGGCCGAATGGGAAGCGATCGTGTCACGGTCAAGAACCTCGAGGTGATGACGATTGATACGGAGAAGAACATGATCGGAATTAAGGGCGCAGTCCCTGGGAGCCGTGGAAGCCTCGTGACTATTCTCGCAACTGAAGGAAATGTATGGCTCAAGTAAAACTCTACAATTGGAAAGGTGCGGATGCCGGCACGGTCACGTTGCCCGACGCATTGTTTGCGGTGCAGCCAAATAGCAACCTTATTCACGACGTGATCGTCGCGCAAGAAGCAAACTCTCGCGTTGTCTTGGCACATACCAAAGACCGAAGCCAGGTTTCCGGTGGTGGAAAGAAGCCATGGAAGCAGAAAGGAACCGGTCGTGCACGTCATGGATCTTCCCGTTCACCAATTTGGGTGGGTGGAGGTGTCACGCACGGCCCGCTTGCTGAGCGCAATTTCTCAGTGAAACTCAACAAAAAGACGAAGCGCACGGCGCTTGCGATGGTGCTCACCGACAAGCTTCAGGACGGTGCGTTTATTGCGGTGGAAGACTTTGGTTTCCCAGAAGCAAAAACAAAGTTTGTTGCGCAAATGCGCGCAGCACTTCCTGGTGCTCGTGGCTCTGCGCTTATCGTGGTGACCGCTGATGACATTCTCATGAAGCGCGCAGCGAAGAACTTGCCAAAGACCACCACCATTCACGCTCAGAGCTTGAACGTTCGCGATGCGGCAAAGTACCGAACAATCGTCGCTTCGCAAGCTGCCATCGCATCGATGGTTCAAACGTTTAGCGCGTAACGTATGCCAAAGAAATCAACAACTGAAGTTGAGGTTGTCGCAAAGCCGGCGAAGAAGACGACAAAGAAGGCTGTTGCTGAAGTATCAGCTGCACCTGCATTGAAGTCGCTTTCCCGTTTTGCAACCGACACACTTCTTGCACCAATGGTTACGGAAAAGACCGCGATGCTTTCAAGCAGCAACGTTATGGTTTTCCGCGTCGCACTTTCTGCAACTCGTGTTGCGGTAAAGCAGGCATTTAAGGAGTTGTACGGAGTCACCCCGGTGAAGGTAAACGTCATCACCGTTCGCCCACGTGCAATGCACTTTGGAAAGTCCAATGGACACCTCAAGAGTTTCAAGAAAGCGATGATCTCGTTGCCAGCAGGAACGACGATCGACGTCTTTGCACCTGTTGTCTAAGCGTATGCCAATCATCCAATACAAACCAACAACTGCAGGACGCCGCACGTCGAGCGTTCAGTCGTTCGCCGACGTCACATCGACATCGCCAGAAAAATCGCTTTTGGTTTCCCAGAAGCAGATGGCGGGTCGTGGCGCGTCTGGCCATATTTCCGTTCGTCATCGTGGAGGTGGTGCAAAGCGCCACATTCGTCTCATCGATTGGAAGCGCGAGAAGTACGACATTCCAGCGAAGGTTCAGACGATTGAATACGATCCAAACCGCGGTGCACGTATTGCTCTCCTTGCCTACGCAGACGGAGAAAAGCGCTACGTTCTTGCTCCACTCGGTCTCACAGTTGGCATGACTATCGTTTCCTCAAAGGAGCGCGGTGAGCCAGCAATGGGAAACCGATTCCCACTCGAAAAGATTCCGGTTGGTATGCAAGTTCACAATATCGAACTTGAACCAGGTCGCGGTGGAAAGATGGTTCGCGGCGCGGGTGTTGCAGCAGAACTTCTCGCAATTGAAGGTGAGCGCGCAACGCTTCGTCTTCCATCCGGTGAAGTCCGCATGGTGTTAAAGGCATGCTTCGCAACCATCGGAACCGTGTCCAATCCAGATTGGCGCTTGGTGCGATGGGGAAAGGCTGGCCGTATGCGCCACCGAAGCGTTCGTCCAACCGTTCGTGGAAAGGCGATGAACCCAGTGGATCACCCACACGGAGGTGGAGAGGCACGAAACTCGATCGGTATGCCATCGCCAAAGACGCCAACGGGAAAGAAGGCGCTCGGTGTGAAGACCCGCAAGAGCAAGAAGCCATCGAATGCGTTCATTGTTCGCCGCCGACAGCACGTGAAGCGTAACGCGTAATCCTATGCCACGAAGTCTCAAAAAGGGTCCTTTCGTTGATCCAAAGCTCGCAAAGAAGGTGTCGAATCTTCGCGCTGGCGACAAAACAGTCATCAAGACATGGGCGCGTGCCTCAACAATTACTCCGGAAATGGTGGGATTCACCTTCGGTGTACACAACGGACGCGAATTTGTTCAGGTCCGTGTGGTGGAAAACATGGTTGGTCACAAGCTTGGAGAATTCTCGCTCACGCGAAAGTTCGTTCGTCACGCAGGAAAGGCTGCAGCAGCTGCTCCTGCGGCAGCACCGGCTCCAGCAGCCGCAGCACCGGCTGCAAAGAAACTTGCTCGCTAGTCCAAATATTATGGAAGTCAAAGCGGTCGCAAAATTTATCCGAATCGCACCTCGCAAGACTCGTCTTGTCGTGGGGTTGATTCGTGGCAAGTCGGTGAACGAAGCTCGTCGCCAGCTCATGGTGTCCCCAAAGCTCGCAGCACGAACGGTTTTGAAGGCATTGAACTCTGCCGTTGCAAACGCAACGAACAACGCAAAGCTTGATCCTTCAACGCTCGTTGTTGTGAAGACCTGGGTCGACGAAGGCCCAAAGATTAAACGGTTTGCTCCACGTGCACAGGGTCGCGCGACGCCAATTCGTCATCGAATGTCGCACATCCACGTTGTGGTCTCGCCAAAAATCACCACCTAACCTATGGGTCATAAAGTCAATCCAAAAGTCTTCCGTCTTTCCACGATTTACACGTGGGACTCGAAGTGGTTCGCTCGTGGAAAGCAGTTCGTGTCTTCGTTGAAAGAGGACGTGAACATCCGTGAATACTTGCGCAAAGCGCTTCGTGACGTCGGTTTGGACTCGATCGGTATCGATCGCACACCAAAGCGCGTTACGATCACGATTCGTGCCGCAAAGCCTGGTGTCATCATCGGCCGCGCTGGTGCAGGAATCGAGGAGTTGAAGAAGAAGCTTTCGAAGGAGTTCTACCGCGGACAGCGCGTGACGTTGAATATCAACGTCGAAGAAGTTTCTCGTCCAACAATGTCTGCGCAGATCATTGGCGACCAGATCGCTCGTGAAATTGAGCAACGTCTTCCATTCCGCCGATCCATGAAAATGGCAATCGAGCGCGTCATGAAGGGCGGCGCGCGAGGTGTGAAACTCACGCTTTCTGGCCGTTTGAACGGTTCGGAAATCGCACGAACGGAAACGATTGCGAACGGCAGCATTCCTTTGCACAACCTTCGTGCCGACATCGACTTTGCTCGCGTGCGCGCAAACACGATTTTCGGAGTGATTGGTGTGAAGGTTTGGATCTATCGCGGCGACGTGTTCGGCGCAGCGGTAGAGGCACAGGCACAAACTGAGTCCGCAGAGCATCGTCCCGCGCCAAGCCGCGGCGCACGGTCATAGGAATTGATATCCTCGTATGTTGCTTCCGAAAAAAATGAAATACCGCAAGTGGCACAAGCGCCGAACAACCGGCGACCGCTTGGCGACGCAAAAAACGGATGTGGCCTTTGGCTCATTCGGACTCAAGGCCATCACCGAGGCATGGGTTACTGCCCGACAAATTGAGGCCGCGCGTCGTGCAATGACCCGTGCTATCAAACGTGGTGGAAAAATCTGGATCCGCATTTTCCCAGATCACCCAGTCACCAACCATGGTGCTGAAGCGCCAATGGGTAAGGGAAAGGGTGGTGTCGATTACTACATGACACCAGTTCGCGCCGGCACCGTGATGTTCGAGATGGATGGTGTGACTCCGGAAATTGCTCAAGAAGCATTCCGTCTCGCAGCATACAAACTTCCAGTAAAGACGAAGATTGTCACTCGAACCTAAGCATATGCCTCCAAAGAACGAATTCGCGGGTATGAACGCAAAAGAGCTCTTGGCAATGATTGCTGAGGAACGCGCCAAGCTCCGTGACATGACACTCAAACTTTCCGTTGGTCAGTTGCGCGCAGTTCGCACCGTTCGTGAGACCAAGAAACGTATCGCTCGCTTGGAGACACAGCGCTCCGCGATCACAAGCCTCTAACGTATGGCAACTAAAACCCCATCACCAAAAGCTGAACAACCAACAGCTTCCAAAACAACAATGCACCGCCGTTTTACTGGCGTGGTTGTTTCGGCGCACAAAACGCCAAAAACGGTTGTCGTTCGGATTGACCGTACAGAGGTTCATCCAAAATACGGAAAGCGCTACATCGTCAGCACCAAGTTCATGGCGCACGATGAAGCGATGACCGCAAACGAGGGTGACACGGTGACTATTGAAGAGACGCGTCCGCTTTCGGCACGAAAGCGTTTCCGCGTTGTTTCAACGCCAAAAGCGTAACCTGACTTTGTATGTTGCAACATCGATCCATGATGAGTGTCGCCGATAACACCGGCGCAAAACAACTCCAAGTCATTCGTGTCCTCGGCGGCTACAAAAAGCGGTACGCTCGTTTGGGCGACGTCGTGACTGCCGTTGTGAAGCAGGCTGCTCCACACACAATGGTCAAAAAGAGCGACGTGGTTCACGCCGTTATCGTCCGTACACGAAAGGAAGTTCGCCGAAAGGACGGCTCCTACATTCGTTTCGACGAAAATGCGGGCGTCATCATTAACCGCGTTTCAAAAGAGCCGAAGGGAACACGTATCTTTGGACCAATTGCCCGCGAGTTGCGTGCAGAAGGGTTCACAAAGATTGTGTCTCTCGCTCCTGAAGTCCTCTAAATCCTCTCCTATGAAAATCAAAACCGGAGACAATGTCCGCGTCATTGCGGGCAAACATAAAGGAAAAGAGGGAAAGGTCATTCAGACGTTCCCAGCACGTGAACTCGTCGTCGTTGATGGTGTGAACCAAGCGGTGAAGCACATCAAGGCGAAGGGAAAGACTGCTGCTGGTCAGCGCGTCACGTTCAACGCACCACTTCCAGCATCGCGAGTTGCGGTGATCGGTGAAGGTGGAAAAAAAGGTCGTGTGGGCTATTCGTTCATCACCAAAGATGGACGGCAGCAAAAAGTGCGCGTTCTTCGAACCAAGAAGGGCGTGACACAAATCGATTAGTATGCAGAATATCCAAGAACAAATGAAGACGACCGTTGGACCGGCGCTCCGAAAGGAATTTGGCTACACGAACGTTCACGAGACACCAGTCATCACGAAAGTGACGATCAACGCTGGACTCGGGAAAGGAAAGGATGCCAAGTTCGCTGACGTAGTGGTTGAAACCTTCCGTCGCATCACTGGTCAGCAACCTGTCCGCACGAAAGCGAAGAAGTCCATTGCAGGATTCAAGGTTCGTGAGGGTATGGTGGTTGGAGTGATGGCGACGCTTCGCGGCAAGCGTATGTGGGACTTCCTCACGAAGCTCACGAACATCGCCTTCGCGCGTATCCGTGACTTCCGCGGTATTCCTGAGTCTGCCGTCGACAGCCAGGGCAACTTCAACTATGGATTTACGGAACACATCGCGTTCCCGGAAATTCATCCAGATGAAGTGGAGTCGCTCCACGGACTCCAGGTGACGATCACTACGACTGCAAAGAACCACGAAGAAGGCATCGCCCTTCTCAAAGCGATCGGATTCCCGTTCGCTTCCAAGCAACAGAAATAAGCTATGGCAACGACGAATCAAATCGCAAAGTCGGCGAAGACGCCAAAGTTCAGCACACGCGTCGTCCATCGATGCTGGCGCTGCGGCCGTAAGCGCTTCTTCATGCGAGCCTTTGGCCTGTGCCGTATCTGTTTCCGTGAACTTGCGAACGTAGGTGAGATCCCGGGCGTACGAAAAGCAAGCTGGTAATCCTATGATGACCGATCCAATTTCCGACATGCTCACCCGAATCCGTAACGCATCCATGACGCGTGCGGTGACCGTTGAGATGCCGATGTCTAAAATGAAGTTCGCAATGGCGAAGATCCTCGAAAAGGAGGGATATCTTGTAGCTGTTGAAACGTTCCAGGATGGTGCAAAACCAATGCTGCGTGTTCGCCTTGCGTATCGCGAGAGCGGCGAGCCAGCAATTGCATCTATCGTTCGAAAGAGCAAGCCGAGTCTTCGCGTGTACGTGAAGGCAGACAACTTGCGTAGCGTCCGATCCGGACAGGGTTGCTCGATTCTCTCGACACCAAACGGATTGATGACGAACAAAGAAGCGCACAAGCGTCGCTTGGGCGGTGAACTTATCTGCGAAATCTACTAATATGTCTCGCATTGGAAAAAAACCAGTCTTCTTGCCAGCCGGTGTGACTGCGACCATCGCAGGAAACACCGTCTCCGCAAAAGGACCAAAGGGCGAGCTTTCGCTCGTGCTTCACCCACATGCCGCCGCAACGCTTTCCACCGAAGAAGGTGTTTCGCAGATTAACGTTACCGTCGTCGATCCAGATCGCGACGATCGTGCAATTTGGGGAACCATGCGCGCACTCATTGCGCAGATGGTGAAGGGAGTATCCGAAGGATACGTCAAAGCCCTGGAATTGAACGGTGTCGGATTCAAAATGAACGTGCAGGGAACGACACTTGTGCTTTCTCTTGGCTTCTCTCACGATGTAAAATTCGTGTTGCCAGCAGGAATCACCGCAAAGATTGACGCGAACGTTCTGACCATCAGCGGAGCAGATGCTGCGCTTGTGGGAAAGATCGCCGCAGAGATCCGTTCACAGAAAAAGCCTGAGCCATACAAGGGCAAGGGTTTCCGCTATACCGACGAAATTATTCGTCGTAAGGCTGGTAAGGCGTCGAAGAGCGAATAATCCCTCTCTATGTTGCGAAAGAATATCCTCGCGAAACGTCACGGAAAAGCGCGCCGCGCTCTCCGGACTCGCGCAAAAATTCATGGCACTGCGGAGCGACCTCGTCTCACCGTCTTCCGTTCCAGCAAGCACATTAGTGCCCAGTTGGTGAACGACGATATCGGAAAGACGTTGTGCTCGGCGTCGGACGTGAAGATGCCAAAGGCCGACAAGCCTCTGGTTCGAGCAGCAAACGTTGGTGTCGCTCTTGCGGCAGCAGCAAAGGCGCTCGGAATCACTTCGGTCACCTTTGATCGCGGTTCGTATCTTTATCACGGTCGTGTCGCTGCGATTGCGGATGCATGTCGCACGAACGGACTTCAGTTCTAACCTATGACCGACTCTCCAAAAACAACAGTGCCAGGAGCAGCAACCGGAGCTGCACGACCAGCATTCGGCGCCAATCGCGGTGCAGCAGCAGGTCGTGGTGGTCGTCCAGGCCAAGGCGGGAATCGCGGCGGAGACGCTCGCGGTAAGGGTGGGGCACGTGGCGGTCGTCGTGACGACCGTGAGCCACGCGAATTCGAGCAGAAAATTCTCGAACTTGCTCGCGTCACTCGTGTGACAAAAGGTGGAAAGCGCATGCGTTTCCGCGCAAGCTTGGTCATCGGTGATCGCCGTGGCCGCGTGGGATTCGGCGTTGCAAAGGGTGCCGACGTCGCGATGGCTGTCGAAAAGGCATTCCGTCAGGCAAAGAAGAATATGGTGACCGTTCCATTGGTGAAGGAAACCATTCCACACGAAATTCAGCGGAAGTTCGCTGCGGCAATCGTGCTCTTGAAGCCAGCTCCACAGGGTACTGGACTCAAGTGCGGCGGTCCTGCGCGTATGGTCTTGGAACTTGCTGGTGTACCAAACGCTGTTTCGAAGCTGATGGGTTCAAGCAACAAAATTAACAACGCAAAGGCAACGTTCTTGGCTCTTGTCGCATTGCGCAAGCCAGAAGCTGCTCCAGTGATTACCGCCTAATATGAGTATTTCTCTTTCAACCCTTCGCCCAGCACTTGGCGCAAAGCGGAACAAGCGTCGCGTTGGTCGCGGCTTGGGATCGCGTGGCACCACGGCTGGCCGCGGACAAAAAGGTCAGAGCGCTCGTTCTGGTGTTGGTGGCTTGAAGCGCCTTGGTATGCGAAGCCTCATGCTCGCAACGCCAAAGATGCGCGGATTCACGTCGCTTGCGGCAAAGGTACAGGCGGTGAATCTTCAGTCTATTGCCTCAAAGTACATTGCGGGCGAATACGTCACACCGGTCACTCTTGCAAAGAAGGGGTTGGTGTTGAGCAAGTCCGCTCCAGTGAAGATTCTCGGAAACGGAGAGATCACTGTCGCGGTTACCGTAAAGAACTGCACCGTTTCTGCATCAGCTGCGGAAAAGATCACCAAGGCCGGCGGTACTGTTAACGCATAGTTTCTTCCCAAATATGGAAACCCTGAAACGCATCTTCCGCATTCCGGAACTCCGTAATGCGCTCCTGTTCATCGTCTTTGTGGTTGTGGTGTTCCGCGTGGCGGCGCACATTCCGGTTCCGGGTATTGATGCGTCGGGGTTGTCTTCCATTTTGGAAGGAAACCAGTTTTTGGGCATCTTGAACATGTTTTCGGGAGGCACGCTGAAGAACTTCTCCGTTGTTGCACTCGGCGTCTCTCCGTATATTACGTCGTCAATTATCTTCCAGTTGCTGGGAATGATCTTCCCAAGTTTGGAAGAAATGCAGAAAGAAGAGCAGGGCCGCCAGCGCATCAATCGTTACACACGTTTCGCCACGGTTCCTCTCGCGTTTTTGCAGGGATACGGTGTGTTGCGCTTGATTGAAACTCAGCAACAGCTTGGTATTCATTTGACCGGATTGCAATTGATTTTCGCGTTGATTTCCATGGCTGCAGGAACCATTTTCCTCATGTGGCTTGGTGAATTGGCGACGGAACGTAAAATGGGAAATGGTATTTCGCTCCTCATCTTTGCAGGTATTATGGCCGGCCTTCCTGGCGCTATTGCACAGGCTGCCGCAACATACAACTCTGGTGACATGCTGAGCATTGCGCTCTTTGTTGCACTCGCGGTGATTACGATCGTTGGTGTGGTTATCGTGACCGAGGGTCAGCGAAACATTGTGGTTCAGTACGCTCGAGGCGGCGGACAGATGTCGGGCAAGGTGCAGTCGTCATTGCCGCTTCGTTTGAACATTGGTGGAATGATTCCAATTCTCTTCGCGCTTTCCATTGTCGTCCTTCCTCCATTGTTGGCGCAGTTCTTCACCCAGGCTCGCACGCAGGTGATCCGCGACATTGCACAATGGATGGTGGTGACGTTCCAAAATAACACCGTTCACGCAGTGCTTTACTTCGTCCTCGTGTTCGCCTTTACCTTCTTCTACGCTTCGATTGTGTTCCGTCCAGAACAGATTTCGGAGAACTTGCAGAAGCAGGGTGGATTTATTCCAGGCGTTCGCCCCGGTGAACAGACCACGAAGTATTTGCAGTGGGTGATGAACCGCTTGTTGCTCTCCGGCGCATTCTTCCTTGCAACGATCGCCATTCTTCCAAACGTTGTTCAGGGCTTCACTGGCAACCAGAACCTCGCGGTCGGCGGATCGTCCATGATCATCGTTGTCTCCGTGGTGATCGACATCGTCAAGCAGGTCCAATCTCAATTAACCATGAGAGCGTACGACGTGTAAGAAAGCTGAGGGTCGAGAATCATTTTTGAAAAACACCGAGGGAATTCGGTGTTTTTCTTTTTTCAACCCTAAGGGTCGGTCAACGCTAAGGGTTGAAATGTCGTTGCGAGCTTGGGTGAAATCCTGTACGCTTTCCCCTGTATTAGTCCTATGATTCATAGAATCTTTCTGCTCGGACCACAGGGATGCGGGAAGGGAACACAGGCGGTGATTTTGGCGGCGCGTCTTGGAATCCCGCAGTTTTCCATGGGGCAACTGCTTCGTGACGCTGCAGCCGGAACAGACGATCTCGCGGAGCGTATCCGTGCCATCCAGGCAAAGGG
The DNA here is from genome assembly GCA_943354605.1 of Candidatus Uhrbacteria bacterium. Taxonomy (GTDB): domain Bacteria; phylum Patescibacteriota; class Patescibacteriia; order UBA9934; family UBA9934; genus CAIKHN01. Next base: position 146,031 of record CALRCK010000002.1, on the reverse strand, counting down.
GGAGCTTGTGCCAGGAAAAGTTGTCGCGGAAGTGCTTCGTGCTCGTCTTGATAAACCAGATTGTGCGGATGGATACATTCTGGATGGTTTCCCTCGGAACCAGGATCAATACGAGGCGTATGCTGAACACGACAAGCCAACTGCGGTTATCGTCATCGAAGTTCCTCGTGAAGTCTCCATCGAGCGTATTGCGCACCGATCCCGCACCGAGCATCGAACGGACGACACGCCAGAAGCGATTCGCCGTCGTCTCGAGATTTATGATCAGGATACGGAACCAATGATTAACAATTACCGTTCGCTAGGATTGGTTCGCGAAGTTGACGGCGTTGGCACGGTTGAGGAAGTTGCTGATCGTATTTACGGAATTTGTACACTACAGGGCGGGTGTTAATGAGACTTCAGTCATTGCGAGCGTAGCGAAGCAATCTAGGTGAGCCAAGATTGCCGCGTTGAATGATTACATTCTCCTCGCAATGACGGATTGGGAAGAAAGAAAAAAATATGGCGAATATTAAGACGAAAGAAGAAATTCAGGCGATGCGTGAAGGCGGCGCACTGCTTTCAAGGGCGTTACAGGCTGCGGTTGACGCCGCAAAGCCGGGCGTGACGATGAAACAGCTGGACGACATTGCTCGCGGCGTTATTGAGGCTGGTGGTGGCACGCCGTCGTTTCTTGGATACGGATCAAAGAGTCGGCCTTTCCCGGCAACCGTGTGTATCTCCAGAAACGAGGAGGTGGTTCACGGTTTGGGCAATCGCGAAATCGTTCTCGACGAGGGCGATATCGTCGGCCTCGACATTGGATGCTGGTATAAGGGGCTTTGTACAGACATGGCGGTAACGGTACCAATTGGATCGATTACCAAGGAGCGTGCAACGTTGCTTCGTATCACATACGATTCGATGATGGCTGGCGTCGATGCTGCAGTCATCGGAAACACCGTCATGGATATCGCTGGGGCCGTTGAAGACGCGGTGCCGAAGGGCTACGGTATCGTAGAATCACTCGTTGGTCATGGCGTTGGGCATCAGGTGCACGAGGCACCAAATGTTCCAAATTTCCGCGGAAAGCATTTTCCAAAAGCGCCGCTCGTGGACGGAATGTGTATTGCTATCGAACCGATGGTGACCACGGGAACGCACGAGGTGGAGGTTTCTGATGACGAGTGGACGATTGTGACCGCCGACAACAGCGACGCGGCGCATTTCGAAGTGACTGTCGCGATTTTGCCAAGCGGACCAGAGATTCTCACGCCTGTACCGAAAGTCCGAGGAGTCACAATGTAATATTCACTCAGTCATTCTGAGCGTAGCGAAGAATCTTCGTAGGGAATTCCGGATCACATACGAGAGATCCTTCACTTCGTTCAGGATGACTGAATCTGTAAGTCGATTCGAATTTTTTATGAAAAAAGACGATATTTTTGGCGGCGTGATTCTCCTCATCGTCATCGCGGCGATCGGTCTGTTTTTGTATCTCGCCAAGCCTGCGCCAGAGTTGAGCTATGGGCCTGTTGAAATCACGGGGAGCTCGATTGCCGCGACCGCGCCAGGCAATGGCGAAGCCGATATCACGGCAACGCTCCTCAAGCCAGGATTCGTGACGATTCACAAATCGATTGGGAGTGCTCCTGGGCCAATCATCGGTTCATCCGGATTGATTGCCGCGAGCGAGAATGCGACGGTAACGATTTTGACGTCGGAACCAATGGAGGATGGACTGACGTACGTCGCACTGCTGCATGTGGACAACGGCGACGGAAAACTCGTGATCTCACAAGATATGCCGGTTACATCGAATAGCGTTTCGGTTCGTGCAGATTTCACTTCGTCACCAGAAGCGAAATAACATACTCCGTCATTGCGAGGAGCGTAATCGCGACGCGGCAATCCGGGTGAACCGAGATTGCTTCGCTACGCTCGCAAAGACGGAGCTGTGAATATGAAATATTTAGGAATTGACTTCGGCCTCAAGAAAATCGGTCTTGCGTCGGGCGACGACGAGACGGGGTTGGCGTTTCCGATGGGCAATATCGACGGGGGAGTGAAGGCGATCTCGACCATCATGAACCGCGCTCGAGACGAGGGCGCCGAGGCACTTGTCATCGGTTTGCCGATTCCAGACGCACATCAGTCTGATGCGCAGCTAGAATTGACGAAGCAATTTGTTCGCGATGTACAGACCGCGACATCGATGCCGGTATTCGTCGTTGACGAACAATTCACATCAGCCGAAGCTCGTCGGTTGCAACAGGAATACGGAAGTGAGATGCCGGAAGACGCGATTGCGGCGCAGATTATTCTCCAAGCATTTCTGGATGGCGACGTTGAGCTCACGATTGACGACGCAAAGCGACGGGAGGAATAAGTATGTGGAGCACGATGAAAACGACGGCGATCGTATTAACTTCATCGGCGTGGAGAGAATCCGATCGGTGGTACAGCGCCTTAACGCCGGAATTTGGGTTGATTGAATTCGTGGGGCGTGGTGCGCAAAAGCCGCGCGCAAAGCTTGCTGCACATCTTGAACCGTTCGCGATCGTGGAGCTCGAAATCGTGAAAGGCGCACGATCGACGACTGTTATCGGCGTGGAACGACGCGAAGTATTCGATCGGATTCAAACGAATCTCGAACACCGAATGTTTACGCAAACATTATTCGCGATGTTGGCCAAGGCGATTCGACCGGACTTGGCTGATCCCGAACTGTTCGATGAAGTGATTGATCTTGTTCGATTTTTAAACTCGCAGATCACACTTCAAAATACCAGAAGCGCTTTCGTCCTCGGCGCAACGATTCTTCGACTGCTTGGCCGCCTCGGCTATGGCGTCGAGCTTCACGATTGTTTAGCGTGTCGGAAAAATGTTCTCCCACTTTCATTCCGCTGGCACGGCGGACGTGGGGGACTGGTGTGTTCTGATTGTGTACAGAAGAATCCTGAAGATTGGTTCTCGGCTCGTCCGATGGACGAGGAAATCGTGACGTTGATGCGCATTGGCCGCGACGAATCGTACGAATCCCTCATGCGCATGCCGCTCCTCGGTCAGCAGGTGGAAGATTTCGTCCAATGTGTCCACGACGTGTACGTCTACCACGTCCCCGGCGAAATCGTCATGCCATTTTGGACGGGCGTCTTGGCGGTGCCGGTGAGACCCTAAAGGGGTCAGGTCGTTTGTTGTCGAGTTTTGATATACTCGCTCAATATGAAGGAGTTTTTCCTCGTCGTTATTCTGCTTTTTATCGTTGCCTTCTGCGTTATTCTGCCGTATGTACGGTATCAGCAATTGAAACGCCGTCATGCGCGGCACAACGAGCGTTTGAACGCGCTATACAAAAAAATTCCTGCATCGACGATGGTGACGATGAAGGATGGCGAGCGAAGATTTTATCGACTGGTTGCTGTGGCGGCGATTGTGATATGGGGCTTTGGAATGGCGGCAGTGTTCACGGTAACGATGCTTCCGCGATATCCGTTTTTGGTTCATCCAACAGAAAAGGTTCAGGTAACTGTCGTTGATCTTACATACGTTCACACGAAAAAGTCTGTTGGGTACGACGACCTTCTGCTTTCCGCGGAGGTTAATGGAGCTGTCGTTCAGGATCGGTGGACGATTGTTCCGATATGGTTCACGATTCATGAAGGTGATGTTGCTGATGGTCTTGTGTATTGGAACGGAACGTATGCAGAGCTTGGAATTTATGCGGCAATATATCCGCTATTTCATTGGCAGCAGGTTCTTGGAATGCTCTTGGTAACGCTCCTGGCCTGGGCGGTCGCAATACACCACTGGCGATTTGCGGCAAAGAAACACGTTCGTTTTGAAGAGCTTTCGTTGATCGATAAAATGCAGAGAGTGGGGAAGGTGAAGTAGAGATTTTGGATAGGACGTGAATCGTGTTAGGATGAAAATGTATGAAAAAGATTATCGGCAAAATTTTCTCTGTATTTTCTTTGAAAAAAACTGACGAAGACCCTCGTACAAAACGTTTCCGTGAAAGCACGGAGAGATTTGCTAAAAAATTTGGGCCTGCCATGAAGAAACTTTCTCAGGAATAATGTGACGTTGCTGTTTCCGAGCGCAGGAGATTTGTTGCTCTGGATTGAGATCGCTCAAAGGAATTCGAATTTAGAGGCGTATCTCCCGGTAATTGATGATGTTTGGGTCTCTACTATTGAATCCGATCTCGCACTGTGTGCGATGCATCCAGATGGACGAAACATCTTTGCTACTTCCGCGCGACTCTTCCATCGTGTGATCAAGAATCATCATTTTGTTGACGGGAACAAGCGCTCAGCGCTGCTGATTTTGTATATTTTTCTTGACATGAATCGAGCGGAACTTCGGATCGGTTGGCGTCAGCTCTATCGTCTCGCAAAAGAAATCGCGTCAACAAAACAGGATCCCGAAACTGTCATCATCGATCTTGCGGCGAGATTTGCGAAAATCATCATTTTTGTCCAAGAATAAAGAAGTTTGAATGGTTCTCGCCCTCGTGCTACACTCATTTCACTGATGTTCGTGGTGACAGCGAGCGCTAGGAGCAAACAACTTCTAGATTCAGTGATCGATACAACAGAAACGAGTTCGGCGACAGATTTTGCGAAGAGTTTCGATGAATGAGGAAGAACGTTCGCGAGGCGTACGTATCGGTACGGTGAGCGAATTTCTGACGAGTGAGTCGAAAATCGGCCAAAAGCTGTTGGCGGAAAAGTACGGTGGCACCGCGAGTAACTTCGCCCGTACAGCTTCATGATTATTCAATCGTGACGTTGTACAGGCGAATTTTCTTTTTATGACCTACATTTCACAGTTAGCATCCATGGTCGGGCAAGAAGTTGAGCTCAAGGGCTGGGCGTACAATTTTCGAAGCAGCGGCAAAATTTACTTCCTCCAGTTCCGTGATGGATCGGGGCGAGTTCAGGTTGTGTACTCGCCAAGCGACATCGACGCGGCATCGTGGGAGTCGTTGCAGGGCGTTCGTCTTGAGTCGTCTGTCATTGTGAAGGGAATCGTAAAGGCCGAACCGCGCTCGCCATCAGGATTTGAAATTCAAGGAACGGGATTCACGATGGTGCACGTTGCACCAGAGGATTATCCAATCGGAAAGAAAGAGCACGGTCCAGAATTCCTTTTCGACAACCGCGATCTGTATCTCCGATCGCAAACCCCATGGGCTGTGCTGCGCATTCGTGATCGCGTCTTTTTCTCCATCGAACAGTTTTTCCACGAAGAAGGATTCATTCGTTTCGATACCCCAATCATTCAGCCAACAAGCTGCGAAGATACCACGCAGTTGTTCCAGGTGGATTACTACGGAGAACCAAAGTATCTCTCGCAGTCTGGTCAGCTCTACAGCGAAGCGGGAATTATGGGCTTTGGAAAAGTGTACGACTTTGGTCCAGTGTTCCGCGCAGAGAAGAGCAAGACGCGCCATCACTTGAGCGAGCTTTGGATGATGGACGCCGAGATGGCGTACTTCGACCAAGTGATGAACATGGATGTACAGGAAAAGATGGTGAAGCGCATCGTCAAAGACGTGCTTGATAACTGCAAACAAGAGCTCGCGATTTTGGAGCGCGATACGACGATCTTGGAGCGCATCGTCAACGAACCATTCGTTCACTTGAAGCACTCTGAGGCGAAGAAGATTCTTCACAACGAGAAGCTGACCGTCGAGCCCGTCGATCTCCTCGGCGACATGTCGACGGAGGAAGAAATCGCGCTTGGCGACAAGTATCAGCTTCCGGTATTTATCGAAGATTACCCTGCGGAGATTAAATCGTTCTACATGAAGCGATACACGGACGACGCCGGCGTGCTTCGCGCCAGGTGCGCCGATCTTATTGCACCAGAAGAAGGCCGCGAGATTATCGGCGGCAGTCAGCGTGAAGAGAGTTACGAGGCGCTTAAGAAAGAGATTATCGATCGGAATTATCCATTAGCCGAGTACGAGTGGTACTTGAACACACGAAAGTACGGAAGCGTGCCACACTCCGGTTTCGGCATCGGTCTTGAGCGAACGGTCCGATGGATCACTGGCGTGCACCACATTCGCGAAACCATTGCCTTCCCACGCATGCTCAGCCGCTCAACTCCATAATTCACTTCTGGTCATCCCCGCGCAGGCGGGGATCCATCATTCAGAACGGTCTGGATCCCCGCCTGCGCGGGGATGACTGAAAAAGAAACTAAGTTACTGACTAACTAAGTTACTCATTATGAAAAATAGAATTCTCATCAAAGATCTCTCATCAAAGCTCGGCGAAACCGTCACTATCGCCGGCTGGCTCAACGCACTTCGCGACATGAGCAAGTTTGGCTTTGCTATTATCCGAGATCGGAGTGGGCTCGCACAAACCGTGTTGAATGCGGAACAGCTCGAACAGTTGAAGGGGCTTCAGGTCGAAACAGTGCTGTCGGTGACTGGAAAGATTGTTGAAAAGAAATCGAAGGATCCGTCGGTGAAAGAAGTCGAAATGCAGGTCGAGAGCCTCGAGGTGCTTTCGCCGGTCGTCGATGTCGTTCCCGTCGAAATCGGCAAGCCGGTTCTTGATGCGAATCTTGATACGTTACTCGACAATCGCGTCGTGACGCTTCGTCATCCAAAACAGCGCGCAATTTTTCGCGTGCAGGCCGCGCTTGTTCATGGCTACCGCTCGTTCATGGAAAAGCAGGGCTTCACAGAAATTTTCTTCCCGGTTCTCGCAGGAGCTGCGAGCGAAGGCGGTGCGGAATTCTTTAAGGTCGATTATTACGGCCGCGAAGCAACACTTACGCAGTCTGCACAGCTCTACAAGCAGATTACGATGGGCGTGTATGAGGGCGTGTACGGCGTGTCGTATTCGTTCCGCGCAGAAAAGTTTGCCACGTCGCGTCACTTAACGGAATTCAACCAGCTTGAGTTTGAAATGGGCTTCGTTTCTGACATGAGTGAGGTGATGGATGTTGAAGAGGGTGCAATTCGCGAGATGCTCGCAACGGTTGAGCGCGAATGCGCGGTCGAGCTCAAACTTCTTGAAGTAACGTTGCCGCCACTTGGCGAAAAGTTTCCTCGCATAAGCTTGAAACAGGCGCTCGAGGCGTATCGTGATGAGGGGGGAGTCGATGAGACATCGGAACCAGACCTCTCGCCAGCCGCTGAACGCTGGTTGTCCACTGTGTGGTCGGTGAAGCACCACAACTGCGGATTCGTGTTCGTGACTGATTGGCCGCCAGCAAAGCGACCATTCTATGCAAAGGTTGATCCGGCAAACCCGGAGAACACGCTTACGTTTGACGTCATCGGATTCGGCAGCGAGATTACGTCCGGCGGTATGCGTATCAATCGGTACGACGAGCAGATGGGGCGCATCGTGGATAAAGGATTGAACGTTGCAGATTTTGAGGACTACTTGATGATGCACAAGTACGGCATTCCGCCAGAAGGCGGATTCGCGATTGGCTTGCAGCGATTGACGCAAAACGTTCTCGGCCTTGCGAACGTCAAAGAGGCAACCATCTTCCCGCGTGATGTGCAGCGACTGCGTCCGTAGTATCATACAAACTACGTTAGTGACTAACTAAGTTTGTTACTAACTAAGCTTAACCCTAATATGAATCTTCGATCACGTTCACTTGCGGTATTCGCGATGGTTGGTCTGCTTACGAACTTTGTTCCTTCAGCGTTTGTTCGCGCAGAGACAGTGGCTGCGAGTCCTGGGGATTTGATCCGTGGAACAACATTCTCTGCGGTGTACTACATGGGCGAGGATGGATTCCGGTATGTATTCCCAAACGACAAGACATACTTCACGTGGTACAGCGATTTTTCCGCAGTAAAAATGTTGAGCGATGCGGATCTCGCAACAATTCAAATGGGTGGAAATGTGACGTATCGTCCTGGAGTGAAGATGATTAAAATCAATTCTGATCCAAAGGTATATTTCGTGACGGCAGGCGGGGTGCTTCGATGGGTTTCCACAGAGACTGATGCTGAAGGGATGTATGGGGCACAGTGGAATACGATGATTGACGATGTCCCGGATGGATTCTTTGGGAATTACACTATCGGAGATGTTCTTGATCTTTCCACAGTCACTTCTGGACCAGCGTCGGTTCCATCGGCAACTCAATTAGGTACGCCATCGATTACTGACGACAAGGGGTTGACTGCATTTGCGGAAGTCTCCATTGAAAACATGATGTTCGGTGGGGGAGACAGTGATCAATTTACGATTGCCGCTGGTCAGACCATGAAGTTCATCAATAATGACGCTGTGAGCCATACTGCTACGGCAGACGACGATAGTTGGGGCACAGGAACGATGAAGGAGGGACAGAGCTTTGTTCGTCGCTTCAGTACGTCGGGAACTTATACGTTTCACTGTAGCTATCATCCGGACATGACCGGAACAATCGTCGTTACCGCCGCAGAGACGATGTAGGACGCTAGGGGTTGAAAGAAAAAACAGGGCTTTTTAGCCCTGTTTTTGGTCTAATGACATCTTCAACCCTAAGGGTTGGGCAACCCTTAGGGTTGAAGATGAAGAAATCATGTACAATCCCGTATATGTCATTTTCGGTGGAGCAGGAGGGGTTTTCTGGGCCGTTGGCGCTGTTGCTTGAGGTTATCGAGGAAAAGAACTTGCCGATCACCACCGTCTCGCTCGCAAAAGTCGCCGACGAATATTTGGCATATCTTGAAGCGCACGACGTGCCGAGCGACGAGCTTGCGGACTTTTTACTTATTGCTTCGCGTCTGATTTATTTGAAGAGTTGCGAGCTGATGCCGTATCTTCGGATCGATGAAGAGGACGCGGCCGCTGCAAAACTCGAAGATCAGCTTCGTTTGTATCAAGAGTTTGTTGCTGCGGCGGTGAAACTTGAAGAGCGATACGTTGCGAAGGCGATGTTTGTGCGACGGGCGACGAAGAATCGTGAAACCGCGCGATCGTTCAACCCTGCGAAGAACATTTCGATCGATGCATTACGCGACGCATTCGGTTCGATTCTGAAACGACTCGAACCGTTCTTTACGTTGCAAGAAACATCGATGGAACGCACGAAGTCGGTGGAGGAACGGATCGATGAATTGAAATCGGTGCTCGAGACCCGGGCGAATCTCCGTTTCCGCGACGTGATTGCTGGCGCCGGAACGAAGCGTGAAGTTGTGGTAAGCTTTTTGGCGTTGTTAGAGTTGCTCCGTCGTCGTCATCTTACCGCAAAACAGGAGTCGCACGGCACGGAAATTCATTTAGAGCGAATAGAACAAACTTCGTTAGCCTCAAACTAAGTTAGCGACTAACGTAGTTAGTGTCATATGACCGAATTGGCGGCAAAAATTGAAGCGATTCTCTTTGTAAGCTCGAAGCCCATCTCGATGAAGTTTTTAGCGAACGCGTGTTCGTGTCAGATTGACGAGGCAGCCGCTGCGGTCGACGAGCTCGCAACAGTGCGCAACGATGAATTGTCGGGCATTCATGTTGTTGTCGGTGACGAAGGAATCACGCTTGCAACGAATCCGTCGTTCGCGTCAACAATCGAGAACTTGTCGAAAGAAGATATTGAACCCGAGCTCACCCGACCTTCTCTCGAAACGCTTACGATTGTTGCGTATCGTGGGCCGATCACGAAGCCAGAGATTGAGGCGATTCGCGGTATCAACTGCACGTTGATTCTTCGGAATCTCCTCATGCGAGGACTGGTCGACGAGAGTGAGGACGAGGTGAGGCTTCAGCCGGTGTACAGCATTACGAATGATGCGTTGCGACATCTCGGTTTGCACAATGTGAGCGAGCTTGCCGATTACGCAGAACTGCATGGCAATACAAAGATCGACGCGTTGCTTTCTGCGCTCACCACCGAATCCTCTACCGTATGATTTCTCGCGTTGTCGCACAAATGCTTCTCGCGTTTACCGTCCTGCGGATTCTTCCGGTTGATGCGGCGAATCTTGAATGGAAAATCGGTATTCCGACTGCGCCAGAAGCGCTTGCTGCGCCATTGCTTTCGCTGACATCGACCCCAATTTCCTTGCCAGTTGCGGAGAATCGATTCCTTCCTCCAAAAAAGACCGATCTTTCCAGCTACGGCGTAGTGACCGACGCGCAAAGCGTATTTGTTGCCGACACGCAAAGCGGTACCGCGTTGTTCGCAAAGAACGCGGACGACGTTCGGTCAATCGGAAGTATCACGAAGTTGATGACGGCGATTGTGTTCCTTGATACAAAGCCCGATCTGGATTCGTGGGTCAAAATTGTGGACGACGACTATGTTGGGGGAGCGGTCGTCCATTTGAATTTTAACGATGGTATAAGACTTCGTGATGTTCTCGGCGCAAGTATTGTTGGATCGGATAACACGGCAACGAAGGCGCTCTCGCGATTGTCGGGGTTGTCGTATAGCGATTTTATTTCAGCGATGAATACGAAGGCGAAGGCACTGGGAATGACGTCGAGCGCGTTTGTTGAGGTGACGGGAATTGATAGTGGTAATGTTTCGACGGCTCGCGATTTGATGCCGTTGCTTCGCGAGGCCGAGCAATCAGATGTGCTCACGAAATTCATGACGTCAGACCATCTTTCCATTCGTCACGTCAGTGGCGATGTATTCAGCGTTCAATCAACCGACATGCTTTTTGATTCGTTACTCAATCAGAAGCCGTACGAAATCACTGGTGGAAAAACTGGGTATATTCCCGAAGCAGGATATTGTTTTATTACCACGATCGATCACGATGGAGACGAAGTGTTTGTTGCGGTGTTGGGCGCGCACTCGAAACTCGACCGATTCAACGACGCAAAGGCGCTTGCGGTGTGGGCGTTCAATACCTTTACGTGGCCGCAACTATGATCACCGAGTCACTCTTTCGCTGGGCGCAATTGATCCCGCCGTGGCTTGCAACCATCGTTCTTTCGGCATTGCCAATCACGGAATGTCGGTTAACGATTCCTGTCGCAATTCTTTCATGGCATCTTTCTCCGATCGTGGCGTACGTTCTTGCGATGATCGGAAACGCCATTCCGATCGCACCAATCTTCTTTGGCTTTCAGTGGTTCCGATCATGGGCGGCGAAATCTGCTTCGTGGATGACGACATGGCTTGATCGTGCTATTGACCACGCGCATCGCAGGCTTGGAAAACAGTACGAGCGCTATGGCATCGTCGCTCTCGTCGTGTTGAGCGCGATTCCTCTTCCTGGTGGCGGCATTTGGACTGGTGCGCTTGCCGCGGTTGCGCTCAAGATTTCCTGGAAACGTTCCTGGCCGGCGCTCGTTGGTGGGATGCTCATCATGGGTGCGATTGTGCTTGGGGTCACGATGGTGAGTTTTTAAGGGGTCAGGTCGTTTGATGTAGTATATCGAAAAGAGATCAAGAATTCCGACAATGTCGAATCATATTTTAAAATCTAGCAATAAACGACCTGACCCCATTTGGACCCCATTTGGACTACGGCGACAATGTAAAGGCTCACCGATGTGTGGTGAGTCTTTTTGGTTCTAGATGTGTTTCAGGAGGAATGCGACGAAGATTGCCTGGCCAACAAGGGCGTACTGGAGCTTTACATCGCCGTATTTGCGGGAAAAGAAGTCGTGAAAGAAGAAATGAATTTTGCAGAACACGCGGAGCGCTTTGGTATGGAAGATATCGCTCAGTCCAACGAGCATGTCTGGCAGAATGCTTCCGCTAATGGCTGCAGCAAACGCGAGGTGCGTTGCATCGGTTCGTACGAGGAATACCGCCATCACCATGTACATTGCCACAACGGCGTCCACCATGACGTACGCCACGGCAAGCTTCCGTTTCTTTTTGTGGACCCGGAAAAGGTCTGCAAGTTGATTGTCTCCATGAGGAATCATGTCCACCAGGAAGTGCGATGCGGCCCCTAGGGTGAACCCAAGGACCGGATTTCCGACCGCGCTACCGATTGCAGCGCCAATGGCCGCGTGGGTTGTGAGCGTCATAATGGCGGCATGATAGCACAGCACGAGATTCTTGGGCAGGTTTGAGGGGGGTTATTGGCTAATGTTAGAGAAGAATATGTCTATAAATTCAAAACGACCCCAATGGCTTGGGATCGTTTTGGTGGATGTTGGTGGGTTCGAACCACCGACCTCTGTCGTGTGAGGACAGCGCTCTAACCAGCTGAGCTAAACATCCCTGAGAAGAACTTCACCAATTTAGACTAGTTTCGGTGCGCCAGGAGCACAGTTCGCGAGGCGTACTTCTCGGTACGTTGAGCGAATGTGCGACGCAGTAAGCCGAAAATAGGCAAATTGGTGAAGTTCTTGTGGTGCCGCGGGAGGGACTCGAACCCTCAATCCCTTGCGAGAAACGGATTTTGAGTCCGTCGCGTATACCATTCCGCCACCGCGGCCTACGCGAGTGAGAGTCTATCACTCTCGTGAACACCGGGCAAGATCGTTTTGCTCAATCCCTGAATACGGTATACTCTTGAAGAATCTTTTCCTGGTTCGATTTGCCTATGCCGATTGACGAACCGCACATTGATCTTCTTCCAAAACCGTCTCCAATTCTTTCCGAGCGTCAGGCTCGGGCGAAGATTGGATCCGTCACCAAAATGCTGAGCATTGGTGCGGTAATTTTGGTTGCGGCTGGCGCGTTTGCGAGCACTCGGATCGCTCGAACAACAGCAGAGGCACCCGAGGCGTCAAATGGATTTTCATTGTTCTCATCGTTGCGTCGGCTGGTCACTGCGCCAGACAAGACCCTGAACGGGGAAGATGGGGATCGTATCAATGTGCTTCTTCTTGGAATCGGTGGCTCTGGCCATGACGGTCCGGAGCTGACGGACACGATGATTTTCGCAAGCTACAAGCCCTCAACGAACGATGTGGGAATGATTTCTATCCCTCGTGACTTAACGGTGAATATTCCAAATTACGGATACCGCAAGATTAACGCGGTGAATGCGTTGGCAGAAATGAATGCTGACGGATCCGGAATGACTGCTGCTGCGAACACTATTCACGATATTCTTGGCCAAACCGTCGATTACACGATTAAAGTCGATTTTCATGGATTCGAGGATATTATCGACGACGTTGGCGGTGTGGATGTGTATGTCGATAATTCGTTTACGGACAACACGTATCCACTCGACGATGATTTGGGAAGCGTTCAGACGGTTTCTTTCACTGAGGGTTGGGCAACGATGAACGGCGAAACAGCATTGGAATACGCCCGGTCACGCCACGGCGACAATGGGGAGGGTTCCGACTTCGCTCGCGCGGCACGTCAGCAAAAAATTCTGCTCGCGCTGAAAGACAAGGCACTCTCGCTGAACGTGTTGTTAAACCCAGCCAAGCTCAACAAGATTCTTTCCACCATTCGCGACAACGTGCATACCGACATGAGCATTTGGGAGATGATGCGTTTGGCGGAGTACATTCCAAAAATCAACCGTCAGGCGATTGTGATGCGCGTGCTCGATTCTGCTCCAGGAAGTCCGCTGTATTCCACCATGATCAACGGCGCGTACGTGCTTTTGCCGAGGAACGAAGACTGGAGCGATTTGAAATTGATCGCGGCGAATATTTTCGACAAGACCAATGTCGCGACATCCCAGTCTGCAGCGCTTCCAGAAAAGCCGTCGTCCACCGACGATGTTCGGATTGAAATTCAAAACGGCACAAGTACCACTGGCCTCGCAGCGCGAACTGCTGAGCTTCTCGAAAGCTCTGGGTTTACAATCGCGGTGGTGAGTAACGCCGACGTTCGAAACTATCCAAAGACCATGATTTTCGATTACACGAACGGCAAGAAGGCTGAGGAGCTTGCGTCGTTGCAAAAGTACCTTGATGCCGATGTTGTGATGACGCCGCAAGGGTATCTTTCGTCCGATGCCGTCGTGCCAGATTCTTTGGGATCGGTGCCCGACCGATCCGGTTCAGATATCGACTTTTTGATTATTATTGGGGAGAACGGGATGAATTTGGTAATGCGATAGAACGTCCTCCTTTGGTCGATTTTGGGTTTGCTTCGTCGTAAATTCGCTCAACGTAGCCATGAAGTACGTCTCGCGAACTTTGCTCCTCGTGCACCCAAACTCGCCGCAAATGAGAACGTTCTATAATCGTTGCATCGACAATATCGATTCGCGATGGTACTGTTCCGCTTCTCTTTCCCTATGAGTCAGCCACCAAAAATTGCGATTATCGGCAGAACCAACGTCGGAAAGTCGTCGTTGTTCAACCGCATGGTCGAAGAACAGAAGTCGCTCGTGAGTACCGTTGCTGGTACCACCCGCGATCGGTTTGAGGCGGATTGTGTTTGGCGTGCCCAGGTGATGCGATTGGTGGATACTGGCGGATTAAATGTGGAGCGTGCGGATGAAATTGAAAAGAATATCGTGGAGCAAGCAACAATCGCGATTGAGGAGTCCGATTTGATCTTTTTCGTGGTGGACATGATGGTTGGTCCAACGCCGGACGATTTGGAGATTGCAAAGTTGCTGTTTAAGAAAAAGAAGCCGGTGCTCGTCCTGGGCAACAAGGCAGACACTGCGCCGCTCCGTGCGCGAGCCGACGGCAAGGATTGGTTGTCGTGGCCATTGCCGCGCCCGATTTGTGTTTCTGCAAAACAGGGAAGTGGTGTTGGCGATGCGCTCGATGCTGCGCGCGACATGTTGATTGCGATTGGTAGGCCGCCGCAGGATATTTCGAAAGTTGCAACGATGCGTGTTGCAGTGCTCGGCGAACCGAACGTTGGAAAATCCACGTTGCTGAACGCGCTTCTTGGCCAAAAGCGTTTCATTACCGCAAACATCGCGCACACCACCCGCGAACCAAACGATGCGCCGCTCACGCGCAACGATAAGAACTATCTGTTCATCGACACCGCGGGTATTCGTCGGAACGCCACCATTCGCAACGCTGGCGTCCACCTTGAGGCGCAGGGTGTCATGCGTACGATTGAGATTTTGAAGGAGACTGATGTTGCGCTGTTCGTGCTCGACGTGAAGAAAGGAATTACCGCACACGACAAGCACCTTGCCGGAATGTTGGCCGACGCTGGTGTGAGTGTGATTATCGTCGCAAACAAGTGGGATTTGGTGGAGGCAAAGGGGCCGAATACCATCAATGACGTTGAACGCTACATGCGTGGGTTGTTGCCGCATTTGAAATATGCACCGATTGTGTTTGTTTCGGCACTGCACTCTCAGCGAACGAATGTCCTTTTCGATACCATCGATACCGTGTTCCAGAGTCGATTCGTCCATTTGAGCGACGCAGAAACGAAGGCGTTTATTTCGCAGGCCATCGTGAAACACAAGCCAAGCAAGGGAAAGGGCGTGAAGCATCCTCGTATTACGAGCTTCCATCAGGCTGGTGTGAATCCGCCAATGTTCTTGCTGACGGTGAACTTGTCGCGCGAAGATTCGCTCGCCGATTCGTATCTTCGGTTCATTGAAAACATCATGCGTGAAAAGTATCAGTTCTTGGGCACGCCAATTCGCATTCGCGTTTCGGCAACGCGCAAATCGCATACCACCTATGGCGATTGATCCTAAATTGAGAATCGTCTCATTTCAGACCAGTTTCGGTGCGCGACGAAGGCATGAGCGTCAAGACGTACTTCTCGGTACGTCGTCGATCACGCCGAGGAAGCAAGCCGAAAATGGACGAAATGAGGCGGTTCTCATTGTTGGTCTCGGGAATCCGGGAAAAGATTACGACCGCACGCGCCACAATGCGGGATTCATGGTTGTTGATGCGTTTGCAAAAGCGAAGGGGTTGAGCTGGAAACATGAGCCAACGTTGCGATCCACGATTGCCGAGGGCAACGTCAATGGACAAAAAATGCTCTTGATGAAACCGACCACGTACATGAACGCGTCTGGTGAGGCGGTGCGATTGGTGATGGATCGATTCCATATCGATGCGAAGTCCGCAGTCGTTGTTTCCGACGACGTTGCGCTTGCGCTGGGAACCCTTCGCGTTCGATCTGAAGGCGGCGCCGGCGGCCACAACGGATTGAAGTCTATTATTCAACACATTGGATCCCAAACCTTCTGGCGCGTTAAAGTTGGTGTAAATCCACCTCCAGAAAATATTTCCCTGGAAACCTACGTCCTGAATCGCTTCATGAAAGAAGAACACGGTGTCATCGACCGTTCTGTTGCGAAGGCCGTTGAAATCCTCTCCACAATCCCGGAGTCACTTAAGACAACAACCTATACTGTTTAAACACAAAGAACCGATCATGTCGGTTCTTTGCGTTTGTGATCGAAGCGTCTGGCTACTGATTCGTTTTGAAAGATTGAATTCCAAGATACAGGAAAGGTGTATCAGAGTTTTTTCATTTCGAAGTCGACGAGGCTGAGCATATGTTGTTGGATGTGAATAACAGCCGTTTGTTTCGGGCAAATATTTTTGATAGTATAGAAATATTCTCCAGTGCATGAATTCATTCTTGCGATACATGATCTCGGGAATATCATGGAAGTTCGTATAATATCTTTGTTTTATGCTCAGCAAAAAAGATATTCAGGTGTTACGTGAAATGTTTACAGAAAATAATCGTGAATGGGACAAGAGACTCGATATTCGGTTCTCGGACTTTAAACATGAAATTCGTGATGAGATTCGTTCCTGTATTGCTGCTTCGGAATCCAGGATGACGAAAATGATGCACGAGGTAAGGGACGAGATTTTGGAAGGCGTCGCGGATATCGTTGGGAACGAGATTCTCCCACAGATCGATAATCATGAATCTCGACTGCTGATCTTGGAACAACGAGTTGCGTAGAGGAAGAAGAGGGGCCGAATTTATCGGTTCCTTTTTGTTTTATAGCCAGAGACTCTGTTCTTGCGATGCCCCAGGTTTTTTGATATCCTCCTCCACGTTACAGGTGTGGCTGGGTAGCTCAGTTGGTAGAGCGCAGGACTCATAAGCCTGTTGTCGCGGGTTCGATTCCCGCCCCAGCTACCAAAAAGAACCGACTCGTTCGGTTCTTTTTTGATTCCAGCTTCTGTGCTATCGTGCTCACTACTATGCTGTTTTCACGCAAAAACGCTGGTGCGGAGGAACACAAGTTCATGAAGTGGTTTGGACCAACGCTTGGGGCGTTCGCGCTGTTTATCGTGGAAATCGTGCAGATTGCTGTGTTGGCGCTGGCGATTATTTTGCCGGTGCGATATTTCCTCATTCAGCCGTTCATTGTGAAGGGTGCCTCCATGGAGCCGAATTTTTACGACAGCGAGTACCTCATCATCGACGAGTTGACCTTTCACTTCCGTAATCCAGAGCGCGGCGAAATCGTTGTGTTCCGTCCGCCGCAGCATACGGATCAGTACTACATTAAACGTGTCATTGGGCTTCCAGGAGAAACGGTGGAGATCCGCAATGGCGTGATTACTATTTACAATAATGACGTTCCAAACGGTTTCGCCTTAACGGAGTCGTATATTAGCGAAGTGACAGAGGGTCGAGATCGTCGCACGCTTGGACCGGATGAATACTATGTGATGGGCGATAATCGTGATGCGAGCCTCGATTCTCGCTACTTCGGAGCTGTTCCAAGGGAAAATTTGGTCGGACGTGTGTGGGTCCGGGGTCTGCCGCTCGACCGTGCTGCAACGTTTGCCGTTCCAACCTATTCCGAGTAAGATCGTGATCTCCAAATTTTTCTCCCTATGCCAACCGAAAAAGCAGCACCAGCAGCAGACGTAAAAAAGAAATCGAAAACACCAGAAACGCTCCGTGGATTTCGTGACGTGTTAGCCGACGAACAGGCTGCGTGGGAAAAGATTGAGTCGTTGGCACGCGGCATGACCCAGGCCTACGGCTTTGGTCGCATTCGTATGCCAGTGTTGGAACAGACGGCGCTGTTCGAGCGATCCGTTGGAAAAGATACAGATATCGTGGAAAAGGAAATGTTCACGTTCGTGGATCAAGGTGGCGTCAAAATGACGTTGCGTCCAGAGGGCACGGCGCAAGTTGCTCGTGCATACATTGAGCACGGCATGGTGAATCAGTCGCAGCCAGTCAAACTGTGGTACTTCGAGCCATTTTTCCGTCATGAGCGCCCGCAGGCTGGCCGATACCGCCAGTTCTACCAGTGGGGCATTGAAGCGATTGGTTCCGACGATCCTGTGGTTGATGCGCAGATTATTCTCATGGCGCAACGGTTCTGCCGCGATCTCGGCCTCGACGTTATTGTGCAGATCAACTCGCTTGGAACACCAGCATCGCGCAAGGACTACATTGCCGAGCTCGTAAAATATTTCAAGCAGCACAAGAAAGCGTTGTCGGAAACGGATTTGAAGCGCCTCACCAAGAACCCATTGCGTTTGCTCGACTCGAAGGAACCGGGAATGGAGGAGTTGAAGGCGAATGCGCCGCAGATTTTTGATTATCTCGACGAAGCATCCAAGCAGCACTTCATGAAGGTGTTGGAATATTTGGACGAGACCGAAGTGCCGTACGCATTAAACCCATGTTTGGTTCGTGGATTGGATTACTACACAAAAACGACATTTGAAATTGTCCTGAACAATGCACCGTCGCCAGAGCTTGAAGGCTTGGCGCTTGGTGGTGGCGGACGATACGACGGGTTGATTCCGATGCTCGGTGGACGTGAGAACACGAGCGCGATGGGGGCGGCGATGGGTGTGGAACGCATGGTACTTGCCATGAAGGCGGCGAATGCGATGCCGCCACGTCGCGAAAAGATTGATGTGTTCTTCTGCCAGCTTGGCGAAGGAGCCCGCCGAAAAGGCCTTGCCGTGTATGAGAAGTTCCGCGAAGGCGGCATTATGGTGGGGGAGGCGTTTGGGAAAGGCACGCTGAAGGCGCAGCTCGAAATTGCCGATAAGTTGAAGGCCCCAGTTGCGGTGATTCTCGGCCAGAAGGAGGTTCTTGATGGCACAATTATCATTCGCGACATGGAATCTGGCGCTCAGGAAATTGTGGATGTGGAAAAGGTAGTGGGAATCATTGCGAAGCGACTGAAGGACGTTGCAGAAAAGCAGGCGTAAAATGAAAAACAAGAAAGTGGCTAATATTGGCCACTTTTTTGTTCGCCACAAGCAAAAAGCCTTGACGTTTTGCAGAAAATCGGATAATCTCACCCCTCCTTCCTCTGGCCCGAATCCTGCGCGAATGCTAGCCATTTTTGCAGCATTAGGCCCAGAGGAAGCGCACCCCGCTCTTTCCGATGGATAACCGAACGGTGTTGCCCCTTGGGAGCGCCGTGCCAGTTGACCTCAAAAAGGAACGGAGTTCCAGACAATGCGCACCTCCCTCATCGCCCTCACCGGCCTCGGCATCATCCTCACCACCGGCTGCTCCACGCAGTCCGGTTCCGCCATCAACTCGAAGTACGGCATCATGGCCACCGCTTCGACGAAGCGCGTCAGCGGCAGCGACCTCTCGGTCTGCACCTCCGACGGTGTCAGCGCCGTGTTCGCGCTCGACGACGACCAGGACGGCTTCGCTATCGAGCCGTCGGACTGGACCGACATCTACGCGGACAACTCGTCGGGGTACGCGGACTACATCTGCGTGAACCTCACCCTCAGCGGCGGCCCGAAGCACTACATCCAGATCAGCGCGGACAGCGAGATCGGGATGGACTGCAACGACGACGCGACGACCGGCGCGAGCATCAACCCGGACGCAGCCGAGGTGTGCGACACGGTGGACAACAACTGCGACGGCTCCGTGGACGAGTCCGGCGGCAGCACCACCTACTTCGCGGACGCCGACGGCGACACCTACGGGGACGCCTCGGCGACCTCCACGGCGTGCAGCCAGCCCAGCGGCTACGTCACCGACAGCACCGATTGCGACGATACCAACGTCGCGGTCAACCCCGGCGCGACCGAGGTGTGCGACGCGGCAGACGTGGACGAGGACTGCGACGGCAGCGCGGACGACGCCGACAGCAGCGTGAGCGGCCAGAGCACGTGGTACCTCGACGGCGACGGCGACACCTACGGGTCCGCCGCCACCAGCGACATCGCGTGCGACCAGCCCCTCGGCTACGTCGGCGACAGCACGGATTGCGACGACGGCAACGCCGCCGCCTTCCCGGGCAACCCCGAGGTGTGCGACGGCGCGGACAACGACTGCGCGGGTGGCATCGACGACGGGCTCACGTTCGACGCGTGGTACGCGGACGCGGACAGCGACACCTACGGCGATCCGGCCACGTGGGAGACCACGTGCGACGGTGCGCCCTCGGGATTCGTGGCCGACGACACCGACTGCGACGACGGCAACTCCGGCATCAACCCCGGGGCGGCCGAGATCCTCGACAACGCGGTGGACGAGGACTGCGACGGCACGGCGGACATGACGCCGAGCTCGAGCAGCGAGATCTGCGCGGAAGGTGTGCAGAGCACCGACACCTGCAGCCTGTTCCTCTCGGACATGACGGTGTACCCGTACACGCCCGACGACCCGACCTGGTGGCCGTACGTGTACGCCACCGGGACCGGCGAGGTCTGCACGTCGGCGTTCGGGGCGGTCTCGGGGCACAGCCTCAAGGCCAACCTGGACTGCATCGACAGCACGACGGGCGTCGAGTACTGGGGTTGGATGTCGGGCGGTACGGTGCACACGTCGGTCTTCACGATCGGCGGCGTGTCCGTGCTCAGCTCGACCACCGACTCCGAGTACGACACCGACGGCGACGGCGTCATGAACGGCGGCGACGGCGTCGTCACGATCCCGTAGCGGGGATCGGTCAGCGGTTCGAGTCAAGGTTCGGTGTTCGGTCGGTAGACAGCACGGGCAGGCGTACGCAGCGCCGGCCAACGGAGACCCTCGATCGGCATGCCGGTCGAGGGTCTCTTCGCGTTTTATTACGAGCTTGCTATACTTTTTGTGTATGAATACAAAAATATTTTCTTTGGAGTCTTCTCCCGACGCTCCAGGGTTTGCTCGCAAGCCAGGATTTTTGGTTTTACTCAGAGTTTTGTTGCAAACCATACGGGATTGGATGCTTGCTCGGAGTATTGCGCGAGATGAAAAGCGCATGCTTTTGGGGAAAGAGCATACAATTCTGTTTACTTCTAAAGAGGATTTTTTGAAGACAGTCCGATAATGTATGAAGGTCGTTTTGATGCCCGGGTTTTTACGATCAGTAAAACGGTGCTCTTCAGATCTTCAGGGCCGCATTGCAGATTGTCTTTTTATGCTGGAGCAGGATCCTTTCCAGCCTGCCTTGCGAACGCATCGACTTCGCGGTTCATTGTCGGCGTTTTTCTCTTGTTCGGTAACACAGAGCTATCGCATAATCTTTACTCTCGAAGACCAGTGCGTTGTTATCCGACAAGCGGGGAATCATGACGACGTCTATTAATACATTTGCCCATTTCTGTTCCATCTGCTATCATCCTCCGCATCTCTGAGAGGAGTGAAAAACTATGTCTGATATTGAAGTCAAACGAAAGAAAGGCGAGAGCTTTGAGGCGGTATTCCGCCGTTTTAGCCGCCGTCAGCAGCAAAGCGGAAAAGTCCTCGACGTCCGCGCCGGCCGATACTTTGCAAAGAAAGCAAAGCCAAATAAGGTAAAGGAGAGCAAACTTCGCAGTCTTGAAAAGGGTGCAAAGCGTGAATATCTTCTGAAAACCGGAAAGATTAAGGAAGAGGACCTCCGCAAGCCAACTCGTCGATAACATCAAAAACGTCTCTGAATTCTCGGAGACGTTTTTGTTTTTGCCTTTTTAGGCTACAATCGTTTTCATATGACTCTCTACGAACAGATCCGTGAGGACATGAAGGCCGCAATGAAGAACAAGGATTCTGCAACGCTCGACACGGTGCGCATGCTGATTTCGTCCATCAAAAACAAGGCGATTGATCTTGGAAAGGAACTGGACGACGCCGATGTGGTTGCGACGATTAAGAGCGACCTCAAGAAGCTGAAGGATAGCCTTGAGTCGTTTGCAAGTGCGGCTCGCGAAGATTTGGCGGAAAAGGCAAAGGCGGAAATTGCGATTCTCGAAAAGTATCTGCCAGCACAAATGACCGACGGTGAGCTTGAAGAAAAGGTTCGCGCGAAGCTCGCCGATCTCGGCATTACCGATATGGCATCCGTGGGCAAGGCAATGGGTGCGCTTATGGCAGATTTGAAGGAGTACGCCGACGGCTCGCGCATTAAGGCAGCCGTGGATAAAATTCTCAAGAAGTAAGTACTTGAGTCATCCCCGCGTAGGCGGGGATCCAGACTCTCGCTCCTCTCACTCATCAACGGGTCCTGTCGCCTCGGACCCCGTTACGGTGCTCAGCTCGCGCACGAACCCTTTGTGTAAGCATTGAGTACGTGCGGCGCTCGTTGCGCTCCGTACGGGGACCTCCCTCGGCGCCACCCGTTGATTATTCGCTTCGCGTCATGGCCACCCCACAAAAAACCATTCTCGCCGACCTCATACACTTCCGCGCCAGTGCGCGGGAGGCTTCGGATCGAATGGAGGAACTGGAGGAGCTTGTGCGAACGTACGGTGGGGCCGTAGTGGTCAAGAACATTCAGCGAAAAGAGAAGCCTGACGGCCGAACATTCATCGGCAAGGGAAAAGTTGAGGAGATTCTCGCCGATGCCAAGGCGCTTGGTGCAACGCTCCTCGTCGTCAATCACGTGCTTAAACCGAGTCAGATTTTTCACTTGGAGGAGGAGCTGAAGCCGGCAAAGATGAGAGTGTGGGATAGAACAGACTTGATTTTGAACATTTTTGATAAGCACGCAAAAACAACGGAGGCGAAGCTCGAGATCGAGTTAGCGCGAATCCGGCACATGGGCCCGCGGATTTACGACATGGGTGAACAGCTTGGCCGTCAGCGCGGCGGAACCGGAACACGCGGCGGAAGCGGAGAGGGGAACACGGAGGCGATGAAGCGGCATTTGAAGGAGCAAGAGCGCGCCATCATGAAGAAGCTTGAAACGTATCAAGGCGTTCGCGACCGGCAGCGTGAACGACGAGACAAAATGCGCCAGCGCACGGTGGCGTTGGTTGGCTACACAAACGCGGGGAAGACCTCGTTGTTAAACGCGCTCACGAAGCGCAAGGAATACGCCGCAAACGCGCTGTTTGCCACCCTCGATACCCGTGTTGGCACGATGTATCTGCCGGCGCTCGAAGGAACGGCCTTACTTTCCGATACGATCGGGTTTATTCAGGGGCTTCCTCCTGAACTTTTGGCGTCGTTTCGCTCAACACTTTCGGAGGCGATTGGCGCCGATCTTCTTCTGCATGTCATCGACGCCGCAGACGACAAACGCGAGGAAAAAATTGCGGTTGTAGACGATATTTTGAAAAAACTTGGCGTTACCGACACGCCTGTTCTTCGTGTGTTCAACAAAATTGACGCATGGCATCAAGGATCTTTCCCTATGGAAGAGGGAATGATCGCGGTTTCTGCAAAAACTGGCGAAGGACTTGAACACCTTCGCGACGCTATTGCACACATTTTTTCCCCAGCAAAAAAATAAAGGTGTTCGTTCGAGTGCGGTATACTGTGCGCATGATTTCTCCCACTGTGCTCAAGGTCCTCAAGCGCGGCGCCATGCTTGCCGCGGTTGGTGCGTTCATTGGAGTACCGCTCCTTGTTTTTGCTGCAGACAGCAATCTTTCTTCGGTTGGATCAACGGCGGGTTTGGGCACCGACAGTCTCACAACAATTATCGGCCGCATCATCAATGTGTTCCTGAGTATTCTTGGTGTTGTCTTTTTGATTCTCTTGGTCTACGCGGGTGCAATTTGGATGACGGCTGGTGGTGATGGGAAGAAGGTTGATAAGGCGAAAGGGATTTTGATCAATGCCGTCGTTGGTTTGCTCATCACCATGTCCGCATACGCGATTTCCGTGTTCGTTATCAATTTACTTACTGATGCGACCGGTGGATCCGGTTCTGGGAGCTCTTCGGGAAGCGTTTCGGTTGAATCGCTTTCCAATTCTCTGGGCTCTGGAGTGATCCGTGATCATTATCCCGCTCGTGGCGCAACAGACATTTCTCGCAACACGCGAATATTTGTGACCTTCCGTGACGCAATGGATATTTCATCGTTTATTACTGGATACGATACGAATAGTACGCCGAGCGACGTTTCCGACGACACAACGGCCACGGCAATCAATAGCGAGAACGTAAAGATTTATGTTCGTGCGGATGGTGACTCGGCGGCGCTCACCGATGTTGCGGTGACGTTTACAGATGACCTCAAGACCTTTGTGTTCGATCCAACCGAGTATCTTGGTTCGGCGACAGAAGACGTTACATACGCCGTATATTTGAGTGATTCCATCAAGAATACTGATGGTGATACTCCAATCGATTCGGGTGGGTATCTTTGGTACTTCACCACCGGGACAACCGTTGATATCACGCCACCGACGGTGCAATACGTCATTCCAACCGACGGCACCACAAAGGACCGAAACATTGTTGTTCAAGCGATTTTTAGCGAAGCGGTGGATCCAACGTCAGCCACGGGAACGCGTGAGAGCGACAGCGGATTCTCAAATATCCAAATTGTCGGCACGTCGTCTACGGCTCCTGTTGCCGGAGAATATGTCATCAGCAATTCGTACAAAACCGTGACGTTCACATCAACCGACGCGTGCGGCACGAATTCGTGCGGTGAGACAATATACTGTTTGCCTGGCGGGGAATCGATTACTGCCACGGTGTATTCAGCGACGCCAACCAGCACAACAGATCCGACGGCGTCTATTTTCCCATACGATGGCATTGTGGACACTTCCGGAAATTCGCTCGACGGCAATAGCGATGGATCCGTTGGAACGGACGACGACTACACGTGGGGCTTTACCACCACCAACGACATCAATCTTGACGCGCCGGCAATCGAGAGCATCACACCAAACATTGAGGAAGAGAATGTCGATCTTGATCAGTCGGTACAAATCACCTTTGACTCGTTGCTGGATTCATCCACCGCAAATTCGTCCAACATTGTCATGACGAATAAGGAAATGACGAGCGGGGATAGTCATGAAATGTGGTATTCGTTCGGCGCAACATCGTTAACATCTGAGGGCGATGAAGTGCTTGTGGATTCTCAGGTGCCGGCAAAAACCCTGGTTACCATTTCCCATGGAACGTTTTTAGCTTCGGATGCAACGGTTCCGTTGTCCTACATGTACAGCGTGACAGCAAACGAAGGCGTGCGAAATGAGTATCAAAATTGCTTTGTCCCTGGAGAGGGCCCCGACGCATCAGGCGGTTCATGCGGAACAACAACAACGGCGCCGTTTTGTTGTAATGGTGTTGCGCAAGATACTGCCTGTTCGCTTTTCTAACCGACCTTTGTGAAACGTCGCATTGCCCAACTTTGCACCGCAATAAGCCTCAGCCTTCTTTTGGGCATTGGGGCTTTCGGCGTTCATGCATCGACTGCTTTGGCCGCAGACGTTACCACCGATACACTGACGTCTGTTGGTGACGAAACTGGTTTGAGCACGACGGATCCGAAGATCATCGTCGGAAACATTATTCGTACAGGACTTGGTGTCATCGGCATCGTGTTGGTGTGTTTCATTGTGTACGGTGGTTTTGTATGGATGACTGCCGCTGGCCGACCGGATCAGGTGGATAAGGCGAAAAAGATCCTCATCAATGCCGTGATTGGACTGATCATTATCCTGATGTCCTGGAGCATCGCGACATTTATCATTTCTTCGCTCACCAATGCCACGGGCTCTGGAAGCGGGAGCGGTAGTAGTGGAAGTAGCGGTAGCGGTTACGGTTTAGGCGGTGGAAGTTCGTCGTCGTTTACCGCAACAGGATATTCGCCCGATGGATCGGTAACGATTCGCAATATCGTCCCACGTATCACGTTTAGTAAAACGGTTGATAGTACCGCGGTCGATGCAAATATCACGATTGCTGATGCGTCTGGCACTGCGGTGTCGGGAACATTTACCACCAGCGGGAATCACGTCACGTTTACTCCAGCGGCAGCGTGTCCGGAGCCAAACTCGGATCGATTCTGTTTTGATGAGAATGCGACGTTCACGGTGACGATCGGAACAGGATTACTGAGCTCTGGCGGAACGGCAATCACGTGCGACACCACCACACCATGTACATCGACATTTACATCGGGCTCGCTCGTTGATACTGAGGACCCGGTGGCGTCGATTACGGTTCCTGAGTCCACCGTTCCCGCAGATTCAACGACCGATTTTCAGGTGGGTGCCACAGACGACGCTGGAGTTTCGGCTGCAGATTTCTTGGTGGACGACGAATGGCAAGACAGCATTTCGGCCGATGGCACCACAGACACAACGATTTCCACCACCATCGACACGTCGAGTTTCGTGAGCGGAACCCGATACACATTCAAGGCGACGGTCACCGATTTTGCTGGCAACGAGGATTCCGACACGGTTTCTGTCCGCGCGAGGCCGGAATGGTGCTACAACGGCGTTGAAGACACCGATCTCGGCGAAACGGGTATTGATTGTGGCGGCGATTCAACTGCCACAACGTATTGCGGTGCTTGTGATGGTTCGAGCTGTACGGAGGATAGTGATTGCTCGAGCGGATCCTGTACCGACGGGGTTTGTGTTTCGAATCCCGTGATTACCGACGTTTCGCCGCAAGACGGCGCGGTGGGAACGTATGTCACCATTACCGGAACCGATTTTGGTGCAAACACCGGAACGATTCTCTTCACCGATACTGCAGGAACGGGAACCGTTGAAGCAGAGATTCTTACGAGCTGTGCTGATGGATGGAGCGATACACAGGTGGTTGTTGCGGTTCCAGATGGTGCAGGCGATGGGCCGATTACGCTCACGAACGCCGACGATGTTTCGGATACTACGGACGACGATTCTGGTGAGCTTATTCCCAATTTCGACGTGAACGACACTGTTCATCCTGGTTTGTGCTCGCTATCGAAGTCTACAGGAACGTCAACATCCGCACTGACACTTTCTGGTGCAAATTTTGGCGACACGCAAGACACGTCCACGGTGACGTTTACCTCGACCGAAGCCGGATCATACACATCGTGGTCTGATAGCTCGGTGAAGGTTACGGTGCCAGAGGCGACTGCCGGAAGCTACGATGTTGGAGTTACCGTTGGTGGCGAGGCGTCGAATACCATCGCATTTGAAGTTACTGAGGCAACGTCTGAAACAGCGACGATTGTGGACATTAGTCCTTCTGAAGGTGGTATTGGACAGTACGTCACATTGACAGGCTCAAATTTTGGAACGTCCGTTGGAACGGTGACATTCACGAGCTCTACGGGCGATACGGCAACGGGAAGCGTGGATTTCCCATCTGCATGTAGCTCGGATTATTGGGACGACGACGAGGTGATTATTATTGTTCCAGATACGTTGGACAACGGGACGGCGCTTTCTGCTGGCGCGTACACGGTGAGCATTACTCCACGAGGGGGAACAGCGTCGTCCGGGGTGGATTTTACGGTAACCGATGCCGACCCTACACCAGGAATTTGTAGCATCACCTCAAGTGCAGACGTTGGTGGAAGTATCACGATTGCCGGTGACCATTTTGGACTTGATACAGACACCGTAACGTTCTACAGCGATGTGACGAGTATTACTGCAGGATCATGGAACAATAGCGAGATCCAGATTGAGGTTCCTACTGGTGCGGTGACTGGTCCGGTTACCGTAACGGTGGCCGGCGTGGAGAGTAACTCCGTGAACCTGACCGTTGGCGCGGTGGAATCGACGACTGCGGTCGAGGTTGCTGGAGCATACGCTTGGGATTTCTCAACGGGAGAAATCATGGCGGTTCCTGGTGTGGTGACCGAATGTTCAGACGACACGGTGTCCGCGGTTCCAAACAATAGCTATTCCGAACAAAGTGAGATTTGTGTGAATGCAGTGGTGTATGCGGAATTTACGGAACTCATGAACGAGGCGACTGTTTCAGATGCGCTATCGGTGGTGAAATGTACCGCGTCGGTGAGCAGTCCAAGCGACGATCCGTGTGCCACGACAGAAGCGGTTTCTGGAACTGCAACCGTTGCAGGATCCACCGTTTCTCGCGTGACGTGGATTCCTGATTCCGATTTTGATACGGATACCACGTATCAAGTCACTATCTCAACCGCAGCAATGTCTACCGACAGCATTGCGATGGCGAGCGATGTAACATGGGAGTTTACGACATCCACGTCGTCAGAGCAGTGTGTTGTTGATCGTGTTACGGTTACCCCAACAGAAGACACGCTTGCGGAAAAAAATGCTACGACAGGTTTTTCCGCAAATGCTGGTACGGGATGCGTCGTTGTGGATAGTAGCGACTACACGTGGGGCTGGTCGCTTGATAGCCACTCGTATGTTGATTTCAATACGACAGCAGACTCCACATGTGTTGGAGATCCTTCAGCATGCGCAACGCTTGAAGCCTTCGCTGAGGGCGTTACCGCGGTGACTGCAACGGCGTTGAACGCGAGCGAAGCGGGAAGCGTTTCTGACGACTCCACATTAACGGTGAACTTCACCGATCCATACATCTCGAGTTACGCCCCAGACTGTACCGAAGCCTGTACAAATGCCGCAATTTCAGCATCGTTCAACACGGCGATGACTCAAACGGATATTGAAGATGGTGGGAACATCGTTCTTGATCATTGCTCGAACGAGCTCTGCACGAACCTCACATTTGTTGACTCAAACCCTCCGTGTACGTTCGATCCTACCGATACCACGCGTTGTACGGGATTTGAATTCCCAACGGAAGCATTAACGGCCGGAGAATACTATCGCGTTATTGTTTCCGGAGATGTGACGAGCACGAGCGGTGTGGCGTTGATTCGAACAAATTACGGATCCGATTATTCTTGGACATTCCGTGTTCGTGAGGACGGTACGGCGTGTGCAGTGGAACGTATTTCCTTGCTGCCATCGAGCATTGTTGTTGCGGCGGTTGGGGACACCTCTGCTTTTACCGTTGAGGCATACGGCGCCGCGGATTCGTGCTCTACCTCTGGTCAACAGCTGACGGGAGCCGACTATACATGGGGATGGACCAACCCGATTCCAGATTCCGATCAAAATACTGCAACGGATGGATATACGGCAGCATGGAAAACGGTAAACGATGCATTGCTCGACGGAGGATCGTCGTCCATTGTTGCTGGGTGTTCGTCGTCGTGTACTCCAGCAGGGAGCTCACCGTATCAAGCAGTGTGTGGCGATGGAACACTTGACCGTGAAACGGACGGAAGCGGTGAGGAATGCGACGACGGCAACACCACGGATCATGATGGCTGTTCATCAAGTTGTTTGTTGGAAGGGTCTTCGGCGTGCACATTTACCTGCAGTTCAACTGGGGCAACGTGTACCGCGGACAGCGAGTGTCAGGAGACGTGCGACGCCACCACCTCCCTTTGTACGGTGAGCGGAACAGCGTGCACAACAGATAGTGATTGTGCATACGCCGCATCGACGTGTGGAACAGTCGAAACGAATTGTTGTGGAAATTCAGTCATCGATGTTACGTATTCGAGTGATATCGCAGAAAGTTGTGACGATGGAAATGTTGTAGACGGGGACGGATGCTCTGCGACCTGTTTAGCAGAAGGTTCGGCGTCCGTTGGCGCAACGTGCGGCAACAACGACATTGTGTACGACGCTACAACGCATGCCGGTGAACTGTGCGACGATGGCAATAATGCAAGCGGCGACGGATGCTCGCGATTGTGTTTGCCAGAAGGCTCACAGAGTCTTGCGTCGTTGGGTGGCGCCTTGTGTGGAGACGGCGAAATTACTGCGCCATATGAAACGTGCGACGACGGAAATACTGACAACAACGATGGATGTTCTTCCATCTGTATTCGTGAAGGCCTGACGAAATGTACAACGACTGTTACAACAAACTGCTGTGGAAATGCAACGGTTGAGCAGGATGCAACAACAAGCGCAGGAGAAGATTGCGACCCTGCGGCCGGAACGGAAGGCTGTACGAGCAGCTGTACCTTTGAAGGATCGTCCGTGGAGTTTGCGACGCCTTCGGTGTGTGGCGATGGCGTTGCAGGAACTGGTGAATACAGTGCATGCGAATCCGCAAGTGTAACCGGTGATGGCCGAGAAGATCCAACGCAGGTCGCGTACATGACGTCGGACGCGGTTCTTGAAGTGAGTCCAACAACGAACGAAGCGATTGGTGTCGTCACCGTCTCCATTGCAGAGGCGCCGGATCTTTCGGATACTGCCGACTTTGCGCTGACCTGCTCAGCATCAAATGACCAAGACTGTGCCGACCCAACAACAACCGGTGTTGGTGTAGCACATTGCTGCGTGCCACGCCCAACGCTTGAATCTTCTGCGCCGTCTGGGACGTCGGTGTGCCGCAACGCCGCAATCAACGGAGTATTTTCTGAGGAAATGGACAAGGGATCGTTTACGTATGAGGAGACGACAGACGGAGTGACCACCACCACGCCGTACATGTACGTGAAATTGAATTTGAACGGAGCACATGCATGTCCAGATGGATACACGGAACTCGCAATGACAAAGACGAGCTTCTTTGCGCGAATCATACAAACGATTCGCACGTTCTTCCTTGGTGAGGATGTTGAGGCTGCTGCAGCTGCGGGTGCAGCAGGTTCTGGCGACTGTGTTTTGCCAATTGATTCGTACACACAGACCGACATGGGGGATGGAACGTTTAAAGTATCGCTCAACTACAGCCAGGCGCTCGAGGCGAGCTCGAGCTACACGTTGGTATTTGTTGGCGATGACGATACCACAGACGAAACCACCGATGGAATCACGTCGAAGCTTGGTGCAGGAATGGCGGGAACGCAGTCGGTCACGTTCACGACAGGAACCGATATCTGTACGCTCGACGCGGTGGACGTAACCGATACCGACGAAACAAGTCCAAACACCTTTACGACAACGGGAGAGTCTCACACTTTTACCGCGACGCCAATCTCGTACGATAACAGCACTCGACAAGAAATTACGAGTATCGACGGCGTGTACAGTTGGGTGTGGTCTGGATGGGAGAGTGCTGACACGACGCTGTTCACCGCAACACAAGGTGGTTCATCGGCGCTCGACACCGCAGCGGTCGTCACGGTTGGCGATAATGGTAATTCAACGGTCGTTGCAACGGCGACAGTCACCGATTCCACGACAACTGCGCAGGCATGTAGCGTGACAACGACACAGAGCTGTTCCATCGATAGCGACTGTCCGGCTACGGAGACGTGTGAAACGGTGACGTCTACTGTTGATGGCTCTGCGGATGTTACGGCATTGCTTTGTGAGAATCCATGGCCAGCATTGTCGTCGTACCCATGGACCGACGACGCTTCTGGGGATTCGGGCGTTTCCGAGCTTCCGGGCGGTTACATGAACTTCTCGGTGGCGTATTGCAAGGACTACGGTTCTGATTCTGGGTCGTGTAGCGTGACAACGACCACTTCGTGCAATGCGGACAGTGACTGTCCCGACACCGAGACGTGCTCCCTGCACGATTTCTCTGACGATCTTCCGGACGTGAATGTTGTTCTCGCTCCAACATCGCCAACCAGCAAAGTGCTGAAGGAATATCTTTTTGAGATCGATTCAACGTCGTCCACCGCTTCTACGGACGATGCTGGTGATGTTATTGGTGTTCGTCTGTTGAGCAACGCAGAGTATCTCAGTCCAATGGCGTGGTATGAGGATCAGGGTTTCACCGGTAGCCCGAGCGAAACAATAGTGGATGGATTCCAGGCAGTAACCGATGATCGTTCAACGTATATCGCAATTGCAAACTCCACGACGTCCGGTTTGTATTCCAACATTCTCGTGATTTCGTACAACGAAGGCGCGTCGGCGGTAACGCAGGAGGTGTACAACCAGATGCTCGAGAACATTCACTTCCTCACGAACGTTACCGATACCGCGGTGTGTAGCGCGACAGCATCAACATCGTGTACGGCGGACGCAGACTGTCCTTCCGGAGAAACGTGTCTTGACGACAAGGCCAAGATTACCCGTGACACGGAACGTCTTGCCGATTTGAAGGACGTTTCCATTGCGGTGTCTGCATACGGGGTGCCAACGTTGTCGTCTGGCACAGCGGTTCGTGCACTTGCATCGAGCGCATGGACGTCGTGGTCTGAATCGCTTGGCGGCGCGCTGGATGAAACTTCGTTGCCAACCGATCCGTTGAATACGTATGCGGCATGTTCCGGATATGATTCTGCAACCTGCGTGAACCAAACGAGCGGTTCCTATTCCTGCCCAGACGGTTCGTATGTGTACCACTATCGTGCGGTGGGTTCTCGTGACTACGAACTTGCAACAGAATTGGAATACACGGCATCGAGTTGGGTGAACAGCCTTGATGACGACACCACAGACGAAGTGACATTCTACACGTCGTCCTACTGCGACGGCGATGTATACGGCACATCCAGTGCTTGTGGTGACGGCATTATTGGTGTGAACGCAAGCGGCGTTACGGAAACATGTGAAATTGGCGATGTTCAGGCTGCCGCCTGTGTGTATGATGTTGGTGCCGATGGTGTTTCTGGCACATCCGACGATACGGACGGCACCGCAAATGCTGATTGCAACAGTACCTGTACGGGCTACGACGCCGTTGCTGCCGACGCAACATGCAGCGCAGATTCTTGTGGCGATGGTGTGGTGAACGGCACGGAAACTTGCGACGATGGCGCAATGAATGGAGAATATGGATACTGCGGCGACCTTTGTGACTACACCACAGCAACGTTTTGCGGAGACGGTGTGATTTCTGGTGGCGAGGCCTGTGACTGTGGGGATTCCAATGCAACGACGGCGCTTGCGGATTCAAAACCATACGGTGGAAGCGTTGGTTCGTGTATTGGCCGCAACGGAACATACGGCGCAAACCCAAACACCACATGTGCATGGGACTGCTCCGGCGCGGCAAGTTATTGCGGCGACACCGTGGTGGACTCTGTCGAATCGTGTGATGGGACGGACGATGCGTGGGCCGGATCGCTGTGCAGCGACGGTGTCACGGAATGCACAACAAGCGCTGATTGCGGAACCGGAACGTGTGGCGCCTGGGTTGGTGCAGCGTGTCCAGAAGCGCATGTCTGTGATGGTGGAACATACGATGGATATCCGTGCGATATCACTGCATGGCCGACGTCGGTGTCCTCTGAGTTTAGTAGCGGGGCGCTTCTCATAGCGGAACTTGCACTCCATGCGTATTGTGTCGATAACGGGGGAACATGTGATTCCGCTGGACAGACATATCAAACCTATCGAACCCGTTCGTGCGACGACGGAGACTCGTCCTCCACGTGTGGATGGGATTCGTGGAATTATTGCAACTATAATGGCCAGTATTGTGGCAACGGCGTCGTTGACGGTGACGAAGAATGCGACGACGGCAACGACGTTGCAACTGATGATTGTACGACAGCCTGTACGTTGAACGTCTGCGGCGACGGATACATCTATGATGGTGTTGAGGAGTGCGACCAGGGCACAGAGAACGGCGCTGGATGTGATTCCGCCTACGAATCGACGTGTACGGCGTGTTCGACGAGCTGTTATTACACCACGTCTTCCGGTGAATTCTGCGGCGACGGCGTGTTGAATGGGGACGAAGTGTGCGACGGTGCCGATGTTCCGTACTATTGGTGGAGCACCAGTGAAGACCTCTATACATTCGCAGGAACCTGTGATCCTGCTGATAGTGGAAAGGAATGGCACGAAACGCATACCGACGCTTCTGGAAATCCGGAGTATCACACGTACATCGATGATTCTGGTGTTGAACAATATTCGCTCACATACTGTTACGAGATTGGCATGTGCAATGGCGGTACCGACAACGGCGAGATTCATATTGCTGGTGCGATCTGTGATGGCGGGGGTACATGGGTCCCTCCGGTGTGTGACGCGTCGTGTGCATCGACCTGCCCAACCTCAACATCGAATATCGATCTTCTTCTCACAAGTAATCAGGCCGGAGCTGCTGATACAAGCGATGTCGATCTTTACTCGTACGACTCATCAAGTACCGCAAGTCTTCCAAATGCCGCAACGATTACGGTTCCAGCGTGTACGGTTGCAGGCAACCTTGTTGCTGATGTGGATTTTGGTAATGCGAATCCACCAGAAGTGTATGTGGTGTTTGTGACGGACACCTCTGGATCGATGGGATACGCCTTTGGCGCAGACTCGGACACGGACACGACGGTCGACGAGCGTCTTGTTGTCGCAAAGGCAAGTTTAACGACCGCAATCGGCACATTGTTCGATGAGCTGGGGAGCAAGGTGCATATCGGACTTGTGAGCTTCTCGAGTTCCTCGTCGATTGACACGAGAGATGGTTCTAATAACCCCGTCTTCTTGGATGAGTCCGATGAATCGACTCTTACGGGTTCGGCAGGAATTGCTGGGTATAGCGCTGGAGGCGGAACGTATGCGGACGAAGGATTGCAGGATGCTATGGCTCTGTTCGCCGCGAATACCGATGCATACGCCGCGAATACCGACAGAATTATCGTGTTGTTAAGCGACGGTGAACCAACCGCCGGACACGAACCAGATGCTGATGTGTTGACGGTTCTTCAGAGCGGAACAGAGTTGTACTCTCTTGCATTGACGTCAACGGATACGCTGGAAACGAGCATGGATCGCTGGTCGTCAAATACGATTTGTGCAAAAACCGAGTCGTCGCTGTCATCGTGTGACATCGATGAATCCACATCGGATCCAGATTCGAGCGAGGACTATAACGACAATAACCTTCTTGATTACTCTTACAGCGGTGCAACGTCATCTGAGCTTTCCGGTGCATACACGTCGATTATTGACTCCATCACCAAAGGTCAGGCCGTGTTGCTTTCATCGTCCGACGGTGTGGTATCGGTGGACCGAGGTCAGGTGGACGATTCACACAACATCACACTTCCGTGGCCAAGCGGATTCGAGTGTGACGGCACGAACGAGACAGAGGTTCCGGTGCAGATTACGTTCCGCGGTGATGGCACCATTAACGTGAGTAATGTCAGAATCGATTACTGCGCCCCATGATCGGCTTCCTCATTTGGCCGATTTTGGGCTTGTGTCATCGCAAACTCGTTCAACGTACCGAGAAGTACGTCTCAAGAGATTTGCTCGTCACGCACCCAAACTCGGCGCAAATGAGAAACCCGATGTAACATCGCACTATGCCAATCGATCCCAACAACCAAAATTACTTTTCGCTCGACGAGCAGGCTCCTGTGGCTTTGCCGTGGTGGAAAGTACGAAAGAACCACATGCGCATGTTGGCGGTGGTTGGGATTGTCATTGGCGTTGGGGTTGTAGGGTATTATGGATATCAAACGTATTCGCTGACGCACGTTGATGTCGCAAAAGTGGATCAGGCAAAGAACATTATTGAAAATGCTGCTGCGTCGTGTGCGACAGACAAGGATCCAAAAGCATGCGAGGATCGTGCGAGGTCCGATGCGGCACGTACCACAGGGCAGTCGTCGGTGTGCTCCGGGTTGGCCGATAAAAAGCTCACGAACTGTGTGACGTTGATTGCGATGGATTCGGGCGATAAAGACGTATGCTCGGAGCTTTCAGGATTAGATCAGTCGACGTGCGAGGATGAAGCAATATTTGCTGCAGCAACAAAGGCAAAGGATTATAGTATGTGTTCGTCGATTACCGACGATGCAACCAAAGCCACTTGTCAGGCGCAGTTGGTTTCCGTTGTGATCGCTGCAGGAGAATGCTCGAAGTACGGAATCAATGATTCAATCTGCGGATTCCAAGGAAAGCTCGATGCCGTGGTCGCAAGCGGAAATCCAGCGGGTTGTGCGCAGTTTAGCGGTGATCAAGCCGCAACCTGTGAGGATGTGTTCTTGTCCATCGATCAAGACAGCGATGGTTTGTCGCTTCTTGAGGAATACAAGCTCGGCACATCGGACACGAATGCAGATACCGACGGAGACGGGTATACTGATAGCCAGGAGGTCGCCTCAGGTCACGATCCATTGAAATGATATGAAAACGTGGCTGATCTATTTTAGACCAGTTTCGCCGAAGGAGGAGAAAATCTTCCGAGGCGTACTTCATTGGTACGGTGAGGAAGTTTTCGACGAGTGAGGTGAAAATGGGCAAAATAAATCAGCCACGTATGTTTGACGAAGAACCAAAAGACATATTCGAGGGAACAGATAAGGCTCCGGCTGCTGCTCCAGCGCCCGCTCCGATGGCGTCGCCAGCAGAACCACAGCCGATTCAGGCTCCGCCACCAATCGCACCGCCACCAACGCGGTTGCCGCCATCGTATGGCGCGGCACCGACTATGGAGCCGATGCCAGAATCTCGAGGCGGCGGGGGAGGTATGAAGATGGTTCTTATTGTTGTAGGTATTTTGGTCATCTTTGGTGTGTCTGGTTTTTTCGCATATCGCATCATGGTTCAGCCAGCGGCGGACGGGAGTGTTGTTGACGCGGTTCCAGACACTGGTGTTGCAACGGATTCGTCGACCACAACAAAAACACCGTCAAACACAACAGCCCCAGCCGCAACAACCGCTCCAGAAGAACCAACAACACAGGCGCCAGTTCAAACGACCAATCCTGCGTCGCTTCTTGATAGCGACGGCGATGGTTTAACAAATGCGCGTGAACTCGAGGTTGGCACATCTGTGACGAAGGCAGATACCGATGGCGATGGGCTTGGGGATCGGGAGGAAGTTGAAGTGTACGGAACCGATCCGCGAAAGACAGATACGGATGGCGACGGATATTTAGACGGACAAGAGGTTTCCGGCGGATATAATCCGAATGGTCCTGGAAAATTGTTTACCGTTCCTCAGGGGAGCTAAAAGTCTATGAGTCTTTTCGGAGGAAAAAAAACCGCGCAAGTTGTTCCGGAGGCTCCAGAAACAAAGCCGGAAGATTTGGGCGTGGTGATTCACGTCATGCCGAAGGATTTTTTAGGGAAGGAAGCGAAATTGCGTGTTGAGGCCGCTCCTCCTGTTGCTCCTTCTCCGGTTATTGTTGCGCCAGTGGCCCCAAAACCACCGCTCACTCCGCTTCCGCCAAAGCGTCGTGTCCCTATTGCGCTCTGGGTTGTGCTCGTCCTTGTTGTCCTTCTTGGTGCTGGAGCTGTTGCGTATGTGACGCTCACTAAAACGCCAGCACAAACAGTGGTCACCACAAAACCCACCACGACACTCCCCGCAACAACAACGCCAACAACGACCACCACGACAAAACCAACCACCACCACGCCAACAGCTCCAACGCAGTCGAAGGATAGCGATAGCGATGGGCTCACCGATATTGAGGAACGGATGTATGGAACCGATTATCGCAATCCGGATTCCGACGGCGACACGTTCTTGGATGGCAATGAGGTGTTTCATCGGTATGACCCGAATGGTCTTGCACCAAGCACGTTGCTCGATACTGGCGCGGTAAAGGTGTTTTCGGATACCACACTGCCATTTACCGTGTATTACCCAACCAGCTGGCAGTCGTCTATTGATGCAGCAAAAAGTGTCGTTACGTTTAAAACGCCGAATTTGGCTTCCGTGACAGTAACATGGAGTGCAAAGGAAAAAGATCTGACCGTGGAAGACTGGGTGCTCAAGAATGTGAAAGGTGCAGACATTACCACCCTGAAGGCGTCGTATACCAAAGAAGGCTATTACACATTGCGGAGTAAAGACGATCTTGTTGCATACCTCGATCTTGGAACGGCGGTGTACACCATGACGTATAGTCTGAATGCTTCCACGGAAATTTCATACATCCAAACATTCGCCATGATGGTGAACAGCTTTCACATTACCCCATGATTACCCTTGATGTTGTAGACGACATTGTGCCAGAAGCGTCGCGATTGCCCGAAGGCACGTACCATCGGATTATTGAGGTTTTTGGCGAGCATTTGCCAACGGTTCAGGGCACGATTGGTGTTTCGTATGTGGACGACAGAGAGATCCGAAGATTGAATCGCGTGTATCGACAGAAAGACGCAGTGACCGACGTGCTGTCGTTCGCCTCCGATTTCGCGGACCAGACCGGCACGCTCGGCGACGTGGTGATTTCGTTCGATCAAGCGATGCGCCAGGCGGAAGAAGGAGACATCGAACTTGAACTCGTTGACCTGATTGTTCACGGCATTCTGCACGTTCTTGGTCATGATCACGAGAAGGCGGAGGACGCGGCAATTATGTTTCCGTTACAAGATTCACTCGTTGGAACCGTCTTATGATTTCTCTCAAAGGATTTTGGAAGAGTTTTACGCACGCGGTTCGTGGTATTGTCCGCACCGCGGAGGAAGAACAGAGTTTTCGTCTGCAAATGCTCGCAGCGGCGATTGTTTTCGGGTTGATGATTGTGATGCCGACGTTACAGATTTGGGAACGGGTAACGTTGACGTTGATGGTAGGGGCTGTGTTGGTGCTGGAAATTATCAACAGTATTTTTGAGCGCTTGGCCGATGCGGTGGAGCCTCGGGTGAGCCCGATGGTGAAGGAAATTAAAGACATGATGGCGGGCGCCGTGCTCCTGACCGCTATCGCGTCAGTATTCGTCGGCTACCTCATTTTCTGGCCACATCTCGAACCAACCCTCTCGGCGCTCTGGAAACTTTGGTAAAATTTCTTTTTGTCATTTTTCAGTCATCCCCTTTTTCCCTCAGTCATCCCCGCGCAGGCGGGGATGACTGAGGGAGGTGCGTAGATGACCCGAGGCTCGATTCTCCTATGTTATAATTCTGTTCGAGTTATGGCGGATGAAATCCTCACTGGTCTTGATATTGGATCGTCTACCATTCGGGTGGCGGTTCTTCAGATGATGCCTGGCGAAGACGGGAAACCCCGCCTTCATGTGATTGGCGCGGTATCGTCGCCGTCGTTTGGCGTGCATCGGGGCGCAATCTCGAGCCTCGAAGATGCTGTCTCGTCAATCTCGAAAGCACTCGAAAAAGCAGAGCGCATGACCGGTGTGGCGATTAATAGTGCCTGGGTTGGCATTGCTGGCCAGAGCATTTTGGTGCAGGAGAGCAGAGGAGTGATTGGCGTGTCGCGAACCGATGCCGAGATGCGGGAGGAAGATGTGGAGCGCGCCATGGAGGCTGCGCGATCGGTGGCAACGCCAACGAATTACGACATTCTTCATGTTATTCCAAAGAGTTTTACGGTGGACGGTCAGCGCGGAGTGAAAGATCCGGTGGGCATGAACGGTATTCGTTTGGAGGTGGATGCGCTCATCATCGAGGCCCTTGCATCGCATATTAAAAATCTCACCAAGAGCGTGTATCGCACCGGTCTTGATATTGACGATTTGGTGTATACGCCACTGGCAACTGCGGAGGCTGTGCTCACACAGCGGCAGAAAGAACTTGGTGTGTGCGTGCTGAACGTCGGTGCGTCGTCCACCACATTGGCGGTGTTCGAGGAAGGGGATTTACTTCACACGGCGGTGCTTCCGTTTGGCGGGGATCATATTACGAACGACATCGCGATTGGTTTGCGCACATCCATCGATGTCGCGGAGCAAGTAAAGATGCAATACGGCCAGGCATTGCCAGACCGTGTCGATCGCAAGGCACAATTTGCGCTCGCCGACTTCGGTATCGAGGGCGAGGAAATGGTGAAGCAGCGCTTTATTGCCGAAATCATCGAGGCTCGTTTGGAAGAGATTTTCGAGGCCGCCGACAACGAACTGCGGAAGATCGACCGCTCCGGCATGCTTCCGGTTGGCGCAGTCCTCACCGGAGGATCGGTGAAGCTCGAGGGGGTTGTGGAGGTTGCGAAGCGTATTCTCCGCTTGCCATGCTCTCTTGGAATTCCAACGAGCGTTTCGAGCGTTATCGACGAAGTTCACGACCCAGCATTCGCGACCGCGATTGGCTTGGCGGTGTGGGGAAACGCGATTCGCGGGGTTGGGAAGGGGAAGTTCTCTTTGGGATCGCTTCTGAAATTTAAATCCGTAGACAAGGTTGCCGACCAGCTCCGAAAATGGATGAAGTCGTTGGTTCCGTGAGTTTGGAGATTTTAGGTTATAGGTGTTAGTGATTCGTGGCAGATGGATTGGACTAAAACCTACACCCTAAAACCTTTTCAAGTGCTATTTCTTGGCTTTTGCTTGCCAAATTCTCATTTTTTTGATTGAATATCCAAGCCGAATCCGGCATTCAACCTCCCTCGTTCCCCCAACAAGAAGGCTTCCGCCATGTTCCTGCTCCGGTTTCTCTACCGCATCGTCATCCACCCCGCGTTCTTCATCCCGAGCCTCGTGCTCATCGGCAGCCTCGCGGCCGTGTCCGACCCGGACTACGCGCGTCTCGTGGACACCCACGTGCTCAAGCTGTGGACGCCCGAGGCGGGCCCGCGCATCGTGAGCCTCCTCATCGCTGCTGTCGCGTTCATCGGCGGCGGCTCCCTCGCCTTCTCCGTCTTCGGCTGGTGGCGTAAGGGTGCTCCGAACCGTGCCGATCGCAGCGCTGCCCGTGAGCGTGCCGCCGCCGAGCTCGCGGACCAGATCGCTGCCGGCACGAAGCGCAAGGAGGAGGCGGACTACCGCGCCTGGGCCGAGCAGCAGATCCGGCCCTGGCGTGTCTACCTCCGAATCGTGGGGGAGGATAGCCTCATCCCCGAAATCGAGGCGATGTTCGCCGAGCGCAAGGACGGCGAGGCTCAGTCCATCGCCGAGCGTCGCCACGCAACGGAGATCATGATATGGCTCGTGGAGAAGGCGGTGGTCTTCGCCGCCGGCAGCGTGGACGACGTCGCGGCCGTGAAGATTCACCGCTTCGTGGAGGAGGCATTTCGCATCGCTGGCGAACAGGGCGGCTGGCGCCGCATTATGGACGTCCAGGGCGCCCGTCAGGTCGTCGCCCCGGTCTTCGCGGGGCAGGCTGCGATCTACCGCTCGCAGTGCGGCGACAACCAGGCGTTCCTGGACTTCGCCATCTGGCTCGCTACCACCGCCTGATCTCGGTCTCCGTTCGGTAGGTTCCACAACCC
This sequence comes from Candidatus Uhrbacteria bacterium, assembly GCA_943354605.1. GTDB lineage: Bacteria > Patescibacteriota > Patescibacteriia > UBA9934 > UBA9934 > CAIKHN01. The sequence goes on along the minus strand of CALRCK010000002.1, from coordinate 105,077 downwards.
ACGCCAGGCCGGTCGTACGCAGCGACCGGCCAACGCCCGCCCCGCGGCTCGAAAGAGTTTGCGGGGCGGATGCTTTTGAAAGTCTGCCACTAACTAAGTTTGCTACTAACTTAGTTAGTCTCAAACTTAGTTTAGCCCTATCCTGTCCCCATTTCATCCCCAGTATTCGTTGACCCTTGAACACGCTATACTATACGGTGATCACATTCAGTGTTCAGGGCTCCCTATCCTTGAACCATTTGGTTGTTCACTATGGCGGAAATCAAACCGGACATCGAAACTTGCGCGAAAATTAAGGTCATTGGTGTCGGTGGCGGAGGCGGCGCGGCAATTACCCGGATGATCTTGGCAAACCTGCGAGGTGTGGATTTTATTGCGGTGAACACCGATGCTCAGGCACTGCACGCAAACTTGGCGGTAACGAAGATTCCTATCGGAAAGACGGTGACGCGAGGGCTTGGTGCGGGAATGAACCCAGAGATGGGTCGGCGATCTGCAGAAGAGAATGCGAACGATTTGCGCAATGTCATTGCTGGTGCGGACATGATTTTTTTGACGTGTGGTTTGGGTGGCGGCACAGGAAGCGGTGCGATTCCCGAAATCGCGAAGATCGCTCGCGAAGTTGGTGCGCTCACCATTGCCGTCGTCACGAAGCCGTTTAGCTTTGAAGGCGCACAGCGGAAGCGGATTGCAGAAGACGCATACCAGGAATTGCTTCAGCACGTGGACACCATTATCGCCATTCCGAACGATCGCGTGTTGCAGATTATCGATAAGAAGACGTCGCTGCTCGACGCGTTCAAGATTGTTGATGATGTGTTGCGCCAGGGTGTGCAAGGAATCGCCGAGATTATTACGCTTCCAGGGTTGATTAACGTGGACTTCGCCGACGTGAAGGCGATTATGGCGAATGCCGGAAGTGCGCTCATGGGTATCGGAAAGGCGTCGGGCGAAAATCGTGCGGTGGATGCGGCGAAGCAGGCGATCGCAAGCCCGTTGCTCGAGATTTCGATCGACGGCGCAAAGGGCATTTTGTTTACGGTTACTGGTGGTCCAGACCTCGCCATGTACGAGGTTGCGGAAGCCGCGAAGGTTATTACTGGATCTGCCGACGACGATGCTCGTGTGATTTTTGGTGCGAACATCGATGAAACGATGGGTGACGAAGTGCGTATCACTGTTGTTGCAACCGGATTTGATAATCGTGAGATGCGCCGCGCACCAAGCTTGGCTGGAGATGTGGAAATTGCGCCGCGCTCCACGTGGCAACCAACGCCAGCTGCGCGTCGGGACGACTTCCGCGGAACATCGCGTGTTGCATCGCCGTACGAAACACCGTTCGAGTCGCGAAAGGTCCCTTCGGCGCCGCCTGCTCAGCCGCAGATGGAGCGCTTGGTGCCGCAAGAGCGCGAGATGTATCAAGAACCAATGCCGCGTGCATCAATGATGAATGATGTTATCCCGTCCGAACCGCGATTCCGCCAGCAGCCCGTTTCCAATCAGCCTCCGCAACAGCAAGCGCCAGCGCCAATCCAGCAGCCACCGCAAAAGAGTGAAGATGATGACTTTGGGATTCCAGCGTTTATCCGAAGAAAGATGATGTAATTGGTCTGAGATACGATTTTCAATCAGTCATGTTGAACGAAGCGAAACATCCCCGCAGGGAAACTGATAACCTGCGAGAGACCCTTACCCCTTCGGGGCACAAGTCGCTACGCTCAGGGTGACTCTGTGGCATATGAGGTGTCCCGTCTGCGACTATAAATCCACAAAAGTCATCGACTCCCGCCTTTCGCAGGACGGCATGGCGGTGCGCAGGCGACGGGAGTGTGAAAAAACGCGATGTGCGTTTCGTTTTAGTACGCAGGAGGAAGTTGAGCTCATGGACTGTGCGGTGATAAAGCGGAACGGCCGTCGCGAGCCATATTTGCGAGAGAAGTTGGAATCCGGACTGAAGAAGTCGCTCGAGAAGCGTCCGTACACACAAAACCAATTTCATTCGTTAGTGCATAACATTGAACGCGAGATTCAGAAGGTTCGCGGGGGAGAGATTACGTCGGCACAGATTGGAGAGATCGTGATGCAACAACTGAAGGGATTCGACAAAGTTGCCTACATTCGGTTTGCCTCGGTGTATCGTTCCTTTGAAGGATTGGAGATGTTTGAAAAGGAGCTGAAAAATCTGTCGGGAAAGTGACTCTTTGAGTCATCCCCGCGCAGGCGGGGATCCAGTATGGGGCTGCAGGTGTTATACTTTCTCCTGTATGCCGCGCAGAACACGAATTGTTTGTACCATTGGCCCGGCGTCGTCGGCGCCGTCGGTATTAACCCGCATGATGCGGTCTGGTATGGATGTGGCGCGGCTGAATTTTTCCCACGGCACGCATCCGGAGCACGAGGTGTTGTTACGAAATATTCGATCGAGCGCAAAGAAAACCGGGAAGCATATTACGATTTTGCAAGATTTACAGGGGCCGAAGATTCGCGTTGGTGCGTTGCCTGATACTGGTGTGGAACTGCATCAGGGGCAATCGGTGAGTTTTTCAACCGCGATTGAGACGTACGAGGTAAACGGCGCATTGCCGGTGACGTATAAAAATCTTCATCGCGACGTGAAGGCGGGGGATCGAATTCTCCTTGATGACGGTTTTTTGGAGGTTGTGGTGACGAGCGTGAAGGGAAGGGTTATCCATACGAAGGTTGTTCACGGCGGATTGTTGAAGTCGCGAAAGGGGATGAATCTTCCGGATACGAAAGTGAGCGTGGATCCATTTACAGAAAAGGATCACGCGGATCTGTTGTTTGGCGTCGCGCACGGCGTGGATTGGTTGGTGTTGTCGTTTATTGCAAAACCAGAAGTTGTCGAGCATGTTCGGCGTGTTGCAATCGCCACCGCTCGAGCGAACGGGGTTCCGGTGCCATGGATTATGGCAAAGATTGAAACCGCGCTTGCGGTGGAGCGGTTTGATGAGATTCTTGAGGTTGTTGATGGGATCATGCTCGGTAGGGGTGATCTTGGACTGGAGATTCCGATGGAAGAAGTGCCGATTGTGCAGAAGGAGGTTATTGAAAAGTGTAGGCGAGCGGGGAAGCCGATCATTATTGCAACGCACATGCTTGATTCCATGGCTCGCAATCCTCGTGCGACTCGCGCTGAGGTGTCCGACGTCGCCAACGCGGTGCTTGATCATACGGATGCGGTGATGCTTTCCGCAGAATCCGCGTCTGGCCGGTATCCTGCGGCAACGGTGCAGGCAATGGCGTCGGTGATTGACGAAGCGGAGCAATCTCGGTTTGATTTGGTGGAGATGCCGATTGACGACGTTGATAGTCCGGTGCACGCCTTTGCGCACAATGTTGCTGTTATGGCGTCGCGAGCGCTGATTGATGCGATCGTGAGTACCGTGGCGCTTCCTGACGTTGCATTAGCACTTCCTCGATATCGGCCACACGTTCCAATCCTTGTTGGATGCGAGGATGCTGCCCAGGCGCGACGCATTGTGCTGTATGCTGGAGTCGTCCCATTCGTGCTGCCGCTTGACGCCGGAACATTTGTTCCCCGATCACATGCGTTCCTGATTCGTCACGGATTTTTGAAGGCACGAGATCGTGTGGCGTACGTGGTTGGTGGCGGTGGTACGCTTTCATTAACGATCCACGGCGGATAATTTTTCTATGAAACGTTTTGCTTTTGCGATGAGTATCCTTTTGCTTCTTGGCGCAGGGTGCGGATCGTCGGCGACCGTTGCGCCAACATCGACAGCTCCAGCCGCCACAACGCCGGCAGCGACATCGGAATCTTTAACGACCATACCAGCTTCGTCGTCAAAGTCCGTTTCAGACACAGCAACGACAACCACCACTACTACTTCTGCAGTAACAACGGAAATCGTTGTGCCTCCCGCCGCCGAGCCGGAGCCTTTGGCTATCGCGATGACATCGGGGAACTTCTTTTTCGACCCGGCAACAATTACGGCGAGTCCTGGCCAAAAGGTATCGATTTCTTTTACGGACAATGAGGGAACACATACGTTCGTCATCGACGAAATCGGTTTGAAGAAAACAATTACCACCGGCACGGTTGTTGTATTCACCGCGCCAACAGCACCAGGAAGCTACCCGTATTACTGCGACATTGGTGCGCACCGAAAGTTGGGAATGGAAGGGGTGCTGATTGTGAAATGACCTGAACCTGAGCTGAATCTTTGAGAGTGGGAAAGATTGGGATCTGAGGTGATCTTTTGAATGAACAGAGACGGGATGACTGGGCCTTGGGGTATGGGGTACTGCGAAAGAAAACGGCACTTTCGAATTTCGGTGTTTTACAACTGCGCGACAGAATGTGGCCTGAGCCTAAAATTGAGAAATGATGAAATCGATTCCGAAAATGCGTGATCGCCGATTGTAAACGTTGTTATCGCCGACTACGCGGATCGGCAAAATCGACCAGCGTTTTCTTAATGCAAATGAGTTGCGTTAAGAAAGTGCCCCGTTTAAAATCGAGTACCCCCGAGTTCGCCGATGATGTCGCTCGGCATTCTTTTCTTGTTTCGTCACGGCTCCTCAAAGGTTCAGTTCAGGTTCGCAAAAACAAAACACAGCTCTTTCGGGCCGTGTTTTGAGTTGAATCGACCGACACAGGACTGTTACATCTTACACATTTTGCACTTGCCACAGAAGAGCATGGCCACTGCGGAAAGACCGACGAGCATGTATACCACATTTTCCAACGATCCTCCTGCTACGCTGCCAAGGAGCGAGTGCACAAGATTCCACTGGAAGAAGCCCCAAAGTCCCCAGTTTAAAGCACCAACCCATACCAACACACTCGCGACCTTGTGTACGGAACAATCGCCTTTGCTCATCATAGGAAGTGATTAAGTATTAATCCTAGAGAAAGCATACATGGAAAAATTGCGCCACCCCTTGGACCTGTGGAAAACTTTTTGCCGCCGTCGTGCTGTACAATGCGGGTATATGGATTCGTTGGGAAAATTTCTTGCAAAGCGCTATGGGTATGCCGGTGCATTCGCGCTGCCAATTATTCTTGGAGCGATCGGAATTGGTGTGCTTTCGAACATTCTTGAGGCCCAAGGCGTATCACAAGAGGTACAAGACGGGGTTTCTCTTGTTGCGATGCTTTTGTTGATCCTTGTGTCTGCAATAACTATCATTGTTCGGAAGCCGCTCCCTGGAGTACTGGGTTCCTGGCAACGTCTTTGGAACAATATCCCAACGTGGCGTTCGCGTTTTACCGATCGTTCATAAACGTATCAACGATCGTCGTGAACGAGGCAATGGTGTTCGCGAGCGTTGGTAAGTCGTTCCCTTCGGTCATGATGCAGATAACGTATGGATGTGTTGCATAAACAATCCCGCAATCATGGTGTTGGTAGGACGTTGTTCCGTCGGAGTTGAGGAGTGTGACATCGCCAAATTTGTGTGCGACGGTTTCTGAGGCATCTACGCCTTTGACGAGTGCTTCGCGATAATCGGTTTGTGCGAGAAGTTCGAGTGCACGTTCGGAATCTGAGGCCGTCAGTAGTGTGCTATTGTAAAGAATTCTCAGGAGCCGTGAGTAGAGGCGCGGCGAGATTGTATAATGCGCTTCGTCCGCAAATGTTGGAATTTCCAAAACGTCAAGAAGACCGTTCAGTGATTCAGCTCTCATATGTTCAATAAGCGTGTGTGAAGCGGTATTGTCTGAATACGCAATCATCATCTGGAGAAGCTCCGCGACGGTGTATTCTTTTCCTGGCTCGGCCGAGAGTGCGGGAATGATATTTTGTTTTGTGACGTCGAGATCCGGATCCACTGTGAGCCTGTTTTGAAGGATCGATGGATTGTTTTCGGCTTCGTTTAAATATCCCATCAGCGTCACGATTTTCATGAGGCTCGCGGGAGTGTACCGATCATCGCCATTCACCGACGTCCATGACCCGTCGTCCAAATCACGAATATATATTCCTGCTTTGGCGATGTTACCGCTTTCTGTTGCAGTGTCGATGGCTTTTTTAAGTAGTGATTGAAGGTCGTTCAAGGCGGGTGTAGGAGTTTGTGCGTCGATATTGCAGGCAAGGAGGGGTTTGATGAGGGGATAGCTCAGATTTTTAATCCGAAGCGTGTGACCAGTTTTGTCGGCGCTTGTTAAAGAGGAGAACCACAAACTGGCTCCAACACCAAAACAAAAGCCGAATATTGCTGTTGTACAAACGATGAGTACAGTGTGTCGTGTTGAAATCATGGCTGTATTTTTGCAGTGATTTAACATTTTTTCTATGAGATCCCCGCGGGACGCACATCAGTAGGTATTGATGAATGTATCAACGATCGTCGTGAACGAGGCAATGGTGTTCGCGAGCGTGGGTAGGTCGTTCCCTTCGGTCATGATGCATAGCATATACGGCTCTAGTGCATAGACAATTCCGCAGTCGTGGAGTTGATACGATTTTGAACCGTCAGCATTTGTGATGCCACGTTCGCCAAATTTGTGAGCAGTGGTTTCTTGTGGGGCAATTCCTTGGACGAGCGCATCACGGTAGTCGCTCGCCGCGAGCAATTCCAAGGCAAATTCTGAGGATTTTTCGCTCAGCAAAGTGCTGTTGTACAGAATGCGGAGAAATCGAGAGTAGTGTCTTGGGGATATGGTGAAATTTTCTTCGTCTAAATATCCGGGAATTTCCAAATCATTTAACAGTGTATTCAGTTCATCGTTTTGCGTATTGTGTACCAACGTAAGCGTTGCGACGTTGTCTGAATTCACAATCATGTATCGGAGGAGCTCATTGACGGTGTAGCGTTTTCCTGGAATGGCTGTTGATGTTGGGATGATATTTTGCGTCCCCGTGTTGATGGTTGGATCGACAACAAGAACGCGATCAAGGACGGAAGGATCATTGTCCGCATCGTGAAGATACACGAAGAGTGTCACGATTTTCATGAGACTTGCGGGACTGTATTCGTCGTCGCCGTGTACTGCGGTCCAGGTGCCATCGGAGAGTTTTCGTATATAGATTCCTGCACGAGTGATGTCTCCTGCGGCAGTCGCGCGATCCACCGCGTCTTGAAGCGATGATTGTAATGGGTCGAGCGTTTTTGTTGGTGTTGTGCTATCGATGTTGCACGCCAGGAGCGGTTTGATGAGCGGGTAGTTGGGGTCGGTTAAGCGTAACGTATGCCCGGTGTCAATGGCGTTTGGCCGGAAAAGGAGCCAAGAAATGGTGACGCCAATTCCAATGCCCAGCGCGATGAGCACAATAATGAATATTGCAGGATGTTTCGACGGTTCCATATCTGCATTTTCGCACAGTCCCCGTCCTTGTCAAAAAAATTCTGCGTGGTACTATACTCGCGCTCAGGAATTTCTGTGAACGTTCATATTTGCGGGTAGTTTCGGTGCGCTAGGAGAAAATTTGCGAGGCGTACTTTCTTGGTACGGTGAGCAAATTTTTGACGCAGCAAGCCGAAAATACCCCAAATAGGGACGTTCACCCTGGGTCGGTAGCTCAACTGGTTAGAGCGCTGCCCTGTCACGGCAGAGGTTGCGGGTTCGAGTCCCGTCCGTCCCGCCACGAAAACACGACCCACATCGGGTCGTGTTTTCGTGTGCGGGCGGAAGCGAGCAAACAATTTTGCTCGCGTCGGGACGAGAACGCCGGAGCGTTATTCCGACACCAGTCGGAATCGCGAGGCGGTGGCCAGCCCGAGGGGAGTGTCGACGACCCTCGAGGCGAGGCCGAGTCCCGTCCGTCCCGCCAGAAAAGGTTCTCACTTCGGTGAGGACTTTTTCTTTTGAAAAGTATTTCTAAAATTGCAGATGCCCGGCTCCCTATGGTGGGGGAGTCGGGCATCGCGTGGTAGCTGCCGCGTTGGAAAACTACCGGTGGCGTCGTGTCCCTGCTACGGGTGCGGCGGGGGCGCGACCGTGGTGGCGGCCTGCGGCTCGGCGGCCTGGGCGGCGGGCGTGTTGCTGACGGCGTCCTCGGCGGCCGGGGCCGGCTCGTCGGGGGCGTCCTTGCAGTTGACCCCCTTGAAGCAGGTCACCTTCACGCCGTCGAGACCACCGTCCGCCGCGACCGGGGTCGTGGAGGTGGTGATCAGGTCGTCGTGGTGCACCAGGTGGTTCTGGCCGTCGGTGAAGAGGCCGCCCTGGTGCTGGGCGGCGTCGCCCGCGATCATGCCCTCCACGAACAGCACCCGGAACACGGGGCCGTCGCACAGGTTGACCGCCATGGAGCCGTCGGCCGAGACGCCGCGACCGGTCACCGGGAAGGTGCCGTCCGCGTTGAACGTGCTGAGCGTGGTGTCCGCCGGCACGTCGCAGGTCGCGGCGAGGGGGCTGGTGGTGGAGGTGGAGCCGGACTGCGTGTTGGCGCAGCCGGCGGCGATGAGGGCGAGGGACAGAACGAGGCGCTTCATGCGAGTCTCCAGGGAGGGGTGCCGGTCAGCCGAGTGGCTGGTTTGCGGCGGTGCCCGGGAATCCGGGGCTTGGAAGGGCGAAGGGAACTTCGCCGTTCAAAAACCCGGACTCACACAATTTCGCATGACGTGAAAGGATATCAGAAATACGCGGAAAAGTCAATATTCAATGAACAAAAAATCACCTCCGACGGTTCGGGGGTGATTTTTGGGCTTATTTTGCTGCTGCAACAATCTTTGCGAACACTTCTGGGTGCTTTTCTGCAACCTGGGCAAGAATCTTGCGGTCGATGGCGATATTGGACACCTTGAGCATGTTGATGAGCCGGGAGTAGCTCAGGCCGAGTTCGTGCACTGCTGCGTTGATCTTTACCGTCCAAAGGGCGCGGAAGGTGCGCTTCTTGGCACGGCGGTCGCGGAATGCGTATACACCAGCCTTGAGCATTGCCGGGCGGGCAAGACGGATCTTGCTCTTGCGGCCCCACTTATAGCCTTTTACGCGAGCAAGCAGGTTCTTTCGGCGTTTTGTGTGTTGGGTACCTCGTTTGACGCGTGGCATAGGAGAGAATTGATAAAAACTTTGATATTTGAGACGAGTTTCGACGAAGATCGAGGAAAGCTTCCGAGGCGTACCTCATATGTACGTTGAGGAAGTTTCCGATGATCTGAGTCGAAAATCGGCCAAAGAGCGAAGTTTTTTAGGTCAAGTTATATGGCATCATCGCTTTAAGGGCGCGACGGATGGTGACGCCAAAGGAGACGTCGGTGCGCTTGTTGCGCGTGGTGTTGCCGGATTCGCGGGAATTGAAGTGGCCTTGGCCAGCTTTTCGCTTCACGACTTTGCCCGTTCGGGTGATTCGAACGCGCTTGGACATCGCTTTGTGGGTCTTCATTGCCATACTGGTGTTTCTAAGATGTGCGAAGGTTAGTGGAAAACTGGCGTTCGGTCAAGGACAAGTGGGGAAGATTTTAGGTCTGTCGAGCTAAAATCATGTTCATCCTTCCGTCCACGGCCTTTAATGGGCTTTCAACGCGAATTGGGTAATGGGTTCCGAGCTGCTTCACAAATTCATCAAAGACGGCTCGAGCCACGTCGCCATGGGCGCGTTCGCGGCCACGAAGGATCATTTCCACTTTTACTTTATCGCCTTGTTCAAAGAATTTCGCGGCCTGTTCCACGCGGATCTGCAGGTCGCCGGAGCCGATGCGCATGGAAAGGCGAATACCCTTGATTTCCACCTCTTTGCTTTGGGCGCGCTGCTTTCGCATCTCCTTTTCCTTTTGGTATTTGAAGTGGCTGTAGTCGGCAAACTTACAGACTGGTGGCTCGGCCAATGGCGAAACCTCAATAAGATCCATGCCTTTCTCCTGGGCAAGGCTAATCGCCTTCGTGGTCGTCATTACACCGAGTGCGGCGCCTTCGTCGTCAATAACTCGCACTTCCGGGGCGAGAATATTGTGGTTTGCCTTATATTCCTGAATTTCGAACTTCGGTTTCTGGAACCGACGATGGCGGTGAATGCGCATGGCAGTAGGGTTAAAGTTGCTGAAAGGATAGCTTAAGATTCGAAAAAAGGGAAGGAGCTGATGGGAGCGATATGATGAGAAAACCCCGTAATTTTGTTCAGGACTAGGAAGAAAACGAGCAGTCGCCGAGACGTACGTCGTGGTACGTTGAGGCAACGCGGAGTTTTCTGACAACGTCCTGGACGAAATTACGGGGTTTTCTGGTGGACCTGGGGAGAGTTGAACTCCCGTCTACCCCACATCACCAAACAAATTTATTCCACGCGCAGTTCCGTCGGATACGGCATGACGATAAGACGGAACAAGAATCATCATAACGATTTCGCTGCAACGGGTTACGTTCTCTGAGCGAACAAGAGAACGCCTATAGTCTCATAATATTGCACCCAACATCCGCTATGAGGCATTGCGAAGTGGATGGGTTGCGGCCCTTAGGCGGTAACCAATGAGAATGAAGGAACGCTGAACGCCGAAGCGATAGCTGCCTTCACCTTTGAGAATGCGTTTGCAAGTATCTCGTTGCACCACGGGATTTCGGAATATGGTGCCCTTCCGGCGTGATTTGTGAGGATCCGAAGAGCATCGAAGCCCGTCAGGCCCGCGCAAATATTAGCATTTTTTTGATCGTTTGTAAACGATTACTCAAGATCGCGCTGCATCGCCCGATCGAGGTCGCGCTTCTTGATGGTGTCGCGTTTCTCGTATTTGCGTTTTCCTCGTGCCAGTGCAATCTCGAGTTTTACTCTGTTTCGGGTAACAAAGAGGGCAAGCGGGATAATGGTGAGGCGATCCGCTTCGCGCTTTGCTCGCAGATAATTGATCTGGCGTTTGTGCAGGAGCAGCTTGCGAGTGCGGGTAGGATCATCAGAATCTTTTACCGGTGCTTTTGCGTATTGCCCAATGTGCATGTTCGTGATGTACGCTTCGTCGGCGCGCACCGTCACGAACGCGCCTTTCAAGTTTACACTTCCAGCTTTCGCGGCTTTTGTTTCTGCGCCAGTGAGCACTAAGCCTGCCTCGAATTTCTCGAGGATCTCGTAATCGTGGAAGGCTTTTTTATTCTGGGCTAGAGACATATGAATAGTTGCATCCGCTTGAGTCATCCTGAACGAAGTGAAGGATCTCTCGCAGGTGATCCGGATAACCTACACGAGATTCTTCGCTTCGCTCAGAATGACTGAATATGATTTTTGGACGGATAATGACGCTTGAATCATGATACACTAATGGTGATTTATGACTACACGGAAAGCTGAGGGTGTTTCAGGCGTAAAATCGATTGCCATTTCGAGCGGAACCATGTTCCGGGTGTTGATTATTGCGGCGGTTGCGGCGTTTTTGTACATGATTCGCGACGTGGTAGCGATGACGCTCGTTGCGGTATTTCTTGCAACGCTTATCGATCCGTTCGCGGATATTTTTACGCGATGGAAAATTCCTCGCGCGCTCGCGGTGCTCGTCGTGTATTTGCTCGGCTTCTCATTTTTCGTCCTTGTCGTGCTCCTTATTGTCCCGCCATTGCTCACAGAATTAAGTGAACTCGCGACGGCACTCTCACCGTTTGTTGCTGGTGCGAATGGATGGCTTCAGGTGGATGCGTTTCTTGCTGGCACATGGAGTTCAAACGTCGGCGAAATTGTGTCGTCCATTCGCGACAGCGGTGTTGCTGGAGCGCTTCCAAAGATTGCTGCGTTCGGATCGTCGGCATTCGACGTTGCATTGAGTGTTGGTGTGGTGTTGATCCTCGCGTTTTACTTCGTTGTTGAGAAAAACGAGATGATTCGTGGCATTGGTATCGTTGCTCCACCGGAGTATCAGCCGTTTGTGATGCACATTGCGCTGAAGGCTCGTGAACAAATGGGTGTATGGCTTCGTGGTCAACTCGCGCTCATGGGATCGATTTTTGTGCTGATTTACGGTGCGCTCTCGATTCTTGGCATTCCATACGCGCTCGTTCTTGCACTCTTCGCTGGTTTGCTTGAAATTATCCCGTTTGTTGGTCCGATGGTGTCTGCAATTCCCGCAATTGTTCTTGCACTTGCGGTGTCGCCAGTGCATGCGTTGCTCACGGCATTCGCATATCTCGTCATTCAACAGATTGAAGGAAATATTCTTGTGCCAAAAATCATGCAGAAAGTTGCGGGTATCAATCCTATTGTGAGTGTGCTTGCGGTGTTGATTGGTTGGCGTGTGGGCGGTATTGTTGGTGCTGTTCTTTCCATTCCGCTTTCTATGGCGATTCTCGTGTTTATGGATGATATTTTTCATCGAAAAGAACGTGTTAACGATATTTTATGAACGAAGACATGTCATCGCAGCGTAATTGGTTCCCGGTGATTGTTGCTGGGTTAACGATTGTTCTTGCAATCGCGTTTTATGCGAAGTTCCGCCCCGGAGACTTTGCGGCGTTCATACAGGGCGGAGGAGACGACGCGTCATCGACAGCTTCTGTTGTGACGGAAGACGGATACAAGTCTGCGGTGACGTCGATCTTTGCAACATACGACACGAATCAGAATCCCACCGAGGCGTACAACGCGCTCATCGCGCTCCACGTGCCGTCGTCGATGCAACAATTTCATATTGATTGCATTATTGCGTTAGGAAAGCTTGCCGACGGAAGTTCTGCAGGTACGGACGACGCGATGGCGCGATTCAATGCGCTTCACGCACAGTATTCTTGGTTTGCTCTGTGATTCTTGTTCATCGCATCACGCCATTTGGCATTGCCCTCGTGAGTATCGCGGCATTCGCGTCGCTGATTTATTCGCCGTTCTTTGGCATGAAGGCGCTTCTTCCTGCCGCAGCGATTCTCATGTTTTCGTTTGCGCGTTTGTTGTTGTGGGAATTTCGCCGTCCGGCATTTTGGGTGTTTCTTGGTACACCAATGCTGTTGTGGTTTTCGTCGCTCATCTTCTTTTCATTTCTTGAGGATCCGGTGAGTAAATGGGTTATTGCAACCACGGTGACGTTTGGCGTGGCGTTGTACGCGGAAAATGTCTTTACGTTTTATCATTTGCCCAGTGCGTACCAGGCGTATGCACTCGAGAATTTGTCACTCGTGTTGTACGTGTTGAGTGCGTTCTTTTTTACGAGCGGCGCATTCGGCTCTCAATTGTTCTTGCTGCTGCCGGTGTGGATTCCGATGGTGGTGGTGTTTGTTGCGGTGCTTCTTGCAACGGTTTCGGTGTTTTGGGTGAGTAAAATTGGATTTGAAACCGGACGGCCGTATGCCATTGTGGGCGCATTGATCATGGCGGAGCTGTATAGCGTGCTTTCCACGTGGCCAACGAGTTTCGTCACGAATGCCGCGACGTTCGCAGTACTCTTGTACACATTCCTCGTGTTGTCTCGCGCAAATGTGTTGGAGCGGTTATCGAAAACGATGGTGCTACGGACGTTGGCGTTTGCCGGAGTGCTGCTGATGATTATTTTGGGATCTGCCCGCTGGCTCTAATTTTTTTTATGACGACATCGCAAACTTCTTCGGGCTGGTGGTGGGGAATTGGTCGATCTCTTCTTCTCGCGATTGTTGCTGGCGCTGGTGCGGGTGTTGTTACCGCGGTATGGACGTCGCGGTCGCTCGATGACTACGCAGCATCGCTGTTGGCGGATCGTCGTTTACCGCAAGTCTCCACACAACAGCCCACGCCAATCCCCGGAACGTATGAGGAAGCACTGTCGCGTGTTCGAGGAAGTGCACGAACTGGTGTTGCAGCCGTGATGCCGGCAACCACGGACAGCTTTGCGGCAAAGAGCTGGCTTCGTGACGAATCTGCGCTCGGATACGGCGCGATTGTGAGCGACGACGGATGGGTTGCGATTGACGCGAGTGTTCTTGATAGCGTGAAGAATCCATTGAAAGATGCTGAAGTGTGGATGAGCGGGAAGCGATATGCAGTGCAAACCGTGGTTCGTGATGCGCAGACGAGTGTGGTGATGCTGCATACGACCGCAACGGGTGTTTCGCCGTTGGGCTTTGCGTCCACGAATGGCGAGCATTCTGGAGAAATGATGTTCGCTGTTGACGCGCTTGGGGGAGTGTTCCCCACGGCGGTAGCCCAAAGTGATGAAGAAACGTTGGCTGGCGCGCAGTACGCCGAAACATTCACAACTGATTGGTTGCTTTCGAGCGTGAGTGCGCCATTGAGCTCGCCAATGGTGAATGCGGCGGGCGAGCTTGCGGGATTTGTTCGCGCTGGTGATGTTCACGCATTGCCATTGCACCAGGCGCTTCACGCGATTCGCTCGGTGGTGAAGACGGGTGCCGATGCGGTTGCGGCGTTTGGCGCGTATAGTATCGATCTTGCTCACGCGTACAATATTGACAGCGAACTTCGTCAGAATCTTCGCGCCGGTGCGTTGATATTCTCGCCAGATACGTCGGTGCACGCCACGGTGCGTGGCGGGCCTGCGGCAGAGGCGGGTTTTGCAAGCAAAGACATTATTCTCGCGGTTGACGGGGAATCAATTACGGAATCAACGTCGCTTGCAGAAATTCTCGCGTTGTACGATCCGGGTGATGTCGCTCGCTGCACCGTGTTGCGCGCTGGCCAAACGATGACCATTTCTGTGACGCTTGGCGATGCATCGACCCTGGTATACTAAACGTATGGCATATCGATACGCACAGCTCACGCCGTTATTAAGCGGATGGGTAACCATCCTTCTTTCGGGTGTTATTGGCATGGCGCTTGCGGTTGGGTTGTCGTTTTTGCGTCCACTGGAATACAGCTCAACGACGCAGATTCTTATTACCCAAGAACTTGGCGCGGTTGATGCATATACGGCGAGCCGTTCTGCGGAACGTATTGCCGACGGACTTGCGAGCGCGGTGTATTACTCAACGTTCTTCGATAAGGTGATGGCATCGGGGTACGACATTGATCCAACCTATTTTCCTGATGATGCCATCAAGCTTCGGGATCAGTGGGAGAAGACGGTAACCGCCGAAGTGTCGCGGAGCAGCGGATCGCTTTCCATTACCGCGTATCATCCAGACGTGCAGCAAGCAGAGCAAATTGCGCAAGCGGTTGCGTATGTGCTCACCACGGAGGGTTGGACGTATACGTCTGGCGGGAACATCACCGTGCAGGTTGTGGATGAGCCACTGAACTCGCGATACCCAGTTCGACCGAACTTGTTGATTAACGGTTTCTCCGGCCTCGCGCTTGGATTACTTGGCGGAGCTGGCTATCTCCTGATTGCCGCAGAACGCACCCGCCGTCGGCACCAGTTCATGCATGATGAGGATTAGGTGATACCTCTCCCTCCTTACGAAGGAGGGAGTTGGAGGGAGGTGAATCTTGGATTGACGTGACGGAAGCGACGACACGACGCATCATCGGCGACGCTCGACCAGCCTGAGTTGGGCGGGGAGAGTTGGGGGTATTTGATTTCAAACAGGGTGTTTTGTAAACGCAACTGAGTTGCATTAAGGAAACGCTGGTCGATTTTGGCGATGCGCAAGGTCGCTGATAGCGCCGTTTACGATCGACAATCGTGTATTTTCGAAATCAATTTCACTTTTCATCGACTTTCGATTCAGATCACATTTTGTGACCCAGTTTTAAAACCCCAAAATTCAAGGGTGTCATTTCTTGTCGCAGTACCTCGTACTCCCAGCCTCGTCCCGTCCATTCTCTTTTCAAGGATTCAGACCCGCCCCCTCAATGCCATCTAAGGTCACTTCAGGCCAGGTTCACTTATCCCGGTTCATTGTTGATAGATTCTTGACGCTTGCGCCTGCTTTTGGTTCCCTTTGCTCACGAAAGCCTTTTGCGGGGACCCTACGAAACGTTTGTGACGCCTCCTCCTCGTTGCAATCTGTGATCATAGGGTCTCCGGAAAGGGTTTTTATTTTGGTCAATTTTCTTCTCTAACATTCGCCAATATTTGACTTTTTGGGCGTTTCTTGGTATGATGGTCTGTCCTTGAATAAAGGATTCCATCGGAGAAAGGTCAAAGAAAACAGGGCATTTCGTTCTCCAGGAGTTTGGTGTTCTGGGTGTTCCCTCCAACACCCGGTCGACGCCGAACTTCTGGAGCGCGAAATGCTCAAGTAGGCCATCCGGCCCGCGCAATTCTTGACCCGAACCATCGGCCATCCGGCCGAGGAGAATCAATCCGATGCTCACCCTGCTCCTGTCCTTCACCCTCTCCGCCTACGCCGACGACGGCGCCACCCTCGACCCCTCGCTTCTCGAGACCGAGGTCGTGCGCGACGCCATCGAGCGCCAGGCCCTCGAGGCCCAGCTCGCCGAGCTGCGCGCCAAGTGCGCCGCGAAGTCGTCGTGCAAGCCCGCGGCCCCGGCCAAGCCGAAGGCGACCGCGAAGCCCAGCACCCCGAAGCCCGCCGCGCCCAAGGCCCCCGCCGCCCCGCCCGCCGCCCCGGCCCCCGCCGCCTCCGCCCCGCAGCCCGACCCGCACACCGCGGAGATCGAGTCGCTCAAGGCGGAGATCACGGAGCTGACCGAGGCGCTGCGTGCGGAGCAGACCCGGCCGATCGTCGTCAACGTCCCGGCCCCGGTCGTGAACGTGGCGGCGTCGGACGTGACGGTCAACCCGACGGTCGTCGAGCACACCGAGCACACCGAGACGGTCCGCGTGTCGGGCACCCGCTTCCAGATCGGCTTGTCCGAGATGGGGACGGTGGCCCCGCCGCTCCCGGGCAGCGATGCCTGGGTGTCGGACCGCACCGAGCTCTTCGGCCGCTTCTCCTGGGACGTCCACGCGAACACGTGGGTGGCCCTCGAGATCGACGGTGGGTACGGCTTCAGCGCCGATGCCACCTCGATCCGGGCCCTCCCGGAGCTGGTGCAGAACCTCGGTGAGGGGGCGGACCTCGTCGTCGGCATCGGTCCGTCGTTCGTTTGCGAGGGCGCCTTTACGGGCGACCCCCTGTGCTCCGCCACCCGTACGGGCGGGCAGGCGCAGGTGGGGATCGATTTCCAGGCCTTCGGGCCGGTGAACATCGAGCTCTTCGTGGGCGGCGGGTACGACATGGTCGACAGCTCGACCGCCGGCATCGGCGGGGTGGGCTACGGCCACGGCGGCATCCGCTTCTTCGCCGGTCCGGTCGGCAGCGGCAGCTCGGTGACGGTGCGCTGATTCCTTCGCCCTAGTAGGCCCCATGTCGAAGTGGGGCTGACGGGCAAGGACACGGTGACCACGCAACGGTTCGGCTGGGGGATAGGGGCCACAAGCCTCGATTCCCCCGGCCGTTCGCGACGCTTCTCAATACAAGAGCATTTGCAGCAAAATGAATGATTGATGAACCTCAATCATTGACAAAACTTCAAATTCTTGCTATAGTACTTGGTTCACAATTGAACATGAGTTTTACACAGAACTTTCTCATTTTAGGCTAGTTTCGGTGCGCGAGGATCACAGTTCGCGAGGCGTACTTCTCGGTACGTTGAGCGAATGTGCGACGAGCAAGCCGAAAATAGTCAAAATGAGGAAGTCCTGTAAGCCAGTCCTTGCAAGCAGTGAAGGAAATCCTTCACTTCTGCCAAGGCCTGGACATCCAGGTGGCTCGCAACCCGAGTCGCCGGGAACCCCCGGCCTTCTTCCACCCGTTCGGAGACACAGTCATGATCCTCATCGCGCTCTTCACCATCCTCCCCGCCTGCTCCACCTACTCCTCCGGCCCCGACGTCTCGGGCGGCGAAGTCCAGGAGATCGTGGCCATCGACGACCTCGACGGCAACGGCATCTCGGACTACGGCAACCAGTCCTACGCCTTCGGGCAGACGGACGTGGGCGCCAGCGTCGCCTGGTTCTTCAGCGCCACCATGCCGGTGAACGCCTCGGGCCAGAGCTACTCCACCTTCGGCTTCGGCTCGGAGGAGTACAACGACGCGGAGTTCGGCTGGGAGACCGCCTTCCTCCCGCTCCCCGAGCTGACCAACTCGACGGGCGAGGTCGTCGGCTACGGCGCCACCGGCATCCGCGACGGCATGTACGAGATCACCTGCGGGCTCACGTCCGCGACTCCGTACACGCAGAACGGCTTCTGCCAGGCGCTCGAGGGCCTCACGACCAACGACGACTCGCGCTACCTCGCCACGATCGTGAACGGCAGCCCCGATTGCGCGGGCATGACCGGCTACGACTCGAGCGGCTACCGCACGGACGTCAACTGGTCGTTCATGGTCGAGAACGGTGTGGTGAGCCCGCTCGGCGGAAGCTTCGCCCCGCCCGACACGGCTTGCCACACGTACTAGTAGGGCTCCCCAGCCCGACCTGCCGTGTGGGTGAACGCGGCAACCACGCGCACCCCGGTGCGACCCTTCCTTCCCAACTACGGGGGAGTGAAGCGGTCGCCCGGGGTGTTCGCTTTTGAGAACAGTTTTATTTGGCCGATTTTGAACTTGCTTCTTCGCAAATTCGCTCAACGTACCGAGAAGTACGCCTCGCGAACTTTGCTCGAAGCGCGTCCAAACTCGTCGCAAATAAAACCGTTCTCGTCGGCTCGAACCGAGCTTTGATCATTGACAAAGTTCCAAATTTTTGCTACAATACTCGGTCAAGATTTTATAGGAATGGACACAGAATTGTGCGAGCAGTGAAGCGAAAGTTTCACTTCTGCCACAACCCGCGCTTAGCAAAAGCACGGGCCGTGTCACCCTCGGAGAGACTCTCATGCGTTCCACCCTCGTTCCGTTCCTCTTCACCCTCGCCGCCTGCGGCGTGTCCAGCCCGGCGCCCGACACCGGCTCCGAGGCCCCCGCCTCCGGCGGCTACAGCTTCGGCGGCATCGGCAGCTCCGGCTCCACCGGTTCGACCGACACGGACACGGACTCCACGGACACCGCGGATTCGGGTGCCGACGACACCGCGGACTCCGCCGACACGGCGGAGGACACCAGCGCGTGCACGGAGATCGTGTGGTACCTGGACGCGGACAACGACGGGTTCGGCCTCACCGCCAGCTCGACGTGGTCCTGCACCCAGCCCTCCGGCTACGTGGCGATCGGCGGCGACCTCAACGACTCGGACAACGACGTCCACGACGTCACCCGGATCTGTACGGTCACCTCCGCCGCCGCCTACTCCGTGGCCGTGCTCGACATGACCAGCGGGGACAGCACCTACTGGTTCGCGTCCGACGGCACCGTCCCGACCCCGCTCTACACCAGCGACCTCGTGGGCGAGTGCGCGGAGTACCCCGGCTCCACCGGTCACGTGCTGAAGCTCTCGGGCCTCAGCACCACGACCGACGGCTACGGCGACTTCTCCGTGTACGCCTGCGGCGGCCTCACCGGCAACGCGGTGTTCTACGACGGCAACGTCACCTGCGCGGTGGTCCAGTACTCGGTCAACGGGTACGACCTCAGCGCCACGGCGTACGCCACGTACGGCAGCTACGAGTACCTGTACACGCCCTAGGCGTGCGGAAGTCGGCAGCAACCCCGCCGCGTGACGGTTCGGTGACTCACGCAACGAACGGCCTCGGCCTCTTCCTTCCCCACGCGGGTTGGTCGAGTGTCCGAGGTCGTTTGAATTTTCTCCACTTTTTTGCTTTACTTTTCGACACTTTTAGACTATTCTTCCTTGTCCCTCGCATGGGGGAGTGACACGATGTCACGACGCCCTCATTCGGGCACGAATCTTTCAAAACAGAACCCTCAGATACGACACTTTCCCTCACTGATCCTGGAGATTATCATGACCCGTTCCCTCGTTCTCGTTCCCTCCTTTCTCGTCACCCTCGTCCTCAATGCCTGTGCGGTGCCGTCCGGCGATTGCACGAAGTCGTCCGGTGGTCTCTTTGGTGGCACCGTCACCATTGACCTCAACTGCGGCGATTCCGACACCGGCACCGGCGACAGCACCGTGACCGATTCCGACTCCGTCCCGGACACCAACTCGGAAACCGGCGATTCGGACTCGGTCGAGACCGGTGAGACCGGCGACACCGCCAAGCCCATCGACGCGGACGGCGACGGCTTCACGGCCGACGACGACTGCGACGACGCCGACCCGGCGATCAACCCGGGTTCGGTGGAGGTCTGCAACGGCGTAGACGACGACTGCGACGGCAACATCGACAGCGATGCCGCCGACCAGAAGACGTTCTACGCGGACGCGGACGGCGACGGGTACGGCGACGCCTCGGCGACGATCGACGGCTGCTCGGCTCCGGTCGGGTACGTCGAGAACGACACCGACTGCGACGACACCGACGCCACCGTTCACCCGTACGCCGTGGAGAGCTGCACGGACACCATCGACCTCAACTGCGACGGATCCGCCGGTACGTCCGACCTGGACGGCGACGGAACCATCGCGTGCGAGGACTGCGACGACACCGACGCGACCGCCTACCCCGGCAACACGGAAGTGTGCGACGGGGTGGACAACGATTGCGAAGGCACCGTCGATGAAGGCGCGACCGACGCCCTCACCTGGTACGCGGACAGCGACGGCGACGGGTACGGCGATCCCTCCATCTCCACCTCCGCGTGCGACGAGCCTTCGGACTACGTCGCCGACTCCACCGACTGCGACGACGGCGACTTGGGCATCAACCCGGGTGCGGCCGAAGTCTGCAACGGTGCGGACGACGACTGTGACGGCTCCACGGACGAGGATTTCGCCACCATCATCTACTACCCCGATGCCGATGGCGACGGGTACGGTGCGGGTGTAGGAACCTCCGAGTGCGCGGATCCGGGCGCCGGCTACAGCACGAACGTCTCAGACTGCGACGACACCGATGCGGGAATCAACCCCGCGGAAGTGGAGGCGTGCGACGGGGTGGACAACGACTGCAGCGGCAGCGCGGACGACGGTCTCTCGTGGACCAGTTCCTACGCCGATGCCGACGGCGACAGCTTCGGCGATCCCTCCATCTCCACCGCTACGTGCGACGGCACCGCGCCCTCCGGCTACGTCTTCGACCTCACCGACTGCAACGACGCCGACTCCGGAATCAACCCCGGGGAACTCGAGACGTGCAACAGCGTGGACGACGACTGCGATGGCGTGGTGGACGACGGCGCTGTGGACGCCCTCACGTGGTACGTGGACGCGGATAACGATGGCTACGGCAACGTGGCCATCAGCACCACGTCCTGCAGTGAGCCCTCCGGCTACACCGCCGACAACACCGACTGCGACGACACGAACAACGATTCCTACCCCGGCGACATCGAATGGTGCGACGGGGTGGACAACGACTGTTCGGGGAGCGCGGACGACGGCGACTACGACGGAGACGGCTACGACGTGTGTGCCGACTGCGACGACGGCGACGCCAGCCTGAACCCTGGCGAACCCGAAGTGTGCAACGGTGCGGACGACGACTGCGATGGCAGCACGGACGAAGGCGTCACCAGCGTCTTCTACGCGGACAGCGACGGGGATAGCTACGGCGACTCCTCCACGACCGACGCGGCGTGCTCGGCTCCGGCCGGGTACGTGTCTGACTCCACCGACTGCGACGACGGGGACGATGGGGTGTACCCCGGAGCCTCCGAAGTCTGCGACAGCGTGGACAACGACTGCGACGGCAGTGTGGACGAGGATCTCGTCCTGTTCTGCGCCGATGGCGACGGCGATGGGTACGGCAACCCCGACGCCTGCACCGACCCTCTGTCGTGCACGCAGAAGGCCACTTACACGTCCTACGGGTACATGGAAGACAGCGCCGACTGCAACGACAGCGATGCCACGGTGTACCCGGGGCACGGCTGCTAGCGTGATCTGAGGGTTCGTTCGCACGGGTAGGCGTACGCAACGCCGACCACACGGAGTCCCTCGACTCGGCCGCAAGGCTGGATCGGGGGACTCTTCGCGTTTATGGCCCGAGACGGCCCGGCGAGCCGTCTCCACGTTTGTTATAATCATCTCATGATCCCGAATTTCCGTTCGTTGTATCGTGCGTCGGAAGAGCATGCGCGTCTTGCGTTTTTTGGGTTTACCGTGCTCCTTGCACTGGGGTTTCTTGGTACGGTGTTTTTTTCGTCGACACTTGTTGTTGCTGCGGTACTCGTCATTATCGGCATCGCCTTTACATTCGCTAAGCCAACATGGACGCTTGTTGCCTTTGCGACGTATCTTCCATTCGAGCCGTTTTTGCTGAAGTGGGTTCCAGACGACGTGTATGTGTTTGCGCGATACGGCTCCGAGCTCGTTGTCTATTTGCTCCTCGCGGTGGTGTTGTGGCGAATGATCACGGGCTCGATCGTGTTTAAGCGCACACCGCTCGATGTTGCCTTTTGCGTCGTGATCTTTCTTGCGTTGGTTTCCGTTGTCATCAACACGCTTTCTCCATGGGTTGCGATTCTTGGCTTGCGACAAATATTCCGGTTCGTATTGCTGTTCTTCATCGTCGTGTACCTTGCGCCACCAAAAAACGTTGTTCGAAAATTGCTCGTCGCAATGTTTGTTATCGTTACCATTCAGGCCGCACTTGGGTACGCTCAGCGTGTTATTGGTGAACCTTTGGATACCTTCCTTCTTCCTTCAGCACAACGAACGCTTGGGAGTTTACAGCTCACGTCCGGCACCACAGAATTTTGGGATCCCGGTGAACGCGTTTTTGGCACACTCGGTCGATACGATCAGTTAGGAACATTCATGGCGTTCTTTTTGATTCTTCTTGTCGCGCTTTTATATGAGCGCGTTCTTGCAAAACACGAGGAGACGCCAGCGTGGTTCATTCTCCTGTTTTCCATTCCTGTTGTGGGATTGGCGTATTCCCGTTCTGCGTGGTTTGGTTTTGCGCTCGCGTTTTTCTTTATCGCACTCGTCATCAAGCGCGATAAGCGAGTTTTCGTTGCAACGCTTATTGGCGCGTCGCTCGTTGCTGGATATCTTTCACTCTCTGGCCTTGTTGTGAATCAACTCATCGATTCGTCGAGCCAAACACTGAGCGAGCGATTTTTTGAGGCATTCTCTTACACACGATGGCAAGGCGAATATTTCGGGCTTGGTCGCGTGTACTGGATGGCGCAAACCGTGTGGACCGTGGTGCCGTCGTCGCCGTTGTTTGGCCATGGGCCGGGAACATACGGCGGAGGAGCCGTTGCGGCACTGGGGAATACCGATGTGTACGATCAACTTGGTTTGCCGTTTGGCGTGTACGGTACCGAGGGGTATATCGACAACAATTGGTTCAGCATGTGGGGCGAATTGGGGACGTTGGGGCTTGGCGCATATCTCGTGATGTATATTGCCTTGTTTTCTGTGTGTTTGCGCGTGTATCGCGAATCAAAAGACCCAGAAGTTCGTGCGTTGGCCTTGGGGGTTGCTGGAACCATGATCGCGGTTGCGGTCAATGCATTTCTTGCAACGTATCTTGAAGCAAGAACGCTCGCACCGTATTTGTGGATGACGGGCGGCCTGGTTGTGGCATTCGGAAAGAAGGAGGAGATTGTATGATGAGACATAGCATCAGTCATTCTGAGCGAAGCGAAGAATCTCTCGCAGGTTATCAGGATCTGATCCCGACGGAGATTCTTCGCTTCGCTCAGAATGACGGACGAGGTCTTCGTGAAGAATAATTTTATGCGTATCGTCCATGTCCATAAATATTTTCATTCTCGCGACGGTGCAAGTCGGTATGAGCGAGGGTTGATGCGTTTGCAAGAAGAGGCGGGGAATGCAGTTGCGCCATTTGCGATGCACGACGAGAGAAACGAACCAACACCGTGGAGCGAATATTTCGTTTCGAATCTTGAAACGAAGCGCGCGGTGATTGGATTGAGTGCATTTCGGCAAGCCGCAAGAGCATTGTGGTCCAGGGAAGCGGAAAAGAAATTCGATCGCATGCTTGAGGTGTTTCGCCCAGACATCATTCACGTCCACAACATCTATACCCATCTTTCACCGTCGGTGCTTGCGGTTGCGAAGCGCAGAAAGATTCCTGTGGTCATGACGGTGCACGACTACGCATTGATGAGTGCGAACTATTCACTATGGGATGAGTCGAACATGCGATCGATGGACGTGGATGATATTGGTGTTCTTGCAACCGCAAGAACACAGTTCATCAAGGGATCATTTCTTGCGACGCTCGCGCTTGAGATCATTTTAAAAATGCATCATGCGCTGAAATGGTACGATTCTGCAATTCTGCACTACACAACGTACTCGAATTTTGTGAGAGATGTGATGGTGCAGTCGGGCACTGATGAAAAAAAGATTTCCGTTCTTCATGCGTTTGCAGAGCCGCTCATGCATCCGAACGTCTCGACTCCGGCAAAAGCAAAGGAACCGTTTGTGCTTTTTGCTGGACGACTTGAGTCGTACAAAGGTGTTCACGTTCTTCTTGAAGCATTGCGGTATCTGCCATCGACGACGCGCATCAAGATTGTTGGGGTTGGTCCGGATGAACAACGGCTGAAATCGATCATTGGAAAGGATCATCGGGTGGAATTTTTGGGCTTTGTTCCGGGTGCTGAACTCTGGAAGATGATGGCTCAGGCGGCGGTTGTTGTGGTCCCGTCCATTTGGAATGAGCCATACGGTCTTGTTGCGCTCGAAGCGATGTGTCAGGCCACGCCGGTTATCGTGGCGAAAAGCGGGGGATTGCCGGAGATTGTGGGGGAATCCAATGCGGGGATTGTGGTGCCGCCAAGTGATCCTCGAGCCTTGGCGAGAGCGATAGAGCGGGTGCTCGACGACCCTGATCGGGCGATGATAATGGGGCATGCGGCATATGAACGGGCGAGGGCTATTGGTAATCCACAGGAGCATCTTGCGAAAATCATGGAGATATACTCACGGTGTGGATAAGTGAGCCTAAAGTCGAAAGCGAAAGGCGAAAAGTGGCTAATCTGAGCCACTTTTTGATCTCAACTTTTTTATTTTCCCTCCCGTTTTTCGTTGACCAAATGGCCAAAAACTGATACGATACTCGGTCTTATGAAAATTGCCATGATTGGACAGAAAGGGATTCCGGCACAGTTTGGCGGCGTGGAAACCCACGTTGTTGAGCTTGCAACCCGCCTCATGCGCCTTGGCCATACGGTCACGGTGTATGGCCGTACGTGGTACGTCCCGAAGGGGGCCGATCGCGTGAACGGGATTCGCGTGGTTCGCACGCCAAGCATCCGCACCAAACACCTCGATACCATTACGGCGTCGTTGTTTGCGGTACTTCATGCGGCGATTTTCGTCCGTCCAGATGTCTATCATTTTCATGGCGTCGGCCCATCGCTTTTGGCGTGGATTCCTCGAATGCTTGCTCCACGAGCAACGGTGGTTACCACGTTCCACTCTATCGATCGTACCCACGAAAAATGGGGAATGTTTTCGCGTCTTGCGCTTCGTCTTGGCGAACGTGCCGCATTCGCGTTTGCAGACGAAACCATCACGGTGAGCAAAACACTCACCAAGTACGGAGAACAGGAATACGGTCGACGTGCAACGTATATTCCAAACGGCATTACGCCGGTACGCACATCTGTTGAGCCATTGCTCTTGTCGCCATTTGGTTTGGAGCCGTTCCATTATGTGGCGATGATCGCGCGCTTGGTTCCGCACAAGGGAGCACACACGCTGATCGCTGCATGGCAGTTGGCGTGCAAGCAACAGCCTGACGTGATGAAAGGCATGAAGCTCGCGATTGTTGGTGGCAGTGCATTTACCGACGCGTATGTTCGGAAACTCCACGCAATGGCGTCGTACGATGATTCCATTGTCTTCACCGGTTTCCAGCGTGGCGACACGCTCACGGCGTTGTTCTCTGGTGCGCGATTTATGGTGCATCCTTCCACCAGTGAAGGATTGCCCATCGCGGTGCTTGAAGAAATGAGTCACGGAAAGGCCGTTATTGCTGCCGACATTCCTGAAACCATGGAAGTGATTAGCGACTACGGCGTGCCGTTTCCTCAAGGCGATGTCGAAACACTTGCGGATTGCATTATCGATCTCGCAAAGGATCCGATGCAGGCTGCGGCAATCGGTCATGCCGCGCGAACGTTTGTGGAAGACGAATATCACTGGGACGATATTGCGCAGGAAACTGCTGCGCTTTATCGCCGCCACGCGATGGTTCGTCAGGGAGTGTTTGCGGTCCGTTAACGGCAGGACTTCCTTATTTGGCCGATTTTTGGCTTGCGCCATCGGAAACTCGCTCAACGTACACATGAAGTACGTCTCGCGAGCTTTCCTCGTCGCGCACCCAAACTCGCCACAAATGTGAAACTCCTGGTCGTAACACAAAACCGAGTCTGAAGAGACTCGGTTTTGTGTTGCATGAATTTAGTGATTTTTGATGGTGAGTGTTGAGGCGATGTCTGTCATCGTTTTTAATGCGGCGCTGAGGTCGGCGCTTCCCATTTCTGGAAGGTCGTTCACGGTGTGCGAATCGCTGATGACCGACGTTTGATACGCCATCGTCACGACAAGCGCGGGATTTTGATCGGTAACGTAGTCGTTGAAATATCCGCCAACACCAGTCTTTGTGAGATAGGAGAAGAACCAAACGGTTTTTCCATTGGTCGGCACTGAGCACCACTGTTGTGCATCTGCCGCGCTCACGGAAAGATCAACACGCGAGAATGCTCCAAATGTTGGAGTTGATTTCGCCTTCCCGCACTCGCTTGGTTGTTCGAGGACAACGGCATCCACACTTGGTGCTCCTATACCAATTTCTGCGAACCGTCCGCCCGTCACACCACTTGCCTGGTTTGCATCTACGTTGATGAATAGAATCCATTCGCCCTTGGTGATGTTTACTGCGGAGGGATTTGCAGTTCCGTCTTGCGTTGCTTCTGTCGCGGTCCAGTCTTTTGGAACGGTGAGGGCGAGTTCACTGGTTTCGTAGATCGACGACGTTTGCGTGATAGGCGTTGATGTTGACGATGACTGCGATGTTTTTGGCGTTGCTGTTGGGGTTTCTGTTGCTGCTTTCGGAAGGAAAAGGAAGAGTAGCAATCCAACAGCGATGACGACGATCGCTCCGGCTGCGATTTTTACGATCGGGTTGTTCATATAGCTCAGAGTGTGCGCCTTTGCTTTTCTGCACGCAAGACAGTCTTAACGATGTCTTTGCTGACGAAGTCTGGAGTTCGGCCGGTGATGTGTTTTGCTCGAAGGAGCGGGATATGCGCAATGCTTGCGTGCCCGGCGAAGAGCGTTGGAAGAATTTCTGATTCGCCAAACGTATCGATGGCTTGCCGTACCTGAATGAGACCGGATCGATAGAGATGGTCACGGCGGAAGCCGAGGCCGGCGGTATTTGGATGATGAATACCGCGGGATACGCGAAGCATGAGACGCCACGCAGTGTCGAACGCTTCTTCGTCGGCGTTTTCGATGTTGAGTGCAATGTTGAGTTTTCGTCGAGCATCGCGGATTGTTTCGAAGCACGATTGAAAGTCTGCTTCTTTTGATAGCGCTGCAACCCATGCATCCCAGAAACCAGGATCCATCGATTCTTCGGCTTTGAGTTTTTGTTGCATTGCAACGGCAAGCCCTTCATCGGTAGCGATATATCCGGCGAGTCCTCGTCCGAGGAGCAAGATCGGCGAGGTCGCACCGTTTGTGGTTCGCAATGCGTGAACCTCAATTTCGTGGGTGAGTAGTCGCGCAGCGCGAGCGCGAGAGGCCAGAAAGTGTTTTGGAATTTTGACGGTTGGTGCTCGGTTCAGCGAATCACCGCGTGAAACCGAGACGCTCGGGCGGTTGATGAATCGCGTGGTCCAGTTGGTCATGCCGTAATGATCGAGCGTTGCGCGAACCATGCGTTCGAATGCGGCGGCATCAACGCGATTGTGATGAGTGTGCAATTCATGCGACCGTGCGAGGAGTGTGGTGAATTCATCGGCAAGTTCGGCGCGTGTTTGTACGCACGGTCCGAAAAGATGATCGGCGAGAGCAGAAACTGCGGCGTCGTCCTTTCGTTTTATTGCGGCAATAATCTGAGCACGCGTAGTGAGCTCGGCGAGCTTTTCGAGGTAGAGCGTTCGAATGTCCTCGGCGACGGGAATCGATGCGATACGATCGTGAACCGAGCGAAGCGCCACGAGGTATTCGACATCATCAAAACGATCGAGACGATGATAGATGAACGTTGGTGTTGTGCGATCGGCGATGAACGTATCTCGAGCGACACGGGCAGCTGCACGGTTTTGGCGAACGAGGTTTGCAA
This sequence comes from Candidatus Uhrbacteria bacterium, assembly GCA_943354605.1. GTDB lineage: Bacteria > Patescibacteriota > Patescibacteriia > UBA9934 > UBA9934 > CAIKHN01. The sequence continues at coordinate 77,023 of CALRCK010000002.1, read as the reverse complement.
ATGGAAATGCTGGAAGGGTTTGGAACGTCTTAAATAATGGGGCGTCGAGCGGCTCCATAGTCTAAGTGCGTTCAGTGGGAATCTTCCACTTGTTCACGAACTGACCAATGCCGTCTTTTGCCAGCTTGTGGCGAACGGTTGTTGTCTTGTCTGCCCAGTCGAGCAGTGAGGCGAGGTCGATCTTGTAGCGGTTTTGGACCACGATATATTCCACGGCTTTATCCGTAATCGCCCTTCGAATGGTTCGTGGACTCACGCCAAAGAATTTTGCAGCTTCGGAAACAGAGAGGCGAATGGAAGCATCTTCCATAGAGTGTAATGATTGGGGTCGAATTACGTCTATCGCGAATGTTAGCCAAATTTATTGTAGAGACGGCCCGCTGGGTCGTCTCCGATGTCGTCGGACGTGATCCGAGACGGCTCAGCGGGCCGTCTCTACAGGTTCAATTATATACAATTCTGCAAAATCCTGCTAAGGTTCGTGCTAATTTTGGCACTGTAATACTTTGTCGCCTCTTGCGTCTTAATACATGTCAACACTTCGGGAAAAATTCCTTGCCTTCCGCGTGTACCGCCATCAGGACAGCGCGGCGTACGGCGAAATCTACGACATGTTTGCGGACCGCATCCGACGCTTTCTGGCGTTCAAGCTTCCGCGAAACGAGGATGCAGATGAGCTGACGGGAGAAGTCTTTCTCCGCGGCTGGGAATACATGACGAGTGGCGCGGTAAACAACCTCAACGCATTCTTCTTCCGCATTGCTCGAAACTTGGTCGCCGACTTCTATCGGAAGTACAAGGTGACCGAGGCGTTGGACTCGGCATCGGAAAAAGACAGTGGCGTCTCGGTTTCAGAAGAAATCGCGACGAAGATCGAAAGTGATGATCTCATTGCATCACTTCGGGGAATAAAGGATGAATATCGCGAAGTCCTGGTCATGCGTTACCTGAGTGAAATGGAAGTAGGGGAAATCGCGTCTGCTTTAGAGAAGACGTCCAACAGCGTTCGGGTGCTCTTGCACCGAGCAAAGAAGGCGCTTCAAGAAAAGATCGGAAAAGATACGCTATGAATAAGATTGCCGCACAACTCCGCGCCGCAAAAAGCCGACCATCCGCCGGAGGTTTTTCTGTTGATGCACAGATTGCGGCAAAGCGATCATTGATGCTGGCAATTGGCGCAGATATTTCTGTGCCTTCCACCGATCCAGCGGTGAATTTGAAAACACGATACGTTCTCTGGCTTTCACAATCATTTATTTCGCGTCCAGTTGCCGTTGGTGTCGCAGGATTCGTTCTTGCAGTGAGCGGATTGATGACCACAGTGAACGCCGCGCAGCAGAGTTTGCCTGGCGATGTGCTGTACACAGTGAAGCTTATTAATGAGCGTGCACAACTTCAGCTCGCGTCGCTCGATCGCAAGGCGGTGCTGCATACCGAATTCGCTGAGACGCGGTTGAAGGAAGTTGCAAAGTTACAATCAGATACATCGGGTCGCGATACGAATCTCGTTGCACAAACCATCGATGCGTATACACAGGAAGTCGCGTCTGCAAATCAAAACCTTCGGGAGTTGCAGGCTTCTGGAAATTCAACAACCGTGGCAACGGCAAGCGAGGTGCAGCAGAATCTCGTTGCGCTCGATTCCACCATTACGAATTCCGTTGGCCCAGCAGCATCGTCGGAAGAATCGGCAGCGGTCACGTCTGCACAAACGACAACCCAGGTTGCTCAAGACGATAGCGTCACGGTTGCAGTGGAAGCACATAATGACGAGAATTCTGAACAGTCTACGCGTGAGTTGAATGATATGTTCCTCCGTCAGTTTGCTGCTATTGGTACGCGCAAAACGTTCGATATGCACCGCATCGCCGTGATCCGAGCATCGCTGGAGGCTCATACGGATGTTCTCGGCGCGTCGGGAATTATGACCGACACGGATCTGTATCGTCTTGAGCGAAGTATTAATATCGCTGTTGCCGATGTTGCACCGGCAATGGACACCTTCGCGATGGGTGGATATCGATCCGCATTCGACACGCTGAAGCACGCAGACACGGTACTCCGAGGTATTGAGGCAACGCTCGCCGATGCAGAAACCGCTATTACGACTGCGCTGATGCAAGCCTCGATGCCATCGTCGATTGCTGACCCACAATCCGCGGCTCCAGCTGCTGATCCTCTTACACAATAAAGTCCATTGTTCGCGTCGCATTTCCTTCAGCGACGATCTCTCACTGAGGTCGTTGCGCAAGGGATTGTGAAGACACAATTCCCGCACCCCGATATGCATTGTAAGGGAGTCCGCTCTCTTAAAGGTCGAGACCGCACGGTCATGCATGTCGGTATCTTCTTCCCTATTTTGGGAAAAAAAGACTTCAGAACTTATGACAAACGTTCTTCAAACTGGGAAACGTGCGTTGTCTGTAGCCGTTGCTGCAGCAACCATGCTCTTCTCTGTCGGTGCTGGCCTCTTGCAGCCTTCGGTTGCAGCAGCAGCATCTGCTGGAGACCTCATCAAGGGCACCTCGCTCTCGACGGTCTACTACTACGGTTACGACGGGATGCGCTACACGTTCCCAAATGAAAAGACTTACATGACGTGGTACGAGAACTTCGACGACGTCACCACAATCTCTGACAGTGCGCTTGCGGATCTTTCTCTCGCAGGCAATGTCGTGTACCGCCCAGGTTCGTACTGGATCAAGGTTCAGTCGGACGACAAGGTATACGCAGTGTCCACGGATGGAAGCATCCACTGGATTGAATCTGAGGACGTTGCAATGGATTACGCCGGCTCTTCATGGGCAGGACACATCCAGGACGTTCCAGATGTCTTCTTCACAGACTACACCGTGGGTTCTTCCCTCATGACTGCTTCCGCATATGACGGAATGTTGTACATGGATGGCGGAAGCTACTACATCTCTTGGGGTGGCGAAAAGCGAATGGTCAGCTCCGCTGGTCGTTCAGCAAACGGCCTCCAGGCTGGATTCTTCCTTTCCGGTTCTGGTATCGATGACAGCGATCTTTCTGCTGGCGACGATATCACCTCTGCAGTCACATCTGTTATGGATGCTGCGCAGACAGAATCAGACGACAGCTCAGTATCTGGTGGCGTAAGCATTTCGCTTGCATCATCCACTGCAGCATCGGCATCTATTCCAGATGCAGCATCGAGTGTGAACGTTGCAACCTTTAAGATTACCGCAGGCGACGCAGCATCAATCGACGTGATGAACGTTTCGTTGATGGGCCTCGCTTCAACATCTGATTTCGCATCGGGTGGCGTGTACCTTTATGAGGGCAGCACACGTTTGACGGATGGAAAGAGCTTGAACTCTTCCACACGTCAGGCAACCTTCGGTTCTCTTGGTCTCGACTTTGCTGCTGGCGAAACTCGCTACATCTCTGTCGTGGTCGATATGGGCAACAACAACACCGCTACAACATTCTCGATTGGCCTTGAAGGCTCTTCGGACGTTGAAGCAAGCGGCGATGTTTCTGGATCGTTCCCAATCTCTGGAAACACCATGACCATCGTGAACTCTTCCGTTGGTGGCGTCACGATCGTTGACACAGGTTCTCTCACGAACCCAGTGATCGGCGAACAGGATGCAACCATCAGCAAGTTCAAGCTCACGGCAAACTCCACCGAAGACATCACTCTTGAGCACATCACACTCAAGATTGACGACGAAGCTGACCATGGCGACTTCCAGCTGTACCAGGGTGATACCTGGTTGGCAGAAGGAACGAGCATCGGCAGCAAGCTTGTCGAGTTCGACCTTGGTTCGAATGCATTCTCCATCGATAAAGGATCTGATCGCACCTTCACGGTGACGGCGGATATCGGCGGACAGTCTGCAGACACCCTCGAGGTGTACTTGGACAACAGTGCTGACTTGTACGCAGTTGGAAACGACTTCGGATTCGGAGTCACCGTGACACGCACCGGTTTTGATGGCGAAAGCGGCGATGAATCGCTTGTCACCATTCAGGGCGGTGACTTGACGGCTTCCTTCAGCGGTCCAGCAGCGTCGGACGTCAGCAGCACGGCGGAAAACTTCTCTCTCTTTGAGGGATCGTTGGTTGCAGAGCGCGCATTGACTATCACGGCAATGCCAATGAATTTGACGGAAGTTGAAACGTCTGGTGGTAACGATAGCTGTCTTGGAAATGATCCAATTTCCGACCTCCGTATCGTGAATGCAGACACCGGGGCGTTGTTGATGGGGCCTTTGGATCTCGCATCAGCAAGTACTTCATGCATTCTGACGGAAGTCCTTTCCTTCACGGATGACTTCGATATGGATGCTGGTGAAACCTTGAACTTCAAGGTAACCGCAGACATGGAATCGACTGCAGATGCAAGTGATACCTTTACTCTCGCGATGGACCTTACGTCCGGTTTGGCCGCTGAGGATTCTTCTGGCGATTCCATCACCAGCATCATCCCAACAGCTAACCTGTCGGGTAACGCGATGACCGTTGTAACTTCTGGCTTGACCGTTTCGTTGGCATCAACCCCAACCGGCGCTCACACCTACGTTCGCGGATCGTCTGATGTGTTGTTCGCATCCTTCAACTTTGCAGCAGCAAACGGCGGCGCAATTGAAGTGACGGACTTCAGCCCAACAATGGTTGTGAGTGAAGACGACACGGTTACCTGGTTGGCTGGACAGGAGCCTGCTTCAACAGGAACCTCTTCGCTTGACCGCATTACATCATGTTCGTTGTATAACGGATCCACATTGGTCTCTGGACCAGAGTCGGTTTCGTCCGCATCGACAGGATTAATCAACTTCGCAGACTTCTCGTTCGACATTTCAGCCGGAACGACTGAAACATTGAGCGTGTACTGCAACTTGGCAAACGTGAACCCAGGAACCAACGACGCGTTCGGCTTGCAGATTAATGCAACGTCGGATATTGCCTCGTTGGACTCTGAAGGTGATTCCGCGACCGTGACCGGCTCGAACATCAACTTCGACGAGGCTGCTCCAACAACGGACCCAACAACATACGTTGTCGTCACGAACGTTGGTTCTCTCGCAGTCACCGCAGCATCTGACACTCCTTCTGCAGACTTCTTGTTGACGGGTTCTTCCAGCAACACGGTGTCGAAGTTCCGTTTCGACGCAACAAGCGAAGCATTCGTTGTTGATCGCCTCACGGTTGAAGAGCAGCAGGCTGCAACGGATACTGGAACCACAAACTCCACAGCGTACTCGAACAACGTGTCGCTCGTGACAGTTTCGTACCCAGATTCCACTGGCGCAACGAAGACTGCTACCGGTGCACTCACGAACAATGGTCTCACCTTGAACGGCCTTACCTTCTACGTGGCTAAGGATAGCCACGCTGAAGTGACCATCAAGATCGACGTCCCAAGCACGGATCGCTCAAGCGGTTCTGCAACGTCAAACGAGCGCGTTCGTATGGTGCTTGACGACGGCACCAGCGAAGCCCGTGCAGTTGGCTCAAGCTCTGGTCAGACATTGTCAGCAACCAACGACATCTCTGGCATTTCTGCTGGCGATACCGCTGGATTGGCAATGAACAAGTTCGTGATCCGCGAAACCAAGCCAACCATTGCCTTGAGCTCTTCCAGCCCATCGGGCGCAAAGACCCCAGGCAACCAGGAAGCACTTCGTTTCAACGTGACCGCAGCATCCGGCGAAGATGTCGTTCTCAAGAACATCGTCTTCTCGTTCAGTGCTTCGGACAACGCAGGTTCCGACTGGAACCAGTGTGACACGGACATCACGGACGGAACCAAGCTCTACAGCACTGGTGCAGACTTCCACTTGTACAACATGAACAAGGAAGGTACGGCAACCGCTCTCGATGCATCAGGAGACTTTGTCCTCTTGAAGTCGACCGGTGCCGTGTGTGACGGAACGAATGTCGACGTTGCATTCGTGAAGCTCGCGCTCACCACAGCTGAAGTTATCCCAGCAGGAAGCACCTACGCATACGCGTTGTACTTCAACTCGGATAGTGCTTCTTCGGTGAACGACGATTCTGTGCAGATTGGTCTCGCATCTGACCCAATCACGTCAACGTACCTCAACGTATCGAACGCTTTCGGTACCGTTGATGCCGACCTCGCACCGACCGCGACATCGTTTACTGTTGATTCTGGTTCAGCGTTCCTCGTCGGCGACGTGCTCGGAATGGACGTGGATGATAGCGGAGTTGCAGACTCAGACGAAGAGAAAATGCTCGTTACGGGTATTTCCTCTAACATCTTGACTGTTGTCCGTGGATACCTTGGGTCTACTCCTGAGCCTGCTGATGCAGACGCAGACTCGGATGACTACACGGGTTCAATCGACATTCAGCGTTTGCCAAGCGCATTGCTCTGGCAGGACGATGGATCCACCGCTGTTACCACCTCTTACCAGGAGTACTACGGTGCACACCTCGTCGACAGCCTTCCAATTTCCGGTGGCAGCATCTCGTTCTAATCAACGGGAACTGTTCGCCACGATTGGTTCGCAACCACAACGCCCCGGCTTCGGCCGGGGCGTTTGGTATGCCCGCTTTTCACTTTTCACTTTTTCCTTTAAACTGCGTTCATATGATGAACCGTTTTTCTCGGAAACAGATCGCACTTGGTGTGTCGATTCTTGTTCTTCTTGCACTTGGAGCATATGGTCTTTGGCGCGTGTGGCCGCAGCTCACTGATCCGTACTACGGTTTAGTGACGTCGATTGATGTTCAGATGGAGGATTCCACTCGGGTATTACTGCAACAGCGCCTTGCAACCGCGCAAGCATCGTTGGCGTCGCAGGTTTCTTCCGGCGCCGAGGTTGATAATCAGCTCTACCTTGTTATTGCCGAAAACGAAAAGATGCTTGGTGATTTGGTTGCGTCCCGTAAAACCTATGAGAAATATTTGGCCCTCATGCCAACGTCGTACGTTGCGTGGAATTCGTACGCTGCCCTTTTGGAACTGATGACGGATTATCCAAATGCAGAAGCGGGATACAAAAAATCGCTCGACCTTTTAAAAACCGAGGAATATTATCGTGACTACGTTGAATTCTTAAAACTCCACTATCCGGATCGTCGTAATGATGTGAAGGCGGTGTTGGACGATGCGTATAAGAATCTTCTGCAGACCCCATGGACCATGACCGCGCTTGGCGATTGGTTCTTTGAGACTGGAGATTGTGATCAGGGTAAAGCACATTATGATGTTGCGATATCTCTATCGCCAGACGACGCGGCAGTCTTAAAACAAGAACAACAAGACAAGCTCGCAACTTGCGAAGCTCCTCGATAAAAACAAAAGAACGGTGCCTGTGGGCACCGTTCTTTTGTTTCACAAGCTGACTAACTTAGTTAGTCTCAAACTTAGTTTGTTATTCCGCGAAGCCATCAATGCCAAGAGTAAAGGATTTTTGGTGAAAGTTTTGAATACAATCCTTCCCACCAAAGAAATCGAAAAGCATCGCATCGTCTACTATGGGATTTTTTACAATTCCTCGATAGTGCGGATAGCTTGACCATTCGTACGTATCAAGATTTTCTACTGAATCGGTTCCGATGATATCGAGCGGGTTTCGATGAATATAGGCGGCAACGACCGCGAGGTAGGCGTTTGTATCGATATGTTTGGCTTTGTAGGTTGTTTCAAAGAGGCTGCCTGTTCGGTTGTTTTGATGATTGAACCACCGAGTATAGCTAGTGCTCAGACGTTGCATAAACTGCGCTATGCCATCGTCGCACATTTGCTCAAGGAGAAAATGAAAGTGATTTGGCATCAGGGCGTAGGCATGCAGATTTACAAGGTGTTTTCCTGTCCCTATTTCGTGTTTGCTTCTTCCGGCGAGAAACATGAAATGTTTGTAGTGTTGGCTTTCGAGAAAAGTTGTTCGCTTGTCCACACCGCGATTGTAAATATGATAAAACTCGCCAGTTCCGAAAATAATATTCCGCATAAATCATTTGCGGCCAAATAAAAACCCAGGCCTTTCGGGCGTGGGGATTGAGTCTATTTTTTCTCACTTTCTTTCCTTCGTCAATGAGGCCTGTGACTAACTTAGTTTGTGACTAACTAAGTTAGTCGAGGACAGTGCCTGTGGGTACCGTTCTTTTGTTTCGTTGCTCCGCGTGGGATAATTAAAACATTCTATGCGATATCGCTTTTTTTCGCGTGTGATTGCTGCTGCAGCCTCCGCCGCGCTTATCCCATCGCTTGTTCTTGCCCAAACGCCTAACGATCCTCGATACGCTGAACAGCAGTGGTATTTGGACGCAATCCATGCTCCAGCGGCGTGGGACGTTACCACGGGTTCGTCCTCGGTAACTGTTGCAGTGCTCGATACGGGCCTCGATCTCACGCATGAGGATATCGTAGATAACCTTTGGGTGAACACAAAAGAAATTCCGGGGAATGGGGAAGACGACGACGCGAATGGCTTTGTGGACGACGTGCATGGCTGGGATTTTATTGGTGGCGACAACGATCCTTCACCAAGCCCGAAGAACGATTCGTCGGAAGAAGCGATTTTGCACGGAACACTTATTGCCGGGGAAATTGGTGCGGTTGGCGATAATCATGTTGGTATTTCTGGCGTCAATTGGTCGGTAAAAATTATGCCGGTGCGCATGCTCGATGATCAGGGCAGCGGAACAGAATACGATGCTGCGAATGCTATTCGATACGCGGTACGGAATGGTGCGAAAGTCATTAATTTGAGTTTTGCGGGGAACGAGGCACACACGGCACTGCAAAATGCGGTCAAAGATGCATACGCACATGGCGTTGTGGTTGTTGCAGCAATGGGAAACGATGCCCGCGATACGAATGCGAATCCGGTGTATCCCGCATGCCTACGAACAACAGACGACGATTGGGTGATTGGCGTAACGGCCATTGACGAAACGGACCATGGGGCTCCTTTTACGAATTTTGGAACGATTTGTGCCGACGTTGCTGCGCCGGGGACCGATGTGTATGGATTGGCGTATCAAAACACTCGTGCCGGGTATCCAGACCTTTATCAGGGCGGATGGAGCGGAACGTCTATGGCATCACCGCTTGTTGCTGGTGCTGCGGCGCTTCTTTTTTCCCGATTTCCTAGTCTTTCTGCAGCGGACGTGAGAAATATTCTGAAGCTTTCGGTGGATCCAGTCACGATCACTGGTTTTACGTCTGGTCAGCTTGGGGCGGGTCGATTGAATATTGACCGGGCGCTTTCGATGGCGTCTTCATACGCTCCGGCAGTGGATGTTGAGACATCCATTCCCGCTGCGTCAGCATCGTCCGCCACAGATTCGGAATCGACGAAGTCCGACGTTGCGACAGGATCTGAGGATGTTCTCAGATATTCGTTTGCCGTTTTTGGTGCACCGTCTGGTGTTGCGCCAGCAGTTGATGTTCGGCGGGCGGATGGATCGGAATACGCAAGGTTTATGGCGTATTCGAGCAACTTTCACGGTGGCGTTCGTGTGGCAACCATCAATAATGATCACGATGGCATTCCGGAAATTGTGACCGGTGCTGGTGAATCCGGTGGCCCGCACGTTCGAGTGTTTAAAGCCTTCGGTGCGGTCGACCACGAGTTTTTTGCATACGACAACGCGTCGAGCCACGGCGTTTCTGTTGCTGTTGGTGATATCAACGGCGACGGCGAGGACGATATTGTTACCGCGGTTGGCGAGGGCGTTAGCCAAGACGTTGTTGCATGGAGCGAGAGCGGGGAAGAAATTTTCCGTTTCCCAGCGTCGGTGTTCCCATCAAGTTCGGCGCTCTCCGTCTCTACTGCAGACATTGATCAAGACTCTGCGGACGAAGTTGTGGTCAGCGGCGTTATTGATGGTGCGATCCATGTTGCGGTGTACGACAACGATGGGAAATATCTCGTGGACTTTGTTCCATTCCCAAGCGCGACCGCGGTGAGCGTTTCGGCTGGCGACCGCGACGGGGATCTTATTGACGACATTTTCGTGAGCAACTTGTCTTCGGGGAACACAGTGAATGTTGTTCGGACCATCGGCTCACTCGTTGGAGTGTTTGTTCTTCAGGATCAGGCGTCTTCCGGAACAGCGACGGTTGGTACGGATCTCGATCTTGATGGCTGGGATGATATGATGACGATGGAAAACGTGGATGCTGGTTTAGTCACACTGACGGTGTCTGACGGAAAAACCGTTCTTGGATCGTGGCATGCGCCAACCTTTGGCTCTACCACCGGCGCATTTTTTGCTGGGTGGTAAATGTTTCATCACAACGGCTCAGCGGGCCGTCTCTACAAAATATGTCATTAGAACAAAAAACGTCAGTGGTCACGGGAGGGGCGGGATTCATTGGGTCGTTTTTGTGTGAAGCGTTATTGCGAGAAGGGAATCGCGTGATCTGTATTGATAACTTTTCGACGGGTCACGTGCGAAACATTGAAGGACTTTTGCGGAATCCTGATTTTCAGTTTTTGCGCATTGACGTGAACGACGCGTTCGACCTTGCGTCGTTTGCCGAGCTTGAACCGTTCAAAGTGAAATTTATTGGCGTACACGAGGTGTACCACCTTGCGATGCCAACAATTTCGAAAGGATTTGAGGAGTTTCGTATTCCAACGCTTCTCGCAAATAGCATCGGAACGCGAAACATGCTCGATATTGCCGTGAAATACAAGGCGAAGTTTTTGCTTGCGTCGAGTGCGGTGATTTACGGGAATCGAACTCCTGACGTGAAGCTTTTTAATGAAGAGCATCTTGGCGTTGTGAATCACCTCACGCCACGCGCTCCGTACAACGAGGGGAAGCGTTTTGCGGAAACGATGGTCACCACCTACGCAAGCGTTCATCACCTCGATGCAAAGATTGCGCGAATTTTCCGAACGTTCGGGCCGCGCATGCCGCTGTTTCAGGGGCACCAAATTCCAGACTTCGTTCTTGCGGCGCTCGACAACAAACCGCTCGCCATCTCTGGTGATGAATCCACGACAACGGCGTTGATTTATGTTTCCGACGTTGTCGATGCGTTGATTCGTCTGATGCGCGCAGAACCAAGTGTTGGTCCGGTGAATATTGGGAGTGATGTTGAGTTGCCGATGCGCGACGTTGCGGCGAATATCATCAAACTCGCGGAAAGCACGTCGGAGATTGTATACGAACCTGCACAGCCATTTCTGACGCAAATGGGCCTACCAGATCTTACGAAGGCTCGAAATCAGCTGAATTGGATTCCGTTAGTGCGTTTGGAGGACGGATTCGCGAAAACTATTGACTACGTTCGCGCAAACAAGCTCCTCTTGACCAATGGTACGTAGATCGCCACACTGGAAGATATATGCGTGTTGTTGCGATTATTCCAGCGTATAACAAGGGAAAAGCACTCACAGAATCTGCGATTCTCGATGCTGTGCGCTTCGTTGACCACGTCGTGATGGTGGACGACGGATCAACCGACGACACCGTGGATATTCCTTCTCGAGATTGCATTACCGTGCTTCGTCATATTCTGAATCGTGGACAGGGTGCGGCAATTCAAACGGGAACAGATTTTGCGCTTCAGGAGCTTGGTGCGGATATTCTTGTACATTTTGATGCCGACGGTCAGATGCGCGGAGACGAAATTCCCATGATGGTGAAACCGATTGTTGGTGGTGAAGCGGACGTTGTTCTTGGGTCTCGATTCCTTGGGGTTTCCGCGAAGGACATGCCAATCATACGAAAGATTCTCATTCGTCTTGGGACGCTGTTCACTGTTGCGCTTTCTGGGATTCGGGTCACTGATACACACAACGGGTTTCGTGCGCTCTCTCGTCATGCTGCCGGGGTGATGCGGATCTCGATTGATCGAATGGCGCATGCATCAGAAATTCTCGACCTCATTCAGGCGAAGCGTTTACGATACACTGAACGACCGGTTCGCATTTCCTATTCCGTGGAAACGCTGCAAAAAGGTCAGTCAACGCTGAAGGCACTACTCACGGCAAAAGATATTCTGAAGAAAAAAATTGTTGGATAATTATGATGTTTCAACTTTTCCTTGTTGCGTTCTCATTGTATGCGATTCTTCGTTCGGTAAAGCAGTATTCACGAAAACAGGTTTCAAGGTATTGGGTTGTCGTGTGGTCAGTGCTTTGGACGACGGTGATCGGCGTTGCGCTCATGCCCCAGGCAACGGATCGCATTGCTGCTCTTGCTGGAATCGGTCGTGGTGCGGATTTGCTCGTGTATCTTGCTGTGACGTTTTTGCTGTATGCGGTATTGCGTATCATGGTACGCCAGCAAAAAATGAGCGAGGAAATTACCGAGCTCGTCCGTTCGATTGCTATCGATCATCCAAAGCATCACCACCGTTCATAATGTGAGTACTTTTCGTCGGATCGCAATCGTCACTCCGGTCTATCCGCCATACCGCGGTGGTATTGGGACAGCTGCCGCTCATGACGCGCGATGCCTTCGCGCGCTCGGCCAAACGGTCGATGTTTTTACACCAACGCACAAGATTCCTACAGGCATTGAGACGGGAACCACCCGCCTTCAACCGTTTTATGCATGGGGGAATGGCGCGGTATTACTTGATCTCGTGAAGAAGCTCCGAGGATACGACGTGGTGCATTTGCACTATCCATTTTTTGGGAGCGATATTCTCGTAGCATTTGCGGCAAAGCTTTGGAACATTCCGCTTGTCGTGACGTACCATATGCGGCCAAAGGCGTCGGGCATTCTTGGACTGACGTTTCGCGCGTATCGATTGGCGCTTGAACGATTCATTTTTCAGACGGCGAAAGTGCTTGTCGTGAGCTCGAAGGAATACGCTCAAGAACATCATGTGCGGCATCGAAATATCGAAGCGTTGCCATTCGGGATTGATACAGAGAGATTTGTTCCGGGTGACCGCGCGACGGCTCGTAACATATTTGGTCTTTGCGAGAATGTTCCAACGATTCTGTTCGTTGGCGGACTCGATCGTGCGCATTATTTTAAAGGTGTCGATGTGTTGCTTTCTGCGTGCGCTGCGATGACGACACCGTGGCAGCTCTTGATTGTTGGCGATGGAAATAATCGAAAAACATTCGAATCACTCGCAGCCGATCTTGGAGTGAGTGATCGGGTCCACTTCGCGGGATCGATTCCTTTTGAAGATTTGCCGCTTGCATATCAGGCCGCGAATATCCACGTTCTCCCGTCTATCGATCGTTCTGAGGCATTTGGTCTTGTGACGCTCGAGGCAATGGCGAGCGGCGTTCCAAGCATCGTCTCGGATTTGCCGGGTGTGCGATCGTTGATTGTTCCAAATGAAACGGGAAGTCTTGTGGTTCCAAACGACGTTGCGTCGTTGACGGCGGCGTTGAATCGATTCTGTGGCGATGAAAACTTTGCGAAGCATTGCGGAGAACGGGCAAGGGTTCGGGCTTGTGCACTGTACGATGAACGAATCCTTGCGAGGCGTTTGCTCCAGGTGTACAACAACTTGTAACGATCGTTGCTTATGAAAATTGGAATCATCACGAATCTCTATCCGCCACACACGCGTGGTGGTGCGGAAAACGTCATCGTTCGTACTGTTGAGCAGTTGTTGGCCATGGGACATGATATTTTTATTATCACTGGGCAACCAAAGGATAAGGGCGTCGGAATTTCGCTGGGGAGGTTGAGTGTTGAACGCGTGTATCGATTCTTTCCCCAAAACGTGTATTTCACGCTCGACGATTACAAACACTCGTGGCCGGTGCGTTTATTGTGGCACATCATCGATGCATTTTCGTTTAGCGGTCGCTCTGCGGTGTCTCAAATTCTTGCCGACGAAAAACCCGATGTTGTGGTTACACATAATTTGAAGGGCATTGGCTTGCGCATTCCCGGCGCTATTCAAGCGATGAACATTCCGCATGTGCACATCATGCACGACTTGCAGTTGGTTATTCCTTCGGGTCTTCGTATGTTCGGCCAGGAAAAAGAGCCGTGGTACGCCAAGCCTGGATACATCGTGTACCGTGCAATTTGCCGTGCGCGGTTGGGCAAGCCATCGCTCGTGCTTTCTCCGTCGCAATTCCTCATCGATGAGTATAAGAAGGTTGGATATTTTAAGGATACCGACGTTCGCTTTGTTCCAAACCCATCGCCAAAGCCATCGGATGTCCTTCGTGATCCACATCGTTCTGGTCCGTTGCGATTATTGTTTATTGGGCAGCTCGGATATCACAAGGGTCTTGGATTTCTTTTGGATGCATTTTCAAAATACGAGGGTGATGCGCAGTTGCAGATCGTTGGCGGCGGTCCGTTGCGGTCGATGGTTGAAGAGCGCGCGCAGCACGACAAACGTATTGTGTATTTGGGATACACGCCGCAGGAGGAGGTGATGAAGTGCATCGCAGCGGTGGATGCCGTCGTGGTTCCAAGCTTGTGCTACGAGAATTCTCCAACGGTGATTTACGAAGCATTGTCGGCAGGCATTCCATTGATCGCTTCACGAATTGGTGGCGTTGGTGAATTGATTCAGGATGGCAAAACGGGATTGTTGTTCACGCCGGGGGACGAGACAGATTTTTTGCGCGCAATCCGAATTATGGATGCCGAGAAAGATGTATACGCTACTCGTGGTGAGGCAATGCGCGAAAGTGTTGCGCCATACGTTCTTACGAAGTACGCGGAACGCCTTATTGAATTCTTTACAGAAGCTATCGCGCGTTCGCTTCGTTCGTAAAAATACACACCGTTGTTTTCCCGCCATCAACAGCAAACCAGTCGTCGGTTTGCTGTTTTGCGTTTTCAATAATCGCATCGCTTTTCCACCAGTAGTCACTGACGACGAAATATGCCTTCGAAACTCCGGCAAGGTTCATGGCTGCAAGAACAGTTTCTTTTGTTGGCGCAGTGTCCACCATGGAAAGATACGACTGATAGAGCGTGCCTCCCGTTGGAATAGGGTAGTAAAAGATGTCGGTGTGATAATACTTTCGAAAGCCAAACTCTTGCAACGCGGCTGCAGCGGTTGCCTGATTCGAAAGCACGATGTAGTCCGCATCTTCCGCTTCACGCTGATGAATTGCGTATACCGTGTCAAAGTCTGCTTGGCTCACATTGAACGCCGCTGAGCGTACATAACCATCGTGGCGTGGATACAGTCCGTAGACTGCTGCGGCGCTCACCATGAAAAGCGCGACGAATGCGACGGCGGATCGAGACCGCGAAGAACAACCAGCGCGATCGATGATTACTCGAAGCGTCTCATCCGCGATCGGGAGGGCAAAGAGTGTTGCGAGGAGCAAAAGACGAAGCGCAAAATCTTGACGTTCGTAGTCGATGAGATACGAGAAGTCGATTCCGAGCGAAACGATCGCGAAGGAGATGAGAAGAGCAATCATGAGTATTCCGTTATCGTTCGGTGATGGCGTTCCGGCTTTTCGGAGAAGGATTATTCCGATGATTGCAAGAATGAGAATGATGGTCGAAAGATTTCCGACGACGAGATAGAGCGCATCAAGCCATGTGTTGCCGTGGGACAACAGAAATCCGGTGAGCGGGAGTTCGTTGAGTTTCCAGAGATTGTCGAACGAGAATGAGATTGGCGCGTGACTGATGATCGCTTGTGTGGCAAACATTATTGGGAGCGCAAGCGCTGCGCCAATTGCGAGAAGCGATCGCGCAATCGTCTTCATCAGTGACACGTCCCACAGACGCGTTGCGCAGAATGCCACAAAGAAACATGCCGGAACCCCGGCAATGGGGTGAGTGATGAGCGCGGCGGCTGCGAAGATCAGCGGCGCGAGAAGATCGCGATATCGCTGGATGAATTTCGGGACGGAGATGATGGTGAGGATGGTAAAAAGATATGCTAACGATTGTGGAGTTGTTGTGGTGAAGTTGCTGAGTGCGATGAGGAGAATAGCGATTCCCGTTGGGAGACGCCGCGCAGTAACGGTGAGCGTTAGTGCTGCAATGAGGGGAACGAGGAACGCGTCGATGACCGCGATCGGAATTCCGCCAAGAATATTCCCAAAGAGTTCGATGGCGTATTCACCAATGTAGTACAGCGGTTTTGGTGTGATGGTTCCGTGCTCGGCGATGTGCGCAATCGTCGCCCGGTGAAGGAATGGATCGAATCCATATCCGAGAGGGAAGAGTACGGTTGCTGACGCGAAGATGGAGAAAAGCGTCGCGAAAAGCGCAAGGGAGCCGAGGAGTTTGGCGCCACGGTGAAGCATTGCGAAGCTTGCGACGAACGCGACTGCTGGGGCGATGATGCTGATTGGCGAAAGGACGAGCCAGGGTGAGCGTACGGCATCGGTGATTGGTGTGGAGAGGATTGCTTGCCACCAGGCTGCGAGAGAAATAATCGCGATGAAAAGGAGCGAAAGAGTGTGAGAGATTGGTGTTGTAGAGACGGCCCGTTGGGCGGTTTTTGAAATCGATCTCGATCGTGTCGCGAAGAGAATTCCGCCGATGGTAGCGATTGCAGTAGTACCGAGTGTGAAAGTATTCACTGATGTGAGGTAATACACCGCGGTGCCGGAAATGGAGAAGCATGCGACGGCGAGGAGCGCTCCAATCGCGGTTGAGAGTTCGCGGGTTTCGGCGGGGAAGAGCATTGTGCCGATTCTGCGACCAAGAATCGTCAAAAGACCAAGGATGAGGGCGAAACTCAAGAAAATGACAGCCATAGCGTATACTGTATTCAATTATCCTCATGGTACACGCGAATTGATCTATGGCACAGAGAGGCTTTGCGAAACTCTATCCGCACGACTACGTCATGCGGTACACGTTTGTTCCGTTGGTTCCGCGCTGGATTACCCCAAATCACATCACCTTGTTCCGCATGGCACTCACGCCATTCGTCGTGTGGATTTTGTTTCTTGGGGACTACGCGTTGGGCATTCCACTGTTTGTGCTTGCTGCGTTTACCGACATGCTCGACGGTTCTGTTGCCCGACTGCGCCACCAAATTACTCCGTGGGGAATTTTTTTCGATCCCGTTGCAGACAAGATGTTGGTTGGGGGAGTTGCATTGACGGTTGCGTTGAAGTACTTCCATCCCGTTCTTGTGTTCGTCGCCATTGCGCTCGACTTGTTGCCGGCGCTCGTCTTTCTGTCAAGAAAGAATCCTGGCGGCGATATGATGAAAGCAAATGTGTGGGGAAAGGTAAAAATGGTGTTGCAATTTTTTGCGCTGACGGCATTGCTTTTTGGAATATTTGCCGGGTCAACGGCACTGATAACTGTCGGTGAAGCGATTTTGGGAATTTCGTTGGGATTTGCGCTTATCGCCGCGGTCACGTATTCATTGTAGGGTATGAATACCCGTTTTCGATGGGCATTGCGCATTGCGGTGCTTGGAATCGTTGTTGTGACGATGGCGTGGCTGACGGTGGGAACCCAGGGGGTTTTTGCGTCGCCAGACGAGAGTGCGAACGCGTTTTTTGCTCGAACGTTTGCAGAGACGGGATCGATGATGACAACGGAACCGCTGAATGCTATTGCGCAAGGCGTCATTCACCCACGATCGATGATTGCCCCGGGCACGGCAATCCTTCCAACAAGCTTTTTGGGATTCCCGTTTGTCTCCGGGGCTCTTCGATATGTTCTTGGAGAATTCATTCAATATTTCTTTACGCCAATTGCTGCCGCGTTCGGCATTGCGGCGTTGTGGTGGATGGTTCGCAGGTTGAGCGGCGATGAGCTTCTCGCGGATTGCTCGGCGTTCTTCGCGTTAATCCATCCGGCATTTTGGTACTACGGCACGCGAGTCATGATGCCGAACGTTGCATGTGTTTCGTTGCTCGCGATTGGCGTTGCGGTCTTTATTTCCGCATGTTCGAGGCGATCGAGTGCGATCGGCTTTATCGCGGGGTTGATCTTCGCGATCGGTTTGACGATGCGGCTGGTTGAGGCCCCGATCGCAATGATCGTCATCGCAATCGTTCTCATCGCGTATCGAAAATCATTCCCATGGAAAATTGTGTGTGCAGCGGCGATTGGTGGATCGATCGTTTTCGGCACGTATCTTCTTGCGAATTCTGCGCTGTACGGATCGGCGCTCACGACGGGGTACACATTGCCCGACGCACGATCGGCGGCGGATGCTGCGGCGTCGATCTCGCCGCTTACAACGATCGGACACTTGCTTCTTCCATTCGGATTTCATCTTCGTACGATTCTTGCGAATGCGTTTCGTTATGGTTGGTGGTTGTATCCGGTATCGTCAACACTCGCTGTCATCGGCGCTTGGTTTGCATGGACGGCGAAAGAGCATCGAAAAGCGTGGCGAACGTTTGTGCTGTGCCTTGGTGTTGCTGCGCTGTGGATGGCAGTGGTGTACGGAAGTTGGTCTGTTGCGGATAATCCGGATCCGAAAGCCGTCACCATTGGGAATTCACATGTGCGATATTGGCTGCCACTCTTTTTTGCCTCGAGTGTTTTGGTTGGACTGGCGTTGCTTCGTGTTCGAGAGAAAATGATGCACGGTTTTCGATCCACCGTCGGGACGATCGTGCTTGTGGTGATTGTTGCAACGTTGAGTGTACAAACGGTATTTCTGGGTTCAGACGGACTTATTGCTGCTCGTGCAGCGGCGGTGACATCTATTGAGAAGCGCGCTGTGGTTATCGCGAATACCGAATATAACGCCGTCGTTATCGTCGATCGCGCAGATAAATATCTTTTTCCGTACCGTCGAGTTATTGTTCCATTACGATCGGACGCAACGTACGCTGCGGTGCCGGCGCTCGCTCCGATCGTTCCACTGTATTATTTTGGCATTACGTTCCCGCAATCTGATCTCGACTATCTGAACAACGAAAAACTTGGCGCCATGGGATTATCGATCACGTCCGTTGTAACGATTCAAGATGAGACGTTGTATCGTATCGAGGTAACGAACTTGAAATGAACGGAACGAGCGATTCAACGGGTGGCGCCGAGGACATGGCGAGCACGAGTGGCGAGGTCCATTCTTCCAACGAGCACGCGCCCCACAGCTGCAGGTGAGCGAAAGCGAATCGTCGCAGCGTAGGGGATTCGCGCGGAGTGCAGAAGAAGGGATCCGAGCCACCAGCGAGCGATGATCGCTCCATCCTCGCCTTCCCCTCTGGGGAACAGGTCGCGGGAATGACGGAAAGAAATGATATGAAAAAACTTTTTGTAAAATCCTTCATCGTCATCGCGGCTGTTGTGCCCGTTGTTTGGCTGTCGTGGTTGTCGGCGTCGCCGAGCGGCGAGCGAACGGTATCGTGGACTCCGGGATCGTTATCGCCGTTTGTGCAAGCGCCGTTGCCTGCGGAGCGTGTTTCTGAAGTGCATGATTCCGATCGCGGGACATACATTACGATCGAAAATGAGCCTGTATATTTTTCCGTTTTCCCACCGTCAGACGACTTTACGAGTGCGGAGGTTACTCTGGAGTTCGATCCTCATGATGCGTTTGCGGTGGAGCTTGGTGGCATGACGAATCTTGCGGCATACGCATTCGATTTCCGCGCACTATCGAACACGCGGCTGGAGAATCTTGGGTGGAATGTGCTGCCGAACACAGATTCCGAATCAACACTCATAGTCTTTGTAAAGGACGACGTGAAGGCCGCAGTTCAAGACTTCGCATTACATCAGCCGGCGCGAACATCGGTGGTGACGTATCGCGCAACGTTGCCGGGGACGTATCGCGAGTCGTCGTATACGCCGCTTGGGTACGAACAAACATTTTCCATTTCGCTCCGAGGAAGCCATGAGTATGTGACGTACATCAAGAACGAGGCATTCCACCTCGCGCTTCGATATCAAGATATTAATCGCACGTTTGGCGCGGACGAAGGCTACGTTCGGGTCTACGACGAGAACGGAACGGTGATGCTCGAGAAGGCAATCGTTGATGACGGGGATATTTCCGAGGATCAAACATATTCTTCTCACGATGTGGTGCTCGATGGAAAAAATTGGCCAGAAGGCGTGTATCGCGTGGAGCTTTCGGGAACGTCGGACATCGTGTGGCGGCAGTTTACGACGAGCCAGCGATATATGGCATTTAAGAATCGACTCTACGTTGGTGATGACGTTGGGTATTTGAGCGTTGATCGGAAAACGTCGTTTGTCACGAACAGCAAATCGATTGCGTTCGAAACATTTCATGCCGACTCCGCGCATCACGTTACTCTCGGGGCGTCGACGGTTGATATTCCGCAGAGCCATGTTCTGACGAGAGCAACGATTCCCGACAATGGAACGGTGGCCGGGCTTACTGATGCGGGCGACATTAAAATGACGGGGGAGGGGAAGTTCGCACCTTCGGCACAGGCGTTTTTCGATCCCGATCCTCGGCCGTTAACGACGCAAACGAATCTTGATGATCCAACAACTCGGTACGTGTATGCGAATCTTCCGAAGTCGACCATGAATGCGGATGGCTGGAGGGTTGCGGACACAACATTTCATCTCGCCGATCTCGCGAAAGAGACCGGTGCGTACAAATTTGCGCTTTCGCTTCCTGGTCTTGCCACCGACGCGCAATCGGTTGATGTGCATCGCTTCACCATCACCTTCCGTAAAGACCCCATTTCGTTGTTCGCGGCAATAAAACTTGAACTTCGTCGTTGGCGCGGTGCGGTGTATGATCGGCTCTTCTAATATGTCGATTTCTCGATTTGGTCTCACCGTTTCTCTTGTCGTGTATCTCAGTTTTCTCTTTGCTGAGTATCTTCGGCCTGGGTTTGTGTCGAACGCAATGAACGTGCATGTGCTGTGGATTGCGATTATTGGATTTGGTGCGTACGACCTTGCTGTTGAATCACGATCGACGAGCGAAGAAAGGAAATCGCGGTTGGCGTTCTTTTGGCCAGCGATTGTCGGTATTCTCCTTGCGCTTATCGTCTGGCATCTCGGCGCATTCTTTGGCGACATGCGGTTGTTCTTTGCGCTCGCCGTTGGTATTCTGCCCTGTATCCTTTTGAAGGGTTCATAAGAATAATTATGCAGAAAGATGGTCACGTTGTCGCATATATCGACGGTGCAAATCTTCATAAAGGTATCGAGTCCCAGGGTTGGGTTTTGGATTATCGTCGGTTTCGTATTTGGCTTCGAGAAAAACACGGTGTTCAAGACGCGTATATTTTTCTTGGTTTGATTGCAAAGTTTTCTGATCTTTATCGAAGACTGCAAGAAGACGGATATATTCTTGTTTTCAAGGAGGTCGTCTACGATAGTTCTGGAAAGGCAAAAGGGAATTGTGATGCAGACCTCGTTCTTCAGGTTGTGAGGGGATTTTTTGAAAAGAAATTCGAGAAAGCGCTATTGGTAACGAGTGACGGTGACTACGCGAGTCTTGTTCGATTTTATTGAAGAAGACCAATGCACCAATAACATACCTCGGGAATGAGCGTCTTCGACCCCATCTTCAAAAGAAATAAAAAAGCCCCCGATACGGACGGAACCGTACAGGGGTCTCTTTTGTAGTGATAATGATACTATAGCATAAAATACGATTTTGTCAATAATTCTTCTATGTCCTGTATTTTTTGTTCGATTATCGCCGGCGAAATTCCATGCCACAAGATTTACGAGAGCGAATTCGTCATCGCATTTCTCGACATCGGTCCGGTGAGCACTGGTCATACACTCGTCCTTCCAAAAGCTCACGCAGAAAATCTCGAAACAGGATCACTGGCAGATGCCGAGAGATTGATGTCGGCCATTTACACGATCGCCCCATCGATTCTGAAGGCTGTCGGAGCCGATGGGTACAACCTTGGTATGAACCATGGCGAATGCGCCGGCCAAGACGTGATGCACACCCATTTGCACATCATGCCCCGCACCAATGGCATTCCCCGAACCTTCACCAAAACGCATCCGTCGAAGGAAGAACTCGCCGCCACCGCCGAGGCGATTCGGGCCGAGCTTCAGAAAGTTGGCTAATCTTAGTAAAAAGATTGCCATGACCACCAAAAAGCCCTAGAATTGAGCCTAATATGAACATTCTCGTCACGGGAGGCGCAGGATTTATTGGGTCGAATTTCGTGCGGTATTGGCTGAAGACACATCCGGAAGATTCGGTGATTGCGTACGATGCGTTAACGTACGCTGGCAATTTGGAAAATCTTCGCGACGTGGAAAAGAATCCACGATATCGATTCGTGAAAGGCGATATTGGCGACTACGCCGTGGCTCGTGCTGCACTTGAAGGTGTGGATGTTGTTGTGAATTTTGCTGCGGAGTCGCACAACGATCGTGGAATCCTCGATCCGGGAATTTTTCTTCGTACCAATGTTTTGGGAACGCAGATTTTTCTCGCAGCCGCAAAGAATGCGAATGTTTCTCGCTTCCATCATATTTCAACGTGCGAGGTGTTCGGCGAGCTCGAGCTCGATGAGGATCGGATGTTTCAAGAGGACGATGCATATCAACCAAAGACGCCGTACAACGCATCGAAGGCGGCCGCGAATCACGTCGTCATGTCGTATTTTCATACATTCAAGATGCCAATCACGATCAGTCATTGCGCGAACAATTACGGCCCGTATCAATTTCCAGAAAAAGTGATTCCGGTATTTACCACGAATGCGCTCGAGGATACGTCGCTTCCATTATTCAAGACGAGCCAGAATCGCCGCGAGTGGATTCATGTAGACGATCATGCTCGCGCAATCGATCTGATTATTCACAAAGGCAAGGTCGGCGAGGCGTACAACGTTGGAACACGCGTAGAGAAGTCTGTTGAAGAGATCGCGGATCTCGTTCTTGAGACGTTAGGAAAGCCACAGAGTTTGAAGACGTACGTTCCTGATCGTTTACAGCACGACAAGCGTTACCTCCTCGATCCTGCGAAAATCGAACGTGAACTCGGCTGGAAGGCGGAGATTCCTTTTGAACAGGGCATTAAAGAAACAATTCTCTGGTACCGCGACAATCCAGAATGGTGGATGCGCTGTAAGAGCGGCGCGTATCAGGAGTATTACGATATGTATTACAAAGATAGGCTCGGGAAGTTGTAATTTTATGAATCGCCGCATCGTTATTTTTGGAGGAAATGGGAATCTTGGGTCGGATCTTGTAAAAGAATTTACACGAGCCGGCGATTCGGTCGTTTCGGCGACGCGTGACGACTGTGACGTGACGATCGCGAAAGCCGTCCAGACATTTCTTGCGGAACATCCTGCGGACATCGTGATAAACGCAGCGGCGTATAACGCCGTCGATCTTGCAGAATCTGAACCGGCGCGATCAGTTGCGACGAAGTTGAATGGTGAGGCTCCAGGAATTTTGGCTCGCGAAGCAAAAACGATCGGCGCGAAGTTTCTTCACTTTTCATCGGATTACGTTTTTTCCGGTGATGCAACATCGATGAGCAACGAAGATGCGGTTCCTGCACCAGCAAACGTGTACGGCGAAAGCAAGCTCGCAGGGGAGGTTGCGGTTCGCACTGAACATGATTCGACGTACATCGTCCGTACGTCTCGATTGTTTGGGCAGCAGGGTGCGTCGCCTGATTGTAAGCCGAGTTTCGTGACGCTGATTGTTCAGCGTGCTTTGACGAAGCCGGCGATTACGCTTGTCGACGAGGAGTTTGCGTGTCCAACGTACACCGCCGACCTTGCCGTTGCGGTTCGCGCATTATTCGACGAATCGTATCCGGCGGGCACGTATCATTTGGTGAACGAAGACGACGGCGTCACGTGGAACGGATTTGCGGAAGAAATCTTTTCTGTTCTCGGAATCGATCCGATGCGATCAACTGTCGATGGTGCGACATTCAAACGGCCAGCAAAACGCGCACTGTCTACGATGATGCGCAACACACGCGGTCCAAAACTGCCATCTCGCCGCGATGCGCTTACGCGATTTCTCCTCGGGCCGCTTAAGGGCGGGATGAAAATTGAACAAACGGGAATCCCTGGTCTCTTCGCATTTACTCCAACGAGATTCGGTGACGAACGGGGATGGTTTTCTGAGGTGTTAAGTCTGGTTGCGCTCCGTAATCTCGGACTTCGTACGGATCTTGCGCAGATTAATGAGGGGCAATCGACGAAGGGGATTCTTCGCGGATTACATTTTCAAGCTCCACCGTTTGGTCAGGCTAAGATTGTATCGTGCACGGCGGGATCGATTCGTGATGTCACAGTTGATATTCGAATGAGCTCACCAACATACGGAAAACATTTCTCGATCGAATTAAGTGCTGCAAACGGCAAAGCGCTGTACGTTCCAGAGGGCTTTGCGCACGGTTGGGTGTCGCTTGAGGACGGTTCGCGGATCCGATACCACGTGTTTGGCGCGTCGTGGGAAAAGTCTGCGGAAGGTGGTCTGCAATATAACGATCCCGCGCTCGACATTGCGTGGCCAGACGTTGGAGTGCCTTTTTCCGCTAATGCTCGCGATGCTTCTTGGCCGGTTTTCTCGGAACTGCACACGCCATTTACAGATGCGCTGTAATTGATAACCTGCACGTATATGAAGGCTCTTATTGCTGCTGGGGGACGGGCAACGCGATTGCGTCCAATTACCTGGACGCGAAATAAGCATCTGATCCCGCTTGCGAACAAGCCAATGCTGGCGAATGCTGTTGAGAAGCTTGTGGATGCGGGAATCACCGAAATCGGCATCAATATTAACCCGGGTGATACGGAAATTTCTGCGGTGTTTGGCAACGGCGCTGCGTACGGCGCAAAAATTACCTACCTTGAGCAGCAGGGTGGGCCACTCGGTTTGGCACATATCGTCAAGAACGCGAAGTCGTTCCTTGGAACAGATTCGTTTGTCTTTTATCTTGGCGACAATATTATTCTTGGGAGTCTCCGACGATTCATTGAGCGATTTGAAAAAGGCGATCTTGATGGCTTACTCGCACTTTCTCGCGTTCCGGACCCGCAGCGTTTTGGCGTGCCAGTGATTGAAAACGGACGCATTACGAAAGTGATCGAGAAGCCGAAGGAGTACGTTTCCGATTTCGCTGTGACGGGAATTTATTTGTACAACAGCAAGATTTTTGATGCAGTCGAGTCTATCGTTGCTGGCCCGCGCGGTGAGTTCGAGATTTCTGATGCACATACCTGGATGATCGATCACGGTGCGAATATCGGGTTTGAAGAGATTACGGGTTGGTGGAAGGATACGGGGACGCCAAAAGATCTTCTTGAAGGTAATGCGTTATTGTTGAACGATCGTCAAACATGGCAAATTCGCAATGAGGGCACCGTTGATTCGACTGCGGTGATTCGTGGAGACGTTTCAGTGGGGAAGGGAACGGTTGTTGGACGGAATGTGATTGTTCGTGGTCCTGCGGTGATTGGAGAGAATGTCGTTCTTGAAGATTGCTACATCGGACCGTATTCATCGATCGGAAATGATGCAAAAATCCACGGAGCGACGATTGAAAATACGATCGTGTTTTCGGGCGTAACGGTGAAGGATTGTCATGTTGTCGACAGTCTCCTTGGTCAGAATGCGACCATTACGAAAGCAGCGAGCTATCCGCCACGTGGCCATCGGTTGATTGCCGGCGATAATTCCTCCATCGAACTTTAGCGTTGTGCCAAAAATTTCTGTTGTCATTGTAAGCTGGAACGTTCGTGATTTGCTCAAACAGAATCTTGCGCAACTTTTTGTATTGCGGCGCGAGGATTTTTCGGTTGAGGTGTTTGTGGTGGACAATGGATCGAAAGACGGTTCTGCACACATGGTTCGTGATGAATTTCCTTGGGTCCATTTGATGCAAAATGATTACAATGCGGGTTTTGCAAAGGCGTGTAACCAAGCGATTCGGATGGCGAAGGGCGATGTTGTGCTTCTCTTGAATCCCGACACGCGAGTAGAGACGGGAACATTGGAGCTCACCCACCGTCAACTCATGGAATATCGCGATATTGGCGTTCTTGGGGTGAGGCTCCTTGACGACAAGGGCGACGTGGTTCGATCCGTTCGGCGGAATCCAACATGGCGAGACCAGCTCGCAGTACTGTTGAAACTCCCACATCTTTTTCCGCACGTGAACGACCGATATCTTGCGACGGATTTTGATTACGCGACGTCACAAGACGTCGAGCAAATTCGCGGATCGTACTTTGCATTCCGGCGCGAGATTCTGCAGTACGTCGGTATGCTCGACGAACGGTTCTTCATTTGGTTTGAAGAAGTTGATTTTTGTCGTCGCGTTCGCGGTAACGGATTGCGTATCCGATATTGCGCCGAAGCAGTGTGTCGTGACTTTGTGGGGAAGAGTTTTGCTCAGGTTTCCGTGTGGAAGAAGCAGCGAATGTTTTTCACGAGTGCGTGGAAGTATTTCCGAAAGTGGGGATTCCACACTGCGTAATCTATGCGCCTCGCCCTTCACCTTTCCACGTACAATGGTTCCGAATTCTTACCGGGCCTTTTTGCGTCGCTCGCGGCGCAGACGGATCAGGATTGGATTCTTCGGGTTCGCGACGACGGATCAACGGCGGATGAATTGACGAAGACGCGAACTCTTGTGGCTGAATTTGCCACACATCGTCGCGTAGATTTTGTTTCTGGCGTGAATATCGGTTTTGCAGTCTCGCATCAAGAAATGTACGAGCGGCACGACGAAGAGCTTGTGTTGTTAGTGAACCAGGATGTTCTTTTTACTCCGGCATACATCGCGAACGTCCGAGCATTCATGGAAAACCACGCCGATGTTGCGGCTGCGGCTGGAACGATTCTTCGATGGACGTGGGATACGAAGCATCAACCGCAATTTACGAATGTTATCGATTCCTTAGGCCTCGCAAAGGCCCGATCGCATAAGGTGTATGACATTGCCTCTGGCGTGGCGCTTGAGGACTGCACGGCGTACAGCGTCCCGGTTTTTGGGATTTCCGGTTGTCTTCCGATGTATCGCCGTTCTGCGCTCGGAATAATGCTTTTTAATCCGGCGTTTGTCATGTACAAGGAGGACGTGGATGTCGCGTATCGGATGCAAAAGATTGGTATGAAGGCGGCGCGAGTTCCTGGTGTTGTCGCCTATCATTTTCGGACATTTCAATTCTCGATATTTCACAAGGGCGTCAGCTCGCGATTTCAAGAATTGTCGTATCGAAACCATTGGAAAAACTTAACCCGGCATTTATCGTGGCGCGATTGGTTGCGTGATGGCTGGGCCATTCTTCCGTTTGAGGCTGCGAAGATTGGATTTTTTCTCTTCACAAAGCCAATGATTCTTTGGCGAACACTCCGATATTTTTTTGCAAAACACGTATGAGGTACGATATTGCGATTGTCATGGTGTCGTACAACAAGATCGTCGACGACTGCCTACCGTCGATCGTGCGCGCGATGGCAGCATCGTCGCTGAATATTGCGTTTGTTCTCGTCGATAACGGATCGCCAAATCTTCGCGCACACGAACTCGTCAAAGCGCATTTGCCGAACGCGACGATTATTCTCCGCGACAAAAATTATGGATTCGGGAACTCATGTAATCGTGGGATTCAAGAAGTTGATGCAGAGTTTTTCTTTTTGTTGAATCCGGACACGGTGTTGGTGGACGAGACAATTTTTGATCGTTTGCACACGTTTATGCGCGAGAGGCCGTGGACGGGAATTGTTGCTCCTCGCATTCATCATCTCACGGGGGAGCTTCAGGAAACGCATCGTCGGTTCCCAAACTGGTACATGCCGATTGTGCAGCGAACACTGTTAGCGAATACCGCGTTTGGACGGAAATACGCTGATCATTTTTTAATGCGCGAGCGTGTTCTTCGAGATCGCCGGCTTGTTGATTGGGTTCAGGGTTCAGCAATGTTTATTTCTTCGTCTCTGTACAAGGAGCTCGGCGGATTCGATGACCAATTTTGGATGTACTTTGAGGATATCGATTTGTGCCGCAGGGCGTGGGAGCATCATCGTCCAGTGTATTATTATCCAGACGTGGTGTTGCACCATGCGTACGGGAAGGCTTCGGCGACGCCGGGCGGATACATCAAAAATCTTTTCACCAATCGTCCACTTCGCGCACATATCATGAGTTGGCTTCGGTATCAGTGGAAATGGCGTCCGTTTTCTGGGAAAGCAATCGCGACAAAATCGTAGCCTATGTCCGTAAAGGTCATCGTGCAGATTATCACGTATCGAACAGAAGGCATTGAGGCTGAACTCGATGAGCTTTTTGACAGCCTTGCAAAGACCCGTGCGCCAGAAGGTGGGTGGGTTCTTGCGGTGATTGATCAACCGTCGGCACTTGGAAATCTTCGAGAATACCTTGAATCAAAAGTGAAGCCTCGGAGTGGAATGGAGTTACCCGAAGTCGTTTGCGTTTTCAACGACGAGAATCTTGGCTTTGCTGGCGGGCACATGAAGTTGTACGAGGCGATCCGTGATCGGAATCCAGAGTTCGTATATTTGTTGAACCAGGACGCGTATGTTGATGCAGATTTTTTGAGGTCGATCGTGCAATACGCGGAATCGAATCCGAATATGGCGACAGTGCAGTCCCGCATTATGCGTGCGCAAACGCCGGATCGGTATAACTCCGCTGGGAATGCGATGCACTTTTTGGGCTTTGGATTCTCCCTTGCCAACGGCGACGTTCGAAACTCGACGCTCACGATTGAGCAGCAGCGAGGTGGGTTACCGATGTTTTACGCGTCTGGAGCCGGGGCGATGATTCGGACGGGTGTGTTCAACATGATCGGCGATATGTTTGTGTCGTCGTATTTCATGTATCACGAGGACCTCGACGTATGTTGGCGGGCACGGCTTGCCGGATCCGATGTTGGGTACGCCGATAATTCCGTCGTCTATCATCGATACGATTTTTCACGAAGCATGAAAAAGTTTTTTTGGATGGAACGGAATCGGCACCTGACGAATTTTTGTAACTACAGAACCGGAACGCTCGTCTTCATTGCTCCGCCGATGATTGTGATGGAGCTTGGAACGTTGTTTTTTGCTTTTCGGTCTGGTTGGTGGAAAGAAAAGCTGCGATCATGGGGTTTCTTTTGGAAGCGATCGACCTGGAAATATATTTATGATCGGCGCCGATTCGTCCGGTCGATCCGGACTCGATCCGATCGTGAGATGCTGCAAAACATGGTCGGTGTTGTGGTGTCTCAGGAGGTTGAGAGCAAGATAATGACTCGTGTGGTGAATCCGATTCTTTCGGTTTATTTTTTGCTGTTGAAGAGCATTGTTCGCTGGTAGTACAATGAGTTCATGAAGCGCCCGCCAAAAATGCTCTGGGTTCTCGCGTCGTGTTCCGCTATTGCTGCCGTCGCGGTATTTACGTGGTTTGGATATTTTGCACAGTTTTTTCTTTCAACAAAAGGAAGCGGGAATATTGAACAGCACTCCGCATTGCTTCCGCCGGATTGGCAGACGTATCGTGCTGATGCGTGGAGCGTTGGGTATCCAAAAGATTTTGAGGTGCACACGCGAGACGACGGTGCGGTGTGGTTTCTCCCAAGCGGTGCTGACGACAAGAAAACGTATTTTCTTGTAACGCAGGAAGCACTATCGCTCGATGCGTTCACCATTGCTCGCGATGCGGACGGATATCGCGCACCAACAGACGTGACAATCTCGAATTATCCTGCGGCAAAATATGTTATTGGGAACAATCACACGGAATACGTTATCTCGTATCACGACGGCGTCGTGATTGTGGCATCCGACGAGATTGACGACGAGACGATCGCAATTATGTTTGCAACATTTGCGCTGAAGACGGAATAGTTATTGCGTGAGTGCCACTTTCCAAATTCCGGTGATGCCGTTCACGGTTCCGAAGAATGTGAGGCTTTTTCCTGTGGTGTCGGGCCACATATTCACGATTGACGCATTGTCGACGAGTGTCGTTGTTTCTCGAGTTTCGTATTTATCGCGTTCGATAGCGACAATTTTTGATCCGGTGGCAAAAAGCAGCGCGCGATCGCTTGAATGCCATGCGAGTGCAAGAATGGGGTCGCTTTGTCGTGCAACGAACGTACGTTCTCCGGTTTGCGGGTCGTAGACGTCGATTTCGTTGCCGTCGGAAGCTGCAACGAGACTTTCGGTTGAGCTTTCGGAAAGCAATGGAGTGGGAAGATCAACTTGCGTAACAGTATCTGTTTTGAAATCGACGAGATATGCTCGATTACGAGTATCTTTGAGTATCGCGATCGACGAGTTTCGGAACGCGACAGTGTATGTGCTTGGAGGAAGAAGTGTAACGAGCGTATCGGTGCCCGCAAGACGCATCTCCACGTTCGAGCCGTTATCGAAGAACGAATATTCCGGAAGCGCATTCGTCGCGTTTGCGAGTTCTGTGGCGCTGAGGGGCGTTCCGGTGTCTGCGGAAATGCCGATTTCCGACGTTGGCGCGCGCTGGCTGTCTTGCTGGATGATGAGAGCGGATTCATCGGCATTGAGTGCGATAGACGACGTGGTGTTGCCAACACTGTCGTTGACCAGGCGCTGAAGCCGGGTAACGGTGTCGTACCGCCACACCTCGTGCGTGTCGCCGTTTGCAACCAGGAGATAAACGAATCGTCCACTCTTGTCGCCAACCACCGAAAGCGCGTTCTCTTCAAGAAGGAGTTCGGGTTTGGTGTCGGAGAACAGGAGCGCGGTGATGTATGTGGTTGACCCACTTCCGACGCTCACATGTTGGTTCCATGATCGATATCCGGATTTTTGGAGCAACACGTCGTAGTCGCCCGGGGTAAGGCGCTGCGCAACGTACGGCGTTTTGTCGGCGATCAATGCGTTGTTCATGGTGACGCTTGCACCGCGGGGGAGTGTGGAAATGGCGATAACTCCGGTGCGCTGAACGCGCCACGTTGAAATATTGAGCCGATATCCCGCGGTATACAAAACGATGATTGGTGCCCCAATCACGAAAATCGTTACAAAAACGAAGAAGATTCCATTACGTACTCGCCGGTGCATGAAGAAAGTATAACAGAATCAATACGTTGATTCGAGGGTCGTCGCATGATACGATATTCGCAATCCCATGTGCATGATATTTATACTCGTGGCCTTGAGGCGAGGAAGGGATCGCCCAGGTGGACTGCGTAGCATATATTTGTATGCTGAGTGCAAAAGATCTTCAGATGATAGAGAAAGTCCTCGATCGGAAGTTTGTCGAGAACAACGCCATTCTTCGTGAGGAGATGCGGTCGCTTCTTGTGATTCAGAAATGTGAGATTCGTGACGAAGTCCGTGGTCTTCTTCGTGCCACTGAGCACAAAATTATTTCTGAGATCACTGAATTCATTGGAGGGGATATCGTTCCACAGATTGACGATCTTGAGGGACGAGTTTTTCGTTTAGAGCAACGCGTTGCGTAGGATTGTTCCGAATTCCGTTCGATTTCGGAAGCAGTTGGTCTTGTGTTACCATTCTCCCATATGCGTTTTTCTCGTTCTCCGTTAGCGGCGCCGTTGCAAGCGTTCGGTGCGGTTTTGGTCGCGGTGGTTTGTGTCGCTCTTGGATACACGCTTGGTTCGCATCAGTCTGCACAGGCTGTTGTTCCGGCTGGCGAAGGCCACGTCACCAATCAGGGATTTATTCCGCCAGACGTGAGTGCCGACGCAGATTTTGCGACATTCTGGGATGTGTGGCGCTTGGTTCGTTCAGCGTACGTTGATCAGCCAGTGTCGGAGAAGAACCTCTATTACGGATCCATTGGCGGCATGGTTGCGAGTCTGAACGACCCGTATTCGACGTACTTCACGCCAGAAGACGCGAAAGCGTTTGACGAGCAACTTGCGGGAAGTTTCTTTGGGATTGGTGCGCAGCTCGACATGAAGGACGACCAGATTGTCGTTGTCGCTCCCTTGCCTGGAACGCCAGCAGATCGCACCGGTTTGCGAACGAATGACGTTATCGCAGCGATTGATGGAACTACGACTGATGGCATGAGCATCGACGAAGCCGTAAGCCATATTCGCGGAGAAAAG
Organism: Candidatus Uhrbacteria bacterium; assembly: GCA_943354605.1. GTDB lineage: Bacteria > Patescibacteriota > Patescibacteriia > UBA9934 > UBA9934 > CAIKHN01. Next base: position 45,179 of record CALRCK010000002.1, on the reverse strand, counting down.
GGAACTGCCGTGGTATTGAGCGTTCTTCGTGACGGCGCAACGGAAACGCAGGACATTTCGATTGTTCGCGATGAAATTACCGTGGACAGCGTAACGTACGCCATGAAGGACGACCACGTTGCAGTGATTGCGATTTCGATGTTTAATGAAGACACTTCTTCGCTTTTTGCGAAGGCTGCAGAGAATGCAGTCAAAGACGGCGCAACGAGCATTGTGCTCGACTTGCGTAACAATCCAGGCGGATTGCTCGACTCCGCAATCGACTTAGCGGGATACTGGATTCCGAAGGGCGGTACCGCGGTTATTGAAGACGTTCGTGGGGAGAAAACTGAATATCCAACGTCGGGCTCTGGAAGCTTGAAGGATATTCCAACCGTTGTTCTTGTGAACGGAGGATCGGCGTCTGCTGCAGAAATTCTTGCAGGGGCATTGCAGGACACCCACGAAGCGACAGTGATCGGCGAACAGACGTTCGGGAAAGGATCGGTGCAGGAATACCACGATCTTCCGGACGGTGGCGCGGTAAAAGTGACGGTTGCTCGGTGGCTCACGCCGCTTGGGCGTTCGATTGATAAACAAGGGATTGCTCCAGACGATGTTGTCCCACTGACGATTGACGACGTTCATGCAAACCACGACACCCAATTCGACGCGGCGCTCGATTTCCTCGCGAAGGAATAAAGGGGAAGAAGAACGTCATCGCACAGAGGTCTCTGCTGGAGGCCTCGTGTTTAAGCGCGTCAACGGGCTGGTATACTTTGCCATGGTGAAAGACTCGTACGGGAAGTGGGCGTTTCCCAAAGGTCATGTTCGGCAGGGAGAATCCTATCGCGACGGCGCAACACGCGAAATTCGCGAGGAAATGGGATTAACCGGTTTGCGCATGGTCTGTCGACTGGACACGATTGATATTTGGTTCCGTGATCGTTTTGTGCACAAAGGAAAGTTGGTGCACAAATACATTCACTATTTCTTGTTTGAAGCCGATGCAGATGCTGCGGTGCGTCGGCCAACGCCGCAAGACCAAGGCGAGACCATTCGCGCGGTGGGCTGGGTTCCGGCAAGAGACCTGCTCCGTCGTTCGAGTTATCGCGACATGATCCACATCATTAAGAAAGCGTTACGTCTATGCTCGTCTCCCTCCTCAACGATGTCCGCGCCCTCGGCCCCAAAGGCGCCATCGTCGACGTCCCCGAAGGCTACGCCCGAAGCTTCCTCTTCCCTGAACACCTTGCGGTTTTAGCGACGAAGGACGTGGTGGCTGCCGACAAGGCGCTCGACGATCGCCCAAAGGAATCCAAGGCGGAACGCGAGGAGCGCGAGCTTGCTGGCGAGGTTGATGGTCTGGAAGTGGTGATTCCAGTGAAGGTCGAGAAGAATCTTCCGGCACAGCCGGTCACTGCGGACGACGTGCGAAAGGGATTAAAGGAACTTGGATTCAAGATTCCTCGCGAATATCTCAAGATGAATGCAATCAAGGATTTCGGCACCGTCGAAGTTCCCGTCATGTTTCCATCCGGATTTGAGTCTCAACTTTCTGTCATTATCGAACGCGAACGAAACGAAGGATGCTGAGGCGAATCAATGAGAAGAATCTCTCGTCGTATCTTGGTATATTGCAGCATTGCTCAGGATTTCGTCTCCGAAGATCTGTTGTAAAAAGAGCGGAGAGTTTTCCACTGGTTCAGCGTTCGTGTATTTGATACCATGATGAAGTCTTATCCCCACGAGACGCTTATTCTTTATTTTTGTATGTATGGCAAGCAAAAAGGATGTTGCGGTCACGCGGGATGTTCTCGTTGAAGTACTCGCGAGCGCATTGAAAGAACAGGAGGTTCGGATTGAGGCTCGGTTCGATCAGAAAATAGATGACTTGAAACAGAATATTCGTGATGAGATGTATTCGGTGGTGAATGGCGCGGTTTCTGCGTCGGAACAGCGGATGATGAAGCGAATGGACGAAATCAAAGAGGAGATCATCGATGGAATCACCGAGATCATCGATGAAGGGATTCTTCCCCAGATTTCGGATCTGCGGACAGACGTTGATCACATCAAGGTTCGCCTCCAAATGGCCTAATACAGCGCTCCGCCCCGGCGGAGCGTTTCGTTTCTATGCATCATCGATATATCTTTGTTGTGGGTGGAGTCATGAGCGGCGTGGGAAAGGGGACGAGTAGCGCAGCGCTTGGATTGACTCTTAAAGCTCGAGGGTTTCGAGTAACGGCCGTGAAAATTGATCCGTATGTGAATGTGGACGCGGGGACGATGAACCCAGTGGAACACGGCGAAGTATTTGTGACGATCGATGGCGACGAGACCGACCAGGACATTGGGAACTATGAGCGCTTCCTTGATGAGAACATCACGTCGGTGAATTACATGACGACCGGTCGGGTGTATCAGTCTGTGATCGAGCGTGAGCGCCGTGGAGATTATCATGGGAAGTGCGTTGAGGTCGTTCCGAGAGTTCCGGAGGAAGTGATCGATCGTCTTGAGAAGGCGGCAAAGAAGGCGAAGGCGGATTTCGTGCTCGTTGAGATTGGCGGAACGGTTGGTGAGTACGAGAACATTCTTTTTCTTGAAGCGATTCGCATGATGAAGCTGAAGAATCCTGACGATGTTCGGACGGTACTTGTCAGTTATCTTCCGGTTCCACCGTCGATTGGCGAGATGAAGACGAAACCAACGCAGCACGCGGTTCGCGAGGTGAATCGGATCGGTATCAATCCAGAGTTCTTGATTTGTCGATCTGAGGTTGCGCTCGATATGCCACGGCGAGAGAAGTTGAGCCGATTCTGCGGCGTGCATCCGTCGCACATCATCACCGCACCGAACGCCAGGTCGATTTATGAGGTGCCTCGGCTGTTCGATGAGCAAGGGTTCGCCGACTCGGTGTTGAAGTCGTTTCGGATGAAGGCGCGATCGGCACCGAACCTTTCGGCTTGGGACTCGCTTGCCGATACGATCGAGACTGTTGATCGTCCGGTTCGTATCGGCGTCATCGGCAAATACTTTTCTACCGGAGACTTCGTGTTGTCCGACGCATACCTCTCGGTGCTCGAGGCGATTAAGCATGCCGCGTGGAGTATTGGTCGGAAACCGGTGATTGAATGGCTCAATAGCGAAGCGTACGAACAGGATCCGTCAAAGCTTCAGGAACTCGCACAGTACGACGGCGTGTTGGTGCCTGGCGGATTTGGTTCGCGAGGAATTGAAGGAAAGATGGCGGCGATCAAGTATGTTCGCGAACACAAGATCCCGTACTTTGGCATCTGCTACGGTATGCAGTGCGCGGTGATTGAGTTTGCGCGATCGGTGCTTGGGCTTGCTGATGCGCATACCACGGAGATCGCGCCGAAGACGAAGAATCCGGTTATTCACCTGATGAATGATCAGGCGAAGAAACTCAAGGGAACCGGAATTGGCGGAACGTTGCGGCTGGGGAGCTATCCGTGTGTTCTCGCAGAAAACTCACTTTCGTATAGGTCCTATGGGTCCAATTCGACCAATGAACGTCACCGTCACCGCTACGAATTCAATAACGAGTATCGTCAGCAGCTCATCGATGCCGGGCTGATCATTGCCGGCACGTCGCCGGACGATCGTCTCGTCGAAATTATCGAGGTCGCTGAGCACCCGTTTTTCGTCGGCGTACAGTTCCATCCAGAATTTCAATCGCGTCCGCTGCGACCTCACCCTTTATTCGTGAAATTTGTTCAAGCCTCTGCGGACAAACATGAAGGACTAACTACGTTAGTGACAAACTAAGTTAGTCCGGCGAAAGATCGTTGAAACACAAAACCCCAGCCTTGCGACTGGGGTTTGGTTTGCGATTACGCGGTTTTGATGGAAACGAAGGTGCGGAGCTTGAGCTTTCCCGTGAAGTCTGGAACGCGCTTCTTCATGAAGGAAACCACGCCGTCGGCAAGAGCGTAGAGGGTGAAGTCCTTGCCGGCGCGAACGTTCTTTCCTGGATGGACTTGGGTTCCGCGCTGACGAATGATGATTTCGCCAATCTGGACCTGCGTACCGTCGGAACGCTTCACTCCAAGGCGTTTTGCCTGGGAATCGCGGCCGTTTCGTGTGGAGCCTTGAGCTAATTTATGAGCCATACATGGGGTAAGTGCCGGACACCGATCACAGTGATCGGTGCGGCTAACGGTGGGTAGATTAGCCTAATTCCTGGGGAGCGTCAAGCAGAAACTGGGGCTATCCTGGGCTGGAAAATGGGGTATACTGTGGAAAGCTATGCGAAATGCCATTCTTGCGGCTTTGGAGGATATTCGGGGCAGTTTACGGCTCCATAGAGGCGGAATCGATCTGGTGAGCCTCGATGAGGTTACGGGGACCGTTACGCTTCGTTTTACTGGTGCTTGTGCTGGGTGTGCGCTTTCCGATGTCACGATGAAAAAGGGAATAGAAGTTGTGCTCTGCGAGCGGGTGCCTGGCATTCGAAAAATCCTTACCGCCGATTCTCATGTCTAACATTGCCGTTGAGCGAAGGGGGCGGATTGTATCGCTTTTTGGCGTACAGTACTTCAAGTTGTGCGTTGGCCTCTCCTTTGGTTTTGTTGTGGTGTCGGTGGGGCTGCTCTTATGGAGGCTCTTTCCTGACATGTATGGGAAGGAGGTTATTCCATTGCATTACAATATCCACTACGGCGTGGACTGGACGGGAGTGTGGTGGCAGATTTTTGTGTATCCCGCCGCTGGCGCGTTACTGTGCGTCGTAAACGCCGTTGTGGCGTTGTTGCTCGCGAAGCGCGAACCGATGCTTGCCCGCGTGGTATTGGTATCAACGGTGGTGCTGACCGGATTCCTCTTTCTTTCTACGATTTTCGTTGTCCTCATGAATATTGTGTATGGTTGACGCTTTTGCGATTACCAAAATTCTCTTGCTTGGCACCGCAAGCTTCGTGGTGGCGATTTGTTGGACGCCGCTCTTAACACACGTGCTGTATCGGTTCCGATTAGGGAAATCGATTCGGAGCGCAGTGACTGCGCCAATGTTCGCCAAGCTCCACGCGAAGAAAGCTGGCGTTCCCACTATGGGCGGCGTGCTCATTTGGCTCACCGTTGCTGGGATGGCGGCGTTTTTTTCCGCGTGTCATTTGCTCTATCCGAACAGCGCGCTTGCAGAACTCAATTTTCTTTCGCGTGGGCAAACATGGCTTCCGGTTGCCGCGCTTGTTGCTGCAGGAGTTGTTGGATTAGCGGACGACTTCATGAACGTCTTCAAAATCGGTTCGCACGGTGGCGGTTTGCATATTCGTCATCGACTTGTGTTGTACGCGGCGGTTGCGGCGGTTGGTGCGTGGTGGTTTACCGCAAAGCTTGGATTTGATTCGTTGCATGTTCCGTTTGTTGGCGACGTGGTGGTTGGGGTAGTGCCGTACGCGATATTTTTTATTGGCGTGATTGTTGCAACGTCGTTCTCTGTGAATCAAACCGACGGGCTGGACGGCTTGGCCGGTGGAACGCTTGCAAGTGCGTTCGGTGCGTATTCGCTGATTGCGGTGATGCAGGGGCGTTACGATCTTGCGGCGTTTTGTGCGGTGGTGATGGGCGCACTGTTCGCGTTTTTGTGGTTTAACATTTATCCCGCCCGATTCATTATGGGCGACACCGGAGCGATGTCGCTTGGCGTCACGCTCGGCGTTGTGGCGATGATTACCAACCAGCCACTGCTTCTCCCCTTGATTGGATTTATTTTTGTGCTTGAAATGGTGACGACGATTCTTCAAATAGGATCCAAGAAATTGTTCGGAAAGAAAATCTTCCTCATTGCGCCTATTCATCATCATTTTGAGGCGCTCGGATGGCCCGAACCAAAAGTCGTGATGCGGTTTTGGGTGATTTCGTGGATTACAGCTGTACTTGGCGTGCTCCTTGCGCTTCTCGACGTCGCAACGCATGCCTCAGCATAGTGTATGGCGCTCTTTGGAGGAATTCGACATGCAGACCGAACGTTTCTTGCTTTGCTCGGCGGCCTGCTGTTGCTCGGTTTTGTATTGCTTGCGTCTGCGTCCGGCCCAACAGGTTTTGTAAAATTCAACGACACGTATTATTTCTTGAAACATCAAATCATCTTCGGCCTGGTTCCTGGCGCAATTGGATTCTTTCTCGCAAGCCGAGTGCCGTACACAACCTATCGCCGGTTTGCTGGGGTGATGTTGTTCATTTCCATTGTTCTTTTGCTTTCGGTGTTTATTCCTGGCCTCGGTACCGATCTCGGAACGTTTGCACGACAATGGATTCATATCGGTCCTCTGACGCTCCAGCCGTCCGAACTCGTAAAACTTACGTTCCTTTTTTACATCGCGGCATGGATGGAGAAACGATCAGAACATGAGATTCGAGACTTGCACAGCGGACTGATCCCGTTCGCGATCGTTCTTTCGGTGGTGATGGGATTGTTGTTACTTGAGCACGACACGGGAACGCTCGGCGTTATCGTTATCATGGCACTTGGCGTGTATTTCTCCGCCGGAGCGCCGTTTCGGTACTTTGCACTTTTTGGGACAGGCGGTGGCGTGTTGTTGGGATTGCTTTTGGCATTCTCGCCATATCGACGGGATCGTTTTATTACGTTTTTACATCCGGAACTCGATCCGCTTCATACGGGGTATCACATTAATCAAGCGTTGCTTGCAGTGGGAAGTGGGGGGTTCTTTGGCCGAGGATACGGTCATTCGTTGCAAAAATTTCAGTATCTTCCGGAAGTCGCCGGAGATTCCATTTTTGCCGTGGTCGCTGAAGAGCTCGGTTTTGTGCTCACGACGGCGTTCCTTGTGCTGTACGTCGCATTTTTGCAGCGCGGATTGAAGGTTGCTTCTCTGGCGCGCGATGCGTTTGGCCGGTATCTCGCGGTTGGGGTGATGTCGTGGATTGGTGCGCAGGCATTTTTTAACATTGCCGCCATGGTTGGGGTGCTGCCAATTACCGGCGTTCCGCTTCCTTTGGTAAGCTACGGTGGAACCGCGCTCGCCGTCACGCTTACCGCTCTCGGTGTTGTCGTCAACGTCTCGTCGCACTCGAAGAATGTGTAATGTATTTGTATGAATCCTCCAGAACATCACATTGTGTTTACCGGCGGGGGAACGCTGGGTCCAGTAACACCGTTACTTGCGGTTGCTGCAGAATGGCGAAAGCGTGATCCGCAGGTGAAGTTTACGTGGATTGGCACACCGGATGGCCCCGAGCGATTGGTGGTGGAGTCTGCAAAGATTCCCTTCATTGCACTTGCTGCGCCAAAGTTTGATCGCACTCGGCCGTGGACGTGGATCATTGCGCCAATTCAGCTCGTCGTCAGCATGATTCGCGCGGGGCGAATGCTCGCAAGTCTTGAGCCCACAATGGTGATGACTGCCGGGGCATACGTCAGTGTTCCTGTTGCGTTTGCTGCTGCGGTGATGCGCATTCCATCGTGGGTACATCAGTTTGATATTGTTGTTGGACTTGCGAATCGATTGATGGCGCCTTTTGCGAAACGTGTCAGTGTGACGTGGGAGGAGAACGTTGCGAGTTTTGGTGCACAAAAAACATGTGTTGTTGGCGCGATGATTCGTCCGTTTTTACGATTAGGCGATGCACAAATGGCGCGTGAGCTGTTCGGACTATCCGCAACGAAGCCGACGGTATTGGTGATTGGTGGTGGTACAGGATCTGCACGGATGAACGAGCGATTCTCGGTGATTGGGCCAGAACTCGTCCGCCATGCAAACGTGATTCATATCACTGGTCGAGGAAAAATGTTGAGTGCACTCGAAACGATCGGCGACGGGTACGTGACGCGAGAATTTATTGGCGAAGGCATGGCCGATATTTTGGCGCTCGCCGACGTGGTGGTGTGTCGCGCCGGAATGGGGACGTTGGCGGAGGTGGTTGCACTTGGAAAACCAGCGATTATTTTGCCGCTCGAGGGGCAGCAGGAGGAAAATGCGAAGGCGCTCGAAGATCGTGGCGCCGCAGAAGTACTGAAACACGTCACGCCACAGACGTTGTTGCAATCCATTTTGCGTTTGGTCGAGAGCCCAGAACGTCGTGAGGCGCTTTCGGCGAAGGTTCGAACTGTTTTCCCGACGAACGGTGATGAGCGCATTGTGCACGAGGCGTTACGGATTTTGGGGGAGGGGGAAGTGAAGAGGGACCGGCCTGATTCTTTGAAGGGGTGATGAGACTGGCTTGGGACGGGCGTGAATGACGGCGGACATTGGTCGGCGTGGTGTGCGTTTTGCAAAATTTGTATGTCGTGTCCACACGACATTTTAGATACAAAAATGCCAATGATTTTGATAATCAGATGTTGTGTTGACACGACATCCGCAAAACAGGAAATCGAGTACTCCTACACTCTCCTCGCCCAACTCAGGCTCGTCGAGCGTCGCCGATGACACACCGAGTTTTCCGCCCCTTTTCATCCAAGGTCAGGTCAGTTGTCCCTTCTGTGATATTCCGTTACGCTCTTTGTTGGAGGTGTACATGTCCACGTCACGTCAACTCGCTCGACGAGCGGCTCGTGCGCTCATCGCGGAATTCCTCGCAACCCAAATCCCCGCTAGCCACAACCCCAACGATTCGGAGGTCTACCTCGACCACATCGGCGACCTCGACCCCGCGTTCATCGACTTCTGGGAGGCGAAGGACGCCAAGCACGCGGCAACGTGTTCTTCTCGTGCAGTTCACGGGCACTGTATGGAGTGCGACGCGCTCCAAATCCTTCGTCCCGGACCCATCGACGGCGTTTCGACGCTCTTGCACGAACGGCTCCTGGAGATTGGCCGGTTCGGACCCTTCGGTGAGACGCGGCTCCCCGTGTGCCTCATGCGGCCGTCGATGGCGGTGTAGCGCGAACGCGGCCTCGGCTGCGTGGCAGGACCTCGGTCCGCCATGCGCCGGGGTCTTCTGCTTTTCAAAACCCTCAAGATCTGATATCCTCCGGACGTAATTTGAATGAGAATTGAAGAGAACGTTCCCGGTTGTGGCTAGTTTCGGTGCGTGGCGAGAAAAGCTTTTGAGACGTACTTCTCGGTACGTTGAAAAAGTTTTCGAAGCCGCAAGCCGAAAATAGACCAACCGGGGGCGTTCTCCCTGCGCTGGTAGCTCAGTGGTAGAGCAAGAGCCTTTTAAGCTCGTGGTCGCGGGTTCGATCCCCGCTCGGCGCACCAGAAAAGACTGACGAAATTTCGTCAGTCTTTTCTTTTGTACGCTATACTTCCTTTATGTCCCCGCTTTTGCCTTTTCATGCAATTGAAGCCCACGATGCGCTTCTTTCTCTCCAATCGTCGCTATCTGGCCTATCTACGGACGAGGCGCGGAAGCGATTGCGTCGGGCGGATTCGTGGAACGTTGCTCCGCCAAAGCCGCAAAGTATTTTTCGGTTGCTTTGGAAGCAATGCCGCGGCCCGTTCGTCGTTCTTCTTGCTATTGCGATTGGCATCTCTTGGTGGACGGGACAGCTCCTCGATGCCGCAGTAACGCTCGCGATTGTTGTTGTGAATATCGGGCTGGGTTTTTTTCAGGAATTTCATGCCGATCGGGAATTTTTTGCGCTGCAACAGTACTTGCCAAGGCGCGTAACGGTACGACGTGATGGCGCGAATCTAACGATTCCCGCGGAGGAGCTTGTGCCTGGAGACATTGCGTTGTTTCGTGCTGGGCAGAATATTGTCTGCGATGGTCGCATTCTGGAGGCGACGAACTGCTCGGTGAACGAGGCTGCGCTTTCTGGAGAATCTGCCGCTGTTGAAAAGAATACACCGAGCTGCGTGGCAACGGTTGGAATTTTTGCTCGCACAAACATGGTGTATGCTGGAACGTCGATGCTGACCGGCCAGGCAACCGTGCTCGTGACTGCGCTCGGCTCGCAAACGGAGTTTGGAAAAATCGGCGTCATGACGATGGGGGTCGTCGATCGCGAGACTCCGCTTGAGGGTGAAATGAATCGCGTCTCGCAACTGTTGACGGTGATGGTGTTGGCTCTCGCATCTGTTGTTTTTATTGCCGCACTTCTTCGTGGGGATCAGTTGATTTTTGCGATATCGCTTTCGGCGGCGCTTGCGATTGCGGCAATCCCTGAGGGTTTACCGATGACCCTCACCGTCCTGCTTTCTGCAGCAATGCGCCGTATGTTTCATCGCGGGGTGTTGGTTCGGCATTTGAACGCGACGGAATCGCTTGGCTGCGTGAACGTGCTCTGCGTGGATAAGACGGGAACACTCACCACCGGCGTGATGTCGATTGTTGAAACGCAATTTCAAAAACCTGATCTTTTTTCTGCACTCAGCTGTTTTGCGACGATTCATGCGGAAACTGGGGACGGCGCGTTCGCGGGCGCCGCAACTGCTGATGCGGTGATGCGGTATGTTCGGGATACTGGATGGGCAAAGAAGACGTCGTCTCTTGCAACAATTCCGTTCGATCCAGCGTATCGCATGAGCGCATGTCTTTCACATGGTGCTGATCGAACAGCGTATGTGATGGGCGCTCCAGATGTGGTGTTAGCACGTTGTGACATACGTGATGCTGAACGTACGCAGCTTTTGAAAACGATCGACGAGATGGCGGCACGGGGGCTACGCGTGATTGCCGTTGCAACATCAACGCTCGGGAATCGAACATTCGCTATTGATGCGTTTCGCGACGGAACAATTCTTGGACTGCTCGGCATCGAGGACCCGCTTCGAGAAAGCGTTCCTGCGGCAATTGCAAGCGCCACTCGTGCCGGGATTCGCACGGTGATGATGACGGGGGACCATCCAGAGACTGCGCGAAATATTGCGGCGCAAGCGTTTGGTACACGCGACGTCTCCGTGACAATCGGCGTTGATTTTGCGGCCATGCCGGAGCCTGATCGATTGCGGGCAGTAATGCAGACCACAGTGTTTGCACGTATGCTTCCAGAACACAAGCTCCTTGTTGTTGAGGCGCTCCACGCGAACGGTATGCGGGTTGCGATGACCGGTGATGGCGTGAACGACGCGCCGGCGTTGAAGGCGGCTGATGTTGGGATTGCTGTTGGTCATGCCACGGAAGTTGCAAAGGAATCATCGGACCTTGTGCTCCTTGACGGAGATTTCGGAAACATCATCGCCGCAATCGCCGAGGGGCGAACCGTATTTACGAACGCGAGAAACGTGACGATCTTTCTGTTGGCACTTGGGCTAGGCGAAACATTCGGCGTGCTTGTGGCGTTTCTCTTTTCCATGCCACCGTTCCTCACACCGCTTCTCATTTTATGGCTCAATGTGGTGACCGATGGAATCCCTGCGATCTTTTTCGCGTTCGAGGGCGCCGATCGCCGGGCAATGCTCGAGAATCCTCGATCACCAAAGGATGGCTTGGTGTCGCCCGATGTTCGCACCTTCCTTTATTTTTCTTCGGCGATCCTTTTGTTCGTTCTTTCCGGATTCCTGGCGTTCCTTCGATCATCCGGCGTGAACTCAGCGACGGCGCTCACGATGAGTTACGCGTTCATCGGCGCCCTGGGTTTGTGTTTTATCTTTGTGACGCGATCCCTTCGAACATCTATCGTGACAAACGTTTTTGCGAAAACGCCGCTGTGGACTGGGGCAATGATCAGCGCTGCATTTCTCGTGTTGCCGCTTACCGTGCCCTCCCTTCGAGCGTTCTTTGGTCTCGTCGATCTTCCGTTGCCAATGATCGGCGTCGTGATTAGCGCAGTCATCCTTGTGCTTCTGCCGCTCGATATTGCAAAACGCAAACTGGTTCATCGTGCGACGCCGTCGAGTTTGGTATCATAGACTCATTAAGGACGGCTGCGTCTCGTCATTCTGAGCGAAGCGAAGAATCTCCGTCGGGACTCCCTGCGGAGACCCTTCGCTTCGCTCAGGGTGACTACAGGTGAAAAGTATCGATTTTATGGACTTGTCCAGCATCCACAATTTTCAAGACGCGGTGGTGACGGTGATGGGTTTGGGCCGATACAAACGGGGGAGCGGCATGGGCGCAACAAAATGGCTGGTGCGCCACGGCGCGCAAACGGTCATTACGGACCTCAAGAACGCCGAAGAGCTGAAGGAATCCGTCACGATTATCATGGACTGGTATCGGCGGTATCGGGAGCTGTATCCCGACCGCACGCTCTATCAGCCGGTGTTTGTGTTAGGCGAGCATCGGAAAGACGATTTTCTCAATGTGGACTGCGTGGTGCAGAATCCGGGTGTGCCAAGTGAGTCGGAATACATCGTTGCCGCAAAGGAACAAAAGGTTCCGATTGAATCCGACGTGAGTTTGTTTTTCCGTTTTTATCCGCAGCCGATTATTGCGGTGACGGGAACAAAAGGAAAAACGACCACGACGTTGCTCCTCGCCGAGATGATGAAGCGTAAAGACGAGAAAGCTGTTGTGGCGGGGAACATCAAAGTGTCGCCGCTCGAGCATCTTGATGAGCTTATTGAAGAACCAAATGCCATTCCGGTGGTGCTCGAGCTGTCGTCGTGGATGTTGGAATCGTTGCCGCAAGCATTCGCCGATATCAAACGCGGGCCAGCGATTGCGATTCTCACCAACGTGTATCCGGATCATTTGGATCGTTATCCGTCGTTCGAGGCGTATACCGCGAGCAAGCGCATTATTTTTGAGCATCAAACGCCAGATCAGTACACGCTGTTGAATGCGGATCACGACTTGGTGAAAGGTATGGCGCCGCTCGTGAAAGGAAAATTGTTTTGGTTTTCGAAAGACGCTCGCGAAGAACATGGGTGTTACATGAAGGGTGGCAACGTGGTGTTCCGGAACAACGGCGCAGATACCGTCGTGATTCCAGTCGCCGAGGTTGCGCTGAAGGGTGATCACAACGTTGAGAACATCTTGTCGGCAACGTGCGCGGCAATGCTCTCCGATGTTTCTGTTGGCGACATTGCCGACGTGCTTCGGCATTTTGAGGGCGTCGTGGACCGACAAGAAATGGTGCGCGAGGTTGATGAGATTACATACATTAACGACACGGCGGCCACTGGCCCAGACGCGGTGATTGCGGCGTTGCGCCGTTTTGGCACAGAAAAGAAGGATATCGTGCTCATTGCCGGAGGTGTGAATAAAAAGCTTGCATATGATGGCTTGGGGGAGGAGATTGTAAAGGTGTGTAAGGCGGTGTTTCTGTTTCCTGGTGATGCGTCGGATCTGTTGAATGCGGCGATCAAGGGCCGTGTTCCAGTAACGACGGTAAAAAGTATGAAAGAAGCGGTACAGGGTGCGCGTTCCGCCGCCGTTCGCGGCGACACAGTATTGCTCTCTCCGGGCGCCGCAAGTTTCAATCTGTTCCGTAACGAATTCGAGCGCGGCGAACAGTTTAGGGAGGAAGTGAGAAACCTGTAATCGCTCCGTGGCGACTCGGGACGACTTTGCTCCGCTGCGACCGATCACGCTACGCCGCGACGTTTCGCTTCGCTCAACTGCGGCTGTGCATCAACGCTCTCGCTGCGCAAAGTGTCCCTCATCGCTCACTACGCATCTCTATGTCTCTCCTCCGCAGTCTCAAATCTCTTGTCCCTGCGCCGATGGTTGCGCGGTATCATCATGCACTCGCTGGAATCGCCGAGGTTGTGTATCGTCATCCGTCAAGCGAGATGATCGTGATTGGTGTAACGGGAACAAACGGAAAATCGTCTACGGTGAATTTTTTGGCGCAGATTCTTACCACGCTTGGCTACACGGTTGGGTACACATCAACGGCGGGGTTCAACATTGCCGGGAAGGACGTGGTGAACGCGATGAAGATGACGATGCCTGGGCGTTTTACGTTGCAGCGATTACTCCGATCGATGGTGAATGCGGGTTGCACGGTGGCGATTGTGGAAACGTCGTCGCAGGGGCTTATTCAGCATCGTCACGTTGGAGTGAATTACGACGTGGCGATGTTGACGAATCTCACGCCGGAACATATTGAGGCGCACGGTGGTTTTGAAAACTATAAAAAAGCGAAGGGGATTTTATTCAAACATCTCACAGCACGACCAAAGAAAACAATCGGGGGAAAGGTGATTCCAAAAGTAAATGTGGTGAATGCCGACGACGAACACGCGGCATATTATGGATCGTTCCGCGCGGATCGGCATATTGCGTTTGGTATGAACGGAACGCCAAGTGCGGATCGGCTTGTTGCGTATGTGGAGCGCCACGACCGCCAGCGCGGTGTGACGCTTTCGGTGAACGGAGTCGAAACATCGCTTGCGCTTGTGGCGGATTTTGAACACAAGAACGCGCTCGCCGCTATTGCTGGTGCGGTAGCCATCGGCGCTTCCTTGAAGGATGCGATGCGCGCAGCAGGAACGCTCCATTCTGTTCCTGGTCGATTCGAGATGATCGACTGTGGTCAGCCGTTTATGGTTGTTGTGGACTACGCGTATGAACCGTTTGCGCTCCTCGCACTGTATCGATCACTTGCCCCAATGAAATCCGGTCGCGTGATCGGTATTCACGGTTCCGCGGGCGGAGGTCGCGACGTTGCCCGTCGAACAGAAATTGGACGGGTTGCCGCCCAGAATGAAGATATCGTTCTTGTGACGAACGAAGATCCGTACGACGAGGATCCGCGCGCGATTATTGACGCCGTTGCCGCTGGAGCTCGAGCGCATGGAAAGGTTGACGGTCAAACGCTGTTCGCTATCGATGATCGTCGAGAAGCGATTGCAAAAGCGATCCATCTCGCAAAGGCGGGCGACGTGGTACTCGTCACCGGCAAAGGATCAGAACCAGTGATGGCCGTTGCCGGAGGAAAGATTCCGTGGGACGACCGAGAAGAAGTTCGGAATGCCTTAGCGAATGCCGGATATTCTGCCCTATGATTCAGCGAAAGTTTTTTACGCTCGAACCAGACGAAGAATTTCTTGGCGTCATTCGCCCGAGTTTATGGTCGCTCACACCGCGGATTCTTGCGGCGCTCGTGTTGATTGTGTTTCCATTCGTTTTTTGGTCGTCGTTGCTCTACCTTGGCGTTTTTTTTGGCGGCTTTCTTGGTGCGCTTTCGTTCATGATTGGGACAACTCAGCTCCGCGATACGCGCCGATCGTATCTTGAGAACGGCATGTACATTACGTCTCGTCGCGCCATTGATGTTCATTCAAAACGAAAGTCGTTCCACGTTACCGAGCTTTCCTGGAGTGTCGTTGAGAAGATCGTGGCGATGCGCAAAGGTCTTTCGTCCATGATTGGCTACGGCCACGTCTGTATTCGCGGCGCCGACGAGGATGGATTTTCGTTGATTGTCGGCCCGGTGTGGAAGCCTGATGCTGTGGTGAGCGCACTCCCTAAGGTACAATAGGTGGAGATTCCTCCTTTGGCCGATTTTCGGCTTGCTGCGTCGCACATTCGCTCAACGTACCAAGAAGTACGCCTCGCGAACTGTGCTCCTTGCGCACCGAAACTCGTCGCAAATGAGAAATCTCCAAGAATTCGCGTATGACTAGTGATCGTCCGGTTCGGCACAGATCGACGTTTCGCATTGCGGTGATTCTTCCCGTTATTTTGTTGTTGCTTGTGGGGTTTGGTTTTGGCGAGGAGTATTTACGCAACAGGGAAATTGAAGACCAGATCGCTCAAATGCAGGCGGAAAATGCAAAGCTTGATGCGGACCGACTGGCGTCGTTGAAGCTCATTGATACGTTGTCGAGTTCGTATTACGTGGAAAGCGAGGCCCGTCAGAGCGGTATGGGAAAAGACGGCGAGCAATTGATTATTGTTCAGGACGGATCGGGGAATGCTGATGCGGCGGTTCCGGTAGTTTCCCACGATGATATTCCTAATCCACTGCGTTGGTTTGATTATTTTTTTGACCACGATGCGTTTATTGCGTTGCAGAACGTATGACCGTGGTATGGCATCACGAACATCACGTTCATGAGCGTCATGTTGCACCGGAACGTTTCCGGATCGTTTGGTGGGTGCTTGGCGCGGTGCTTGTGTTGAGTGTTGTTGCGGGGGGTGGGTGGTTTTTTTGGAAAGGATGGCGCAGCGGAGCGCTGCCACCAATCGTTGAGCGAACATTGTGTATTCCCATTGGATTTGAGGACGGCCACGTGTTGTGGTTTCCGAGTGTTGCCCGACTTGCGCGCGGTATTGCTGCCGCAGACAATCGTTCTGTAGTTTCTGAGGCCGACTATGCGCAGGCCATCGATGCGATGGTTCGCCGGCACGCGTTGGAGGATATTGCATCGGAAGAGCATGTGAATGTTTCGAACGCCGATGTCTCTGCAGCTGTTGAATGGACGGACGACATTCGATCGTTTGAGACGTTGGCCGGATGGAGCGACGGCGAATATCTCGATTACATTCAGCGATCGTTCGTGTTGTCGAACGCGGTGCAAAGCGCGGTGCTTGCAGACGAGGCGTATCAAAACAAAGCGCATGACAGGATGGCGGAGTTGCAGGCAAAGCTCACGCTCGGTATCGCGTTCGAGGACGTTGCAAAGGAATATTCGGAGGATCCCGCAACCGCCCAGATTAAGGGAAGTTTTGGCTACGTGTTGCCGTCCGAAGTTGATGCGGCATTTTTGCCCGTATTTTCTTTAGCGCTAAATACGTCGTCGGACGTGATTGCAACTACCGATGCATATTGGATCCTCCGCATTGAAGATTCGATTACGGATGACAGCGGCACACGATACTTGCTTCGAGGAATCGCGGTAAAAAAGGGGACACTCGCCGATATTTTGGATGAACGAACATCGGAAATTGCTCCAAGACTTTGGGTGAGGTAGGGGTGCATTCTTTGCTTTACGCCTGAAGGGGTTCGTGATATAAAACTGCCCGCGTGCAGGAGTAGTTCAGTGGTAGAACGTCTGCTTCCCAAGCAGAAGGTCGCGGGTTCGATCCCCGTCTCCTGCTCCAAGAGAATGCGATTGAAACGTTCACATTTGAGACTATTTTCGATGAACGAGGAGCAAAGTTCGCGAGGCGTACGTCACGGTACGTTGAGCGAATTTGCGACGCAGTGAGTCGAAAAGAGGCCAAATGTGGGCGTTTCACCTGCCATTTTAGCTCAGCTGGTAGAGCAATGCTTTCGTAAAGCAGAGGTCCCGGGTTCGATTCCCGGAAATGGCTCCAAAAAATCCCTCGATCCTATCGGGGGTTTTTTGTTTCGAGTACAATGAACGCAGTATGAAAAAATCATCAAAAAAACTCTCCTTTTCTCGCCGGCTCGCGATTCTTGTGCCTGCGGTTCTCTTGGCGGGAATTGCTGCGGTTCGTGCGGCAGAGACGCATCGGGCGGAAACCGCACATCCGCTTTCCATGGCAGCAGGCCGACACGTGGAGAACGCGAAATGTTCTGGACAGTGCGATAACGTCATGCTCGTGAGCGATCAGCAGCCTGACGTGCAATATTACGACGGTGTAAAGGATCCAACGTGTGCAGAGGCGATGTTGTGGGCGAATGCGAATGGTCGCGAGGATCAGATTGTGTTTGGCGGCTACGAGTTGATCGACGGATATCAAACAAATCTTCCCACACAAACGTTCGGGCTCGATGTACTCGACGGCAAGGACATTGAGTTTACGTTGCCAGATAGTGGCAGCATGTTTACGGCACACATCAAAGACATTGGAGAGTCCAATTTTCTCGATTCCGTGGAATGTGATCAGCTGTCGTGTTCAGGATTTACTCGAATGCTGACAGATCGTGATTCCGGAAGAGCAACGCTGTATGATTCTTGCGCATCATCTTTGAACGCTCCAGATATTTACGCCCTCTACCAGGCCCCAGAAGTCCACGGGTCAGATACTGACGACACCTATCGTGTGAGCATCGGCCTTCGTGCACTGCCGAGTACCGGATCCACGACCGGCTGGGTGGAAGGCGCAGGATTCGAGCGAGTATACACATCGTCCGAACTCGCCGACGACACCGTCCACGTTATCGCCGATGTTGGGGAAACTACATTTGAGTTCGATTTGGTGAAGGATGCGGAATAGTGCATGAAACGTTCGGTCATCCCCGCGTAGGCGCGGATCCAGACTGCCGCTCCTCTCACTCATCAACGGGTCCTGTCGCCTCGGACCCCGTTACGGTGCTCAGCTCGCGCATGAATGTTTTGCCTAAGCATCGAATGCATGCGGCGCTCGTTGCGCTCCGTACGGGGACCTCCCTCGGCGCCACCCGTTGAATCACTCGCTCCGCTCGGTTGGTTCGATGCTGCATGGTATAATCCCATCATGATCACGTTCAAAAACGTGACAAAAGAATATCCGCCAAAAACACACGCGCTTGCTGGGGTGAGTTTTCGTATTGAGGCGGGGGAGTTTGTTTCTATTACTGGTCAGAGCGGTTCGGGAAAGTCCACGGTGGCGAAGTTGATTTTTGCAGAAGAGAAGCCGACGAGTGGCCACATTCACATTGGGGATTGGGATATTTCCAACATTCGACATTCGGATATCCCGATTCTTCGTCGGCAGATTGGTGTGGTGTTTCAAGATTTTAAACTGCTTCCAAAAAAGACCGCGTTCGAGAATGTTGCATTTGCGTTGGAAGTTGCGGGGGAATCGAGCAAGCGCATTCGGGACGTTGTTCCACATGTGCTGAAGATTGTGGGGCTTGGGGAGAAGGGTGGGCGGTATCCTCGTCAGCTTTCCGGCGGTGAACAGCAGCGCGTTTCTATTGCCCGCGCCCTTGTCCATCGGCCAAAGATTATTGTTGCCGACGAGCCAACGGGAAACCTCGATGCCATTACGGCCCGAGAAATCATTGAGCTGTTTACACGCATCAACGACTTTGGTACCACCATCGTGCTCGTCACCCATGATCGTGACATTGTGAATGGTTTGCATCGTCGGGTTATCACCTTGCGAGAGGGAAAAGTGGCTTCCGATGCGGAAAAGGGTAAATATCTTCTTGCTTAGCGTATGCGCTCATTCTTTCGCATCATTCGGTTCGCGCTGCAAAGCATGATGCGGAATTTTTGGTTGTCGTTTGTGACGGTGTCCGTGTTTGTGCTCACGCTGATCACGATTAACTCCGTCATCATCTTAAACGTGCTCGCAAATGCGTCGGTGAAGAGCGTTGAGGGCCGCGTGCAAGTGACGGTGTATTTCACATCGGATTCATCGGAAGACACGGTGAAGAGCGTACAGGGGTATTTGCTCGGCTTGTCGCAGGTGAAAGAGGTGTCGTACGTGACAGCAGAAGAAGCTCTCGCGAATTTTAAACTCAACCATCAGAACGATCCGGTGATTCTTGCGGCGCTTGATGAGGTTGATGGCAACCCACTTGGCCAGGCCTTGAAAATCCGCGCGTACAATGCGAGCGATTTTCCGTTCATCCTCGAAGCGCTCGAAACACCGGAGTACAAACCGTTCATCAAAGAAAAGAATTACGACAACTACGAATCCGCACTCAAGGTGCTCAGCGATTTCTCTGAGAAGGTCCGTCTCGGATTCTTGATCCTTGCCTTGTTCTTCGGCTTTATTGCGATTCTCATTGTCTTTAACACCATTCGCGTTGCGATTTACGTCCATCGTGAAGAAATCGGCATCATGAAACTTGTGGGCGCGAACGACTGGTTTGTGCGCGGCCCGTTCCTCCTTGAGTCCATCTTCTACGCCCTCATTGCCACCGCAATCATGGCCGCGATTATCGCTTCAACACTTTCCTTTGCAAATCCGTACATCGTTGCGTTCTTCCAGGGCGTCGATGTCGATCTCGTCGCCTATTACACCACCAACGCCGCCCCACTCTTCGGTGCCCAGTTCGGTATTCTCGCATTCCTCGGTCTTGGCACTACAGCGTTTGCCATGCGAAGATATTTACGAGTATAAGAACATATGACCACATCAAAAATTGCACTGATCACTGTTGTGACGCTCGGGCTTGCGGGGCTGCTTGGCGTGAATGGATATGTGTTATGGAAGATGAATTCTACAAGCGACGAGGATTCCGGTTCTTCTTCGCCGTCTGTCGCGCAAAATCAGGACGCTGTGCCAAGCGGAACGCCCGCGAACATAAATGCGGTCATTTCGCGGAAAACATCTCAGAACGGGCCGTGGAACAACGATCTGATTATAACGACGAGTTCGTCTATTACGGGGTTTGCGTCGTCGTCGGAGCGATTTGTTGAATCCGCCGGTGTGCCAACGCTTGCAAAGACGAGCGACGGAACGCTGTATGCATCGTTTCAGTGGTTTCCAGACGTCGACGCGTCATTCGACAAAGTTGCAACATCGATTTCTCACGACAATGGCGTGACGTGGACCGATCCTGAAACGGTTGCTATCGCCGACATGCCGTCCACGCTCCAGAGGGCGTTTGATCCCACATTGGTTGTGCTTCCGGACGACACGTTGCGCATGTACTTCACGACGAGTGAAAGAGGATCCCAAGACACATACATCGCAAGTGCGACATCTTCCGACGGCGTGCATTACACCTTTACCGGAACAGCAATGACGAAAACTGGTGCGCGGTTATACGATTCTGCGGTGGTGCCTGTGGGAGAAACCTGGCTGATGTCCACGCCGTATGCACCGAATTTTGGAACGCATCATGGGACTTCAACAGACGGCATAACCTTCACGTACACGGGGGTCAATTCTTCCAACGCCTCGAACAATTGGACCGGAAACTATCTCGTCGACAATGGTTCCATCTATTTCTTTGGTACGGACACTGGATCTGGTGTGTGGTACGCCACCTCTGCGGACGGAGAAGCGTGGTCCTCGGCGGTATTTACCGGAATTCGTGGCGGAGATCCGGCAGTCATCAAGGCCGACAACGGAACCTACATCATGGTGTACACCTCGAACGGGAAGGTAAAGTAATATTTTACAACGCGGAACGTTTTGCAGATTCGTGGTTTTTTGATACATTCCTTCGGCCTATAACGGCAGGAGTGGTCATGAAGGAAGGAATTCAATTGATCGTGGTTGATGGAACCCCCGGGGGAGGCAAGGACGAGATGCTGCGGCGACTGGCCGCAGATCACTGGTTCTCCCGAAACGCCGTTGTCGTCAATGAAGCGGCGATGGCGGTGCACCTCGGGTTCGGGATCGAACGCGAGGAGAAGTCGCGCTGGCCGCCCCACATGTGGGTGCGGTTCCAGAAGATCATCGCCGAGTACACGGTGTTCGCCATCGCCCTCGCGTTCGAGCGTGCGCGCCAGACCGGTTGCTGCGTTGTGGTTCTCAACCGTTCCATCCCGAGCGGCGCGGCGTATCTGCCCAACGGAATCAACCAGCTCGTCGGGCTCATCGGCTATAGCCGGGAGCAGATCGTGGAGGGTGTCGATCACGTCATCGTTCCTGGGCCGCCCCCTGAACGGTTCTACGAGACGAACGCGTATCGCTTCGAGACCTACCCGGAAGCTGTGGAGCTCGGCGTGAAGGCACGGCAGGCGTACATCGATCTCGGCTTCGTGCCGGGCGACACGCTCCACGACATCCCCGGCGGCGACGACTTCGACGACAAGTGCGCGCGCTTCATGGCGACGATTCGCGGGCTCGTTTACGCGGCGTGATGAGGCGCACACAACGTACGGCACGCGACGTCCCCTGGAACTTCATGCGGAAGCACGGAGGGAAGGGGGACGTTCGGCGTTTATGAGAACGTTCTCCTTTGGCCCATTTTCGACTCAGATCATCGGAAACTGGTCTCAAATGAGAACGTTCTTTCAGTTTACGTTCCATTCGATAGGCGGAAGTTGAATTTCGCGAATCGCTTCCTTGTGATGTTCGCTGATTTCTTTGGTGAGTTCGTCAATAATTTTAGTCCGTTTTTCCATTTCTGACTCGTACAATCCCGCTTCCGAAAGGTCATCAGCAAGGATTTCTGTGGTGATGCCAAATTCGGCGTAGAACACGGATCGCTCGGTAATCCACTGGGCTTTGTCTAAAATCCATTCGTCCGTATTGCCCATGTCCAAATCCATTTTGAGTTGCTGCATTGCCTCTCGTGTGTTGCCGGCAGCAATAGCGGCGCGCGCTTCGGCAAGTCTGTCGCGACGGTATAGGTCGAGTGAAATAAGGAGATTACTTGGACCGGCGTACAAACCGGTGTGCATGTATGCGAGGTCGTTGTGCCGCCGGATAATTTTTGCAATCTCGGGATTTGTGTAGCTTGCGTCTTCTGTTGCAAGGAGGTCGCTTTCAATGGTGGCATCGTGCGACATAAAAAAATGGGTGGATTCGTGCACCACAAGCTCAGATTTCCACTCGTCTTCCTTGTCGGAGTTGAGGACGATATAATTGTCCGAACGATCGGTTGGCGTGCTGTCGGCGGGGGAGTGAAATCCAACGGCGTTGCCATCGACCCTAGCCATCACCGACGTTGGTCCAACATAGAAATTTCCGTTCGCCCAGTAGTAGTCGAGCGTTTCTTGTGCCTTGTCGACGGCATCGATCATTGCTTCGGGATTATCGACGGTGCCGTGCGCGTCCACCCACCCACCATCCATTGAGTGTACGATTTCTCTAACGATGGGTCTTGCGTCGTCGGCAACATCAACGAGATACCCAATTCTGTCGTACTGTTCATCGTTTGGTGTGTTCGCTCCATCCGGGAGGGCTCCGCAGCCGCTGATGGCGAGCGTTGTGGGGACGACGACGGATTTCGCTGCGCGCCCAAGGGAATCGAGAAGAGGCATAGTGTGTGTATTGTAACCTATCGGTGACTTTGGAGCTTCCTCCTATATGTCCGCCGACCCTGTCCCGGTCGGATAGAATTCAATAGAAACTGATTGACGAAATGACGCGGTGTGGTATTCTATAATTACATTGGCTTCGTAAGAAGCTCCGAGAATTCCTCGACTCACGTCGAGGAATTCGTTTTTATAAGCGCAACGAATCCTTCAATGAGTGGTTGAAATTGTTCTGGTGAAAGATTGCCAATTTTTCGAATGAGTCGTTTTGCGCTAATGGTCCTTGCTTGAGCTAAAATTGCCTGAGTTTTTATGTCACCGTATTCAATTGGCTGATACCATGTTCCAACTTTAGTTTTCGTCGTTGTGGGTATCACGAAAAGCATATCTTTGCTGAATTTTTTCACAATCACGATGGGACGTTCAAAATGAAAATTCTTACCGTTCGTTTCCGATCCAACATTTTCACCCAAGCTCGCCCACCAAACTTCTCGCTCATAAAAATAGAACTCTGAGCGATCTTCGAAATGGATAGTGATTTTTCTGTTCGTCCAAGCGATGAATCGCTGTACTGAGTTAAGTATGCCACGAGCAGTCATAAGATCCTCAACTCTTTTCTCGTTTTACTTGTTGTCCCAGCTCAACTACAGCATTTGCTGCAAGGGTGAATGCGAGCACGTCAATAAAAAAATCTCCCAGAGAAAAATAATCCTCTGGACCAAGTGACCCTTCGACACTGACACCGCCAGCGTCCCTCAAGTAAGCTCTTGGATAACCCGCACTAACTTTCGGATACCCAAGGGGAGAATTCTTTTCTCGTATGCCGAACGATGCAAACGTCAGAATGAATCCAACAATTACGCTGATCAAGATACGATTTCGCATTTGTTTGCTCATATGCAGATCATATTAGCATATCTCAATCGAAAACCCGCTTCCATTACTGGAGGCGGGTTTTCTTGGTCACCCCCTGTTCCGGTCTGTAGGAACAGGTCGTGATGGTTCCGGGACGTGGATTCGAACCACGGTTCACGGCTTCAAAGGCCGCTGTCCTGCCGTTAGACGATCCCGGAATGCAGGATATCCTTATTTGCCAATTTTCGGCTTACTTCCTCGGCATGATCGAGGGCGTACTGAGAAGTACGGCTTGGTGCTTATGCTTTTGTCGCGCACCGAAACTGGTCTGAAATAAGAAAATCCTGATCTGTTCGATCGAAGCGAAGTGTATCGCAACACAAGAGAATCATCAAAGTGGAATACCCTAGAAAGGCTTCTTTTTTCGCTCATATTAGCCATTTTTATTGACAAAAACGCCTTTTTCTGCTATAGTATAGGGTTATGAGATGTGCATTCTTTCTGCGAAAATCTGTTGAATAGGCTATTCAGCGGGCTTTCGTGGAGGGAATTCTCCCCCACATCCTTCCTGTCCCGTTACCCCACTGATCCCACCCGGAGAACCTTCAATGTCCAGCAACGCCGCACACTTCGCCTCCCGTGCCTCCCGTGTCGAAGACGCCTTTGCCTTCCGTGCCGACCGCAACATGGGTCGTGCCTGGGGCCCCGACTACGGCCGCGACGACGTCGTCATCCCCATCCTCCGCATGAACCCCGCCGGGGTGAAGCGGCGGAACCGCAGCATGGCGACTGATCTCGCGCAGAAGGCCCTCGACGAGGCCGCGCACCAGGCGAAGCTCGAGGAGGCCCGCCTCGCCCGACTCGCGGCCGAGCGCAAGGCCGCCGCGGAAGCCGAGGCCAAGGCCGAAGCCGCCCGCGCCGAGGAGGCCCGTAAGGCCGCCGAAGCCCGCAAGGCCGCCGAAGCCGCGGAGCAGAAGTGGCGGGAGCTGCAGAACGCTCGCGATTCGTTCCTCTCCGTCGTCCGCCAGGCGCCCGATGCCTTCTTCGTCCAGACCTGGGGCGGCAAGTACCCCCGGAGCTGGTTCGAAGAGAACATCTCGCATGGCGACATGGACTGGGTCGGCAAGACCCAAGCCGTGTTCGACTCCGCGATGGGCGACTATCGGCAGAAGGAGGCCGCCGAGGCCGAGCGCCAGGCCGCTGCGGAGCGTGCTCGCCTCGATGCGGAATGGGACCTCGCTACCGCGTACACGGAGTTCGCGACGTTCGTTCAGAGCATGGACGACGGCGC
This sequence comes from Candidatus Uhrbacteria bacterium, assembly GCA_943354605.1. Classification (GTDB taxonomy): domain Bacteria; phylum Patescibacteriota; class Patescibacteriia; order UBA9934; family UBA9934; genus CAIKHN01. The sequence continues at coordinate 20,447 of CALRCK010000002.1, read as the reverse complement.
GTTCGCCTACGCCTGGAACGGTGCCCTCACCCGCGGCTGGTTCCTGGAGAACGGCCGATGCGCAGACCTGGCTTGGCTCAGCTCCGTCAGTCGCGGCCTTGAGGCCGCGGTCGTCCGCTACCGTGCGGCTGAGGCGGCGAAGGCCAAGGCCGAAGCCGCCCGCATCGCGGAGGAGGCTCGCAAGGCCGCCGAAGCGAACGCGCCGAAGAAGCCGTTCAACATCTTCGACCACCTCCGCGCCAACCGCTCGTCCACCGTGCCCTCCAGTCCCCGCCCCTCGAAGGCGGCGCTGGCCGAGCTCGAACGGACGATCAACGGCGAGAAGAAGTCGAAGGGGACCGGTCCGATCTTCATCAGCGACTCCAATAGGAGCCTTGCTGATCGGATCCAGGCCCTCAGCCCGGCGACGGTTGCACGGCTCCACGCGGAACGGCCGGTGCCCCACACCTGGCCCACCATCGAGCGGATGTTGAACGCCGTTCGCGGCGCGAAGATCAAGTTCGAGGGTCGGGTGGTCGAGGACAGCAAGGCGATCGAACGTATCCAGACCTTCGTGGCCTGGTGCGAGCAGACCTGAGGTTGGGTGACCGGTGACATCACGGTGACTCACGACGGCGGGCCGGAAGACGAAAGTCTCCCGGCCCGCAGTTCGTTTTTATACGGTACAATCGGAGTAGCTGAATTATTTACTCTGTCATCCCCGCGAAGGCGGGGATCCATCAATTCGAACACTCTAGATCCCCGCCTTCGCGGGGATGACCGGAAGGGAATGAAGCATTATGCCAAAAGTTGCTGTGGCGCAGGGGAATGATTCGCTGGTCGCGATTCGGGAGGTGATTGAGGACCTTGGTTTGGTGTTTGTTGATTTCGTAAAATCGGCAAAGTCGATTTGTATCGTTTCGACAGCATCGGACGAATCAACTCAGGCCGTCGTTGACGCGATCCATTTTCACAGTCGCGTGCCGATTCATGTGTTGAATGCGGACGATGAGATCGATGGTGTTGAATCGTCGATCCCTCGAGGGGACGATGTCCGTATGCCCGTTCGCCGACCTCGATCCATCATCGACGCCGATGTCGTGATTTCCATCGCGCCAATGCTCGCGGATCGCAATCGGCGAACCGCATTCACCATAGAACAGTTCCTTTTTGCAACATGGTACGTGCCAGAACGGAGAACGGCGCACGGATTTGTTCGCAGTCACGAGCCGTGGTTAGAAGGGGATTTGCGCGATATTGTCCTCGCCGATTTGTACGCACAGAGACCGATCGATCTCGCAATCATCGACGGCACCGCCACTGCCGGCATTGTGCTTGCGAGCTTCGATTCGGTTGCGGTCGATACTGTTGCGGTGCACAGAGCCGGAGTCGATCCAGAGTCTGTCGGCTATCTTTCCGCATTATCGCGACGAGGATTAGGGGTTTGTGCGCTTTCGAAGATTGATATTCCACTCGGATTGATTTCACGGTAAAATAATCCTATCAATTCCTTGCGGATTTTATTCCGTCATTTCCTATGTCCACCTGTATTTTTCCTGGTCGGTTTCAGCCATTCCACGAAGGCCACTTGCTTGTGGTGCAAGGCATGATGAAAATTCATGGCAATGCCACCATCGCGATCTGTGAAGGCAAGTCAGAGCATGGTGCCGACACGCCGTTTACGGTGGCGCAGCGTCACGAAATGATTAGCGCGGCATTGCTTGCGGGGGATATTACTGAAGCGACGATTGTCGACGTCGTCGATAAGCCGACAGACGAACAGTGGGTTGACGCCATACTTGATGCTGCTGGCAGGCCAGCGGAGCCACTCGTTTGGAGTGGGCGAGACGAGATTCGGGCGATGTTCGACGAGAAAAAAATTCCAACAAAAAAGATTGTTCCGGTTCCTGGCATCGACGGCGCCGCGATTCGTGCGGCAATCGTGAGCGGCAAGGTGGACGAGTGGAGAAAAAAGATCCCTTCTGGTGCGCTGGATGTGGTGATGGAAATTGTGAACAAGCGGTAAAAACGTGCACGGCCCGGGCCTCCTTGCGGAAGTCCGGGCCACTGCGTCGTCGCGTTTGGTTGCTGTGCGTGACGGAAGCGTCACTGCCGCGCGACGCACTCCACGATGGCGTCGTACATCGGCTGAGCGGCTTGGACGGTCATCGTGGTGTTGGCCACGTCGTCTACGATGCCGTCACCGTTCATGTCGATGAAGGCCACGGCCGCCGTCTTGCTGTCCACGACCATCGGCTTGAACGCGATGAGGGTCACGGCCGTGGGCGAGTCCATGGGGATGGTGATGTTCACTCCGACGTTCTTCTCGCATCCGTTCGGGCGGAATTCCCAGACGTCGAGGACGAAGACGCCGCCCTTGTCGAGTGGCACTGTCGCCATCGAGTGGGTACCGGCGGCCTTTGTCTTGGCGATGGCCTTCGTGACATCGATTCGTGTGGCGCTGTGTGCCGGACGGCTGTACATGAGGGCGCCGACGATGGTCAGTACGCCGATGATGATGAGGGCGAAGGTGAGTTTGTCCGTATTGACTGTACGTTGATCCATTGGCAAGTCTCCGTGGCTTACGTTAGCCGATTTTACAGGAAAATTCAATACCGAGCCTTGCGGGCTCGGTATTGGTTTGGAGGTTGAGGATTTCTTACATTCCTTTCTTGAATCCTTCGATCGCTTTCAGTACTTCCAGTGGAACTGCGAACACCACGGTGTTGGATTGATCGGACGAAATGTCGTTGATGGAGTTCAGTGTGCGGAGGTGCAAAGCGCCTGGAGCGACGGCCAGAACCGATGCGGCTTTTGCAAGATTTTCTGCGGCAGCCACTTCGCCTTCGGAGCTGATGATGACGGCGCGGCGCTCGCGCTCGGCTTCGGCCTGCTTTGCAATGGTGCGCACCATTTCCGGTGGCAGGTTGATGTCCTTTAGTTCGACCGCCGTTACTTCCACGCCCCAGCCGGTCGTTGCTGCTTCCACCAGTTGCTCAATGCGATCGGAAATCTGCTGTCGTTGTGAAAGGAGCTCGTCCAATGTCACTTCGCCGATCACGTTGCGCATCGTCGTCTGTGCAAGCTGAGACACGGCCCAGTGGACGTGCTCTACTTCAATGACCGACTTCATCGCGTCAACAATTTTGTAATAGATGACTGCGGTGATTTTTGCAGATACGTTGTCCTTCGTAATGGCGTCTTGTGGTGGAACCTCCACCGCCTTCAACCGAAGATCCACCTTGGTCATCGACTGGAAGATAGGGAACACGATACGCCAACCCGGATCCACCATGTTTGAATATCGGCCCATGGTGAACTTCACACCACGTTCGTACTGGTTAATCTGGCGGAGCGACACGAGAATCACAACGACCGCGATGAACAGAAGAAAGAGAGGCATAGTATGGGTAAAGAGTATGGAATAGTGTTAGACCGTTTTTGGGCAAAGCGCAAGAAGCGCTGTGAGAAACGCTTCTCTGGCCGGGCTTTTTTCAACAACAACGCCGTAAATTGATCTGAGGAACGGAATGTCTGCAAGCACGACCCCTGGAATGTTCACGATGCAGGGGATGGTGTTGAGTGCTTCGCTTCCGCGGACGGGTTTGAGGTTTTGCGCAAATCGAGTGCCGGTGGTGTAGTTCGTGGAGTTCGCGCTTTGTGCGGTAGCCACAAGGTCGCCGAGTCCTGCGGGGCCGAATGCCGTCTGCGGATTGCCACCGATCGTTTCGATCATGTGCATCATTTCTCGTGTCGCTTGCGCAACCAGAGCGCCATGAATGTTGCTGCCCATCTGGAGGCCGTCGCAAATGCCAAGGCCGAGGGCGTAAATATTTTTGAGTGCCGCCGCGAGAACTGCTCCAGCAAGATCGTCCGTTTGGCACACGACGAGCGGCGTGCGGTCAAAAAGTGTTGCAACAACAGATCGCGCGTCCACCGACGTACTTGCAGCAACGCCGATTGCCGGAAGACCTGCAAGTATTTCTTCCGCAATCATTGGCCCGCCAAGAAAAACGAACGGGTTGTGGTTTGGGAGATTTTGCGGAAACAACGTATCGACGCGACGACAGGTTTCTTTTTCAAATCCTTTGGACGGGCTGACGACAATGGTTTTTGGATTGAGGAATGGATGGATGCTTTGGAGTGCAGACCGTGTCGTCCATGTTGGCACGCACACAAACAGCACATCGCACGTTGGGATAATGGTTTGTAACGGATGTTGCTCGGGAATGATGTCGCTGTTCTTATCCCAACACGTCACCGTCACGTCCGTTTGCGGAAGGAGGAGGTGATGAATGGCTTTCCCAAACTCTCCGTAGCCGAGAATAACGACCTGGGTGCTCATACGCCCGCAGTATACCGGAATCATGAATCATCGATGAAGCGGGAACTGGAATCTGTTTTGCGCTCGATCTATACTCTCGGGTGGTTCAAAGATATTCTTATCGATTATTGATCTGTATGGACAAACAGATACTCAGGCAACACCTTCCGTCGCTGTTCGTTGGGTTTATTGGTGCGGTGCTGTGTCAGGTGGTCCTTGTTGCGGTTGGTTTGAGTTTGGTGTTGTACTCACCGCTCAAGGATTCGCTTCGGGATCGGTTGCAATCGATTGTCGACCATGCGGTGACAGAAAAGAATCTCACGGATTCCGCGGGGAATCATTCAGATGTCGTTGACGTGGTCGATGCTGTAGATCCGGCGGTGGTGTCCATCGTTATTACAAAAGACGTGCCAAAGATGGAACAAATTCTCAATCAAGACGGGCAGAATAATCCATTTGGGATTTTTGGGTTCTCCATGCCGCAGTATCGGCAAAATGGAACCGAGGAAAAAGAGATTGGTGGAGGAAGCGGATTTATTGTGTCGGATGATGGATACATCGTCACGAACGCACACGTGGTGAGCGATAAGGACGCAAAGTACACCGTGTTGCTAAACGACGAGAGCAAGCATGATGCGACAGTGGTTGCGGCAGACAGCACGTTGGATATTGCGGTCTTGAAAATTGATGCGTCCAACTTGTCCTATTTGGAATTTGGTGATTCGGACACGGTAAAGGTTGGCCAGTCTGTGGTGGCAATCGGCAATGCACTCGGACAATTCCGGAACACGGTTTCCGTTGGCGTTATTTCCGGTTTGTCGCGGTCCATTACCGCAGGAAGCAACGGCGGTTCGGAATTACTTTCTGATGTATTGCAGACCGATGCGGCAATCAATCCGGGGAACTCTGGTGGTCCATTACTCGATCTTTCCGGTCATGTGATTGGTGTAAACGTCGCAACAAGTAGTGGGGGAGAAAACATATCATTCTCCCTTCCGAGTAATACGGTAAAAGCAACGGTGGATTCTATTCGTCAGAATGGTCGGATTGTTCAGCCGTATCTTGGTGTGCGATATGTTGTGATTGACGCGGATTACGCGAAAGCGAACGATCTTCCGGTCACAGATGGCGCGCTGGTGATTCGTGGAAACGACGGCAAAACGCTTGCAGTGGTTCCGGGTTCGCCGGCAGACAAGGCGGGCATTGAGGAGAACGACATTATTACCGAGGTTGATGGGGTAAAACTTGATAGCACGCATCAACTCGCCACGGAGCTCCGTCAAAAAGCAGTTGGCGATACGGTCACGTTGAAGATATTGCATGATGGCGATGAAAAGACGGTTACCGCAACGCTCGTGGAGCGGCCAAAGTCCGACTAGTAGTTTCGGGAGAATGGCGTATGCTCTCTGTATATGAAACATCCATTCTCCTTTGCGTTACTCGCGATTCTCGCAGCGATCGGTGTTGCATTCGTGGGGCTGCTCATCTTCCGTTCGATGAATAGTGCGATTATTCCTCCGGATTGGAGAGATACGGACGATACTGCAGATGTTGGTGATGGTGGCGGAATTTCTGACGACGGTTCCGATGTTTCGGTTGGCGCAACATCGACATCGGGAAATATCACCGTCGTGAGTCCGACCGCGGACGAGATTATTGGCTTGCCGCTCGTGATAAAGGGCAAGGCGCGTGTCTTTGAAAGTACATTCAATTACCGATTGCTTGACGCGAATGGCTCTGTTCTTGCAGAAGGCAATGCGATGAGCAACGCGCCAGATGTTGGCGAGTTCGGCAATTTCACCGTCACCACAAGTTACGATGCGCCAACTGGCAGCGTGGGATCGCTTGAAGTGTTCGATTACAGCGCAAAAGATGGTGCAGTTATCGACCTCGTGGCATTTCCGGTGAAGTTTCCGTCTCTTGAATCGATGGTCGTGAAAACGTATTGGACCAATACAGAAACCAGCGGACTATGTAGTTCGGTGACGGCAACAGAGCGCCGTGTCGCGAAGTCTGCGGCCGTGGGCTACACGGCGCTTACGGAGTTGCTCGCTGGTCCAAATACGCCAGAATCGTCGGCACAGCTTTCCACAAGCATCCCACCGTTCGTTTCTATCAAGAGCCTCACGATTAATGACGGTGTTGCGAAAGTGGAATTCTCCAAATCGCTCGAAACCGGTGGTTCTTGCCGCGTGACATCGATTCGTTCGCAGATTGAATCAACACTGAAACAGTTCCCAACGGTGACATCGGTGATTATTAGCACCGAAGGCCGTTCTCCGGCGGAATCGTTACAGCCGTAGCGAGCAAATACAAACCCGCGATCACTCGCGGGTTTGTATTATCGCCTTCTTTTTGTGTTGAGAGCGATGACATTCGAGGACTCATGCATTTCTGACGCATTTGGATCTTTGAATCGGGCGTTGAGCACGCGAACCATTATGTCATCGAAGATTTCGCGGAGTTGGCGTTGCGCGTCTTCACTGAGGACGGAATCTTCGTTTGCGTCGGGCGCTGGGGAGAACTGCTTTGCAAAAGCGCTGACGGTCATTGCTGCGATAGTATTGAATTCTACGTTCGGATCGCTGAGTCGCTCTCGTTCGAGCAGTACCGAGAACTGTGCAAGAAGTTCGCGTCGAAATTCGTCCGTGCTCATTGCGGGATCGTTAGGACCCCGAACGCTATCGAGTTCGGACTGAAGGGAAGATGTCATCGATATCTTTGTGAGTATTTCTTCAAAACGGTGGGTGTAGAAATCGTTGTTCATACATTTCGTTAGGAAAATTGTGTATCAAGTATTTCATACAATAAAAAATCCCGCGATTGTTCGCGGGATTTTTTAAACGATCCAATGCTTAGAGCAATGCTTCCTTTGCTGCCTTGCTCACGCCGAACTTGAGGACGGTGCGTGCTGGGATCTTGATGGTTGCTCCAGTTGCTGGGTTGCGGCCCATGCGTGCTGCGCGCTGCTTCTTTACCATCTTTCCAAGGCCTGGGAATGCAACTTCGCCAGCGCGCTTGATTTCTCCGTAGATCATTGCAACGAAGCTGTCGTACATTTCTCCAGCCTGTTTCTTGGAAACTCCCCAGCGCTCTGAGAGCTCTGCCATGATCTGGGACTTTGTGAGGCGCTTTGCTGCCATACGATTGGCGGGCTTCCTCAGTTGGCCAATTTTCGGTTTGCGTTATTGGAAACTCGCTCAACGTACCGTGAAGTACGTCTCGCAAGCTTTCCTCAACGCGCACCGAAACTTGTCGCAACTAAGAAACCCCGAATTAGAAAAAGATGAATTACGTCGGAAAGCTTAGCAATCTTTGCAATTGCACGAAAGAAGGTTATTCACAGGGGTATCTGTATTGCGCGATTGCTCAGTTTCGATTATGAAGGAGATAAGAATTTGTTGTATGTCCTTTTTGAACTTTTGGAGGCGTGAAAAACGGAGGGTCACTTTGCTTGTGGTTGCAGTAAGTTGTACAGCAATGGTGACGACTTTTTTGTGGTTTCGTACAGTTCCCCTTTCGGTTTCCGCGGTAACGCCGCGAGTGAATAGTGCCGTGGATGCGGTGCTTTCTGCGCGAAAGGCTACGACGCTATCGTATGACGATGTTCCGTTTGGCGATGATCAAACCATCAATGTGTTGGTGCTTGGTTTGGATTCGCGAAAAGAGGGGATCGAACAGCATTGTGATTCTATTCACATGGTGTCCGTGAACACGAAAACCTGGTCGGTGCTCGTGACGAGTGTTCCGCGCGGAACCTATGCGTACATTCCACCGGGAACGTATGCCGACAATGAATATTATCTCGCGAACGCGTGTGCGTTTGCTGGCCTTGATTACGGTGTGGAACAAATTGAGCACATCGTTGGCGTGAAGGCAGACTACGTCGTGACGGCGGGATTTTCTCAGGTCCTTGGTATTTTGCGCACGCTGGAATTGCCGACCACTGAGGGCCTACAGTGGTTGCGCGCACGGCAGAGTTATAAAATTGGGGATCCGCAGCGTAGTCAAAATCAAGCGGTGTTTTTGAAAGATGTTGCGCTAAAACTTCTTGATGGCGACGGTGTGCCGGATGTGATGTTCCATTTACTGTACTCGTTTGTGGACACCGACATGAGTGAAAGCACCGCGAAGGCGTTGTACGACGGTCTGTTGCTTCACGGCATCGCGAATCGCCCAGACGACATTGCACTGACCATGAAGCCGCATTACGACGTGAAAGAACTTCACTTCGATCCCGCGAACGCGAGCAAGCAGATTGATGATCTTCTCGCGAAGCTGGAAGGGAGATTGTCGCGATTCGATTTAGCGAATCGGACCGTGGAAGATGTGCAGAACGACTTGGTGACGTACTTAGAGTCGGTGCTTGCGGGGAAATCTGGTCATGTTGGTGACGTTGTCGATCAACAGTTGTGGCTGCAAGTTGAGGACGAAGGTGCGCGCGAGTCTCTGGAATATCGGTTTACTGAGGCGTATGCAACGTCGCTGAATGCTACCGACCACGACGGCGCGGTCCAGTTCGTTGCGGATTACATTCTCGAACAACAGACGCTCGGATCGTTAGTGTGGGAAACAAAGGGTCGAACACTTCTTGAGGCGCTCTTGGTGAAATAAGAGGGACGACCCGGCGGGGTCGTCTCTACGCTTTTGATCTCCCGGTCATTGCGCTTGCGAGCGTGACTTCGTCCGCATACTCAATATCGGCACCCATGGGGAGACCGCGAGCGAGTCGCGTCATCGATTTTCCAAATGTCGAAAGCTGGCGTTGCAGATACATGATAGTGGTTTCGCCGTGAACATCTGGAGAGAACGCAAGAATACACTCGGTGATTGAAGGCGAGTTTTTCACAAGATCGAGCAAGGCTTTCACGTTGAGCGTTTCTGGTGTGCGGCCGTCGATAGGGTTGAGTGTGCCACCGAGGACGAAGTAGCGCCCTTTGTACACGCTTGTGGCCTCGATGGTGGAAATATCGCGCGCCTCAGCAACGATACAGAGCTTTGTTGCGTCGCGGTTTGGATCTGCACAAATTTCGCACAAGTCTTTTTCAGCAAACGTGAAGCAGGTTTGGCACAGTGTGATATTACCGAGGTCGACAATCGCACGACCAATGCTCGCGAGTTCAAGTTTGCTGAAATGGAGAAGCGCGAACGCGTAACGAAGTGCGGTTTTTGGCCCCACTCCCGGAAGGCGACCCAATGCGGCCGCGGCATTATGAATGGGAGTGGGGAACCTGCGCATAGAGCGGTCCCCCTCCTTACGAAGGAGGGGTTAGGGGAGGTCTACAGTCCGAGATTCTTAAACGCATCCAATCCGCCCATCTCTTTCATCTTTTTCATGAGCTCAACCTGAAGCTTGCTGTTCACGTCGTTGAGCGCTTCCTTCACGCCGGTTTCGATTTCTGAATGGTTGAGTGTCTCATCCACCTTTACTCCAAGTGTTTCGTGGCTTCCGTTCACCGTGATCATCACTTTTCCGCGAGCGCCTATTCCCACAATCACCACTTCGTCGAGCATCGCCTTCATCATCTTGCTCTGGTCGCGCATGTCTTTGATCTGCTTAATCTTATTGAACATAGGTTTTCTGAACGTCCCTATTTGGCCGATTTTGGGCTTGCGTCATCGGAAACTCGCTCAACGTACACATGAAGTACGTCTCGCGAGCTTTCCTCGACGCGCACCCAAACTCGTCGCAAATATGAACGTTCAGGTGAGATTAATTCTTATCTTTATCCGTTCGTACGCTCCGAATGGTACCAATCTTACTGTTTCGGTGGAAGACCGTAGCCTTTTGGCGGAACGCCTGGCGGGAGACCGACGTTGCTGGGTTTTGGTTCGGTGGAAGCATCGGAGGGTGTAGTGTGTGAGGTGTTGGGTGGAGAGAACCCAGACGTCCGCGTGTCCAAGTTTTTGAAACTCGCATGCGTTGCGTCCCAGAAGAGCGGCACCATGCCGGTTGGTCCGTTACGATGTTTAGCGATGTGCACTTCGGCTTTGGTTTTTTCTTCTGGCGTCAGTTCCTCTGGCTGATAGTTTCGGTCTGCGGCTTTACGGTAGAGGAACATGACGACGTCGGCATCCTGCTCGATGCTTCCCGAGTCGCGGAGGTGGGCGAGTTTTGGAATAGCAGGCTTGGTCATTTCCACCGCACGGGAGAGCTGTGCGAGTGCGAGCACTGGAACGTTGAGTTCACGAGCGATTTGTTTCAATCCTCGAGAAATTTCTGCCACTTCTTGCACGCGATTGTCCGTTTTCTTTCGCGCTTCCATGAGCTGCAAGTAGTCGATGACGATCATGGAAAGCCCGTGTTCGCTTTGCAACCGGCGCGCTTTCGTACGGATACTCATGATTGTCGCGATTGGAGAATCGTCGATGAAGATTGGCGCTTCCGACAATTTGCCGAGTGCTTCGCCGATGCGAGGGAAGTCGTCGGCGCTTTCGGAAAGCCGGCCCGTACGAAGTTTCCAGAGGTCCACATTCGCTTCGGCGGAGATCATGCGGTCAACCAACTGTTCCTTGCTCATTTCGAGACTGAAGAATCCCACGGGTTTGCCGGTACGCAGCGCGACGTTGCGAATGATGTCCATGGCGAAGGATGTTTTTCCCACGGATGGTCGGGCGGCGAGAATGATGAGGTCCGAGTTTTGCAACCCGGCGAGCAAGTTGTCGATGCCAAAGAATCCTGTCGCAACACCGCGAAGCTTTCCCTTTTCTTTGTGAAGCTCGTCGATACGATCGAACGCCTCAGTCAGCAGCGTGTGGAGCGGCGTGAACGATTGCTTAATGAAATTTTGTGAAACGTTAAACAGCCGGCGCTCGGCTTCGTCGAGCAGCACGTCCACGTCTTGGGATTCGTCGAACCCAAGTTCCGTAATTTCGCTTGCGGCAGAGAGCAAACGACGAAGCGCTGCTTTTTTTGCAATAATTTCCGCGTGGTGTGCAACGTGTGCGGCAGTCGTCGTCACGTTCGTGAGTTCGACGAGCGCGGTTCGTCCGCCAATTTGCTTGAGCACACCTTTTTCTTCAAGACGATTGCCGAGGGTGAGCACATCGATCGGTTCATGGCGGTCAACGAGCTCGAGCATGATTTCGTACAAGATTCGGTGAGAATCTTTGTAGAAGTCCTCTGACCGCAATGTGTCGCCGATTTTGAGGAGCACTTCTTGGTCAAGCAACAACGCGCCAAGCAGCGAGCGCTCGGCTTCAAGATTGTGTGGAGGGATGCGACCGACATCGGACATATGTAGGGGTATGGTAACCGACTCCGCGGGGCATCGAAAGCGAAAAACGTGCGTAACGTGTGAAGAAGCTGTGTGCGGGGAGGGGATAAACGAAAATGGTACAATGATGGCGCTATGGAATCAGATTCGTCTCGTATTTGGAGCGCGGCACGGCCACTCATCGGCACTATGATTGGCGTGGGAATTTTGGGGTTGCCGTATGCGATCCTCCAGGTTGGCATCGGCATCGGAATTCTTGAGCTCCTTCTTGCGGCACTCATCAGCTTTCTTGTTCTGCGCTTGTACGGCGATTTGGTGATGATTCGTGGCGGGAAAGCACGGTTCATTCAAGTAATCGGTCGCGAACTTGGCCACCTCGGCACCGGCATCGCGGCATTTGCCTACATTGGCGCAACATTTGGCGCGCTGCTCGCCTTTATCATTTTCGGCGGACAGTTTTTACGCGTGGTGACGTTTCCGATTTTTCCGATGACGATAACGACGGCGAGCGTTGTCTTTTTTGTCGTCGCATCCTTCTTTACGATTGGTGGTTCGCTCTTTGTTGCTCGCGCACAGAAGTTTCTTATTCCACTATTCATTGGCCTTATCGTGCTTCTCATGATCGTCGCGGCGCCGCACATGACGGTTGTACACGTTCTCGCCTCAGCCTCTGGCAACATGAGCATTCCGCTTGGCGTGATGCTGTTCGCGTTTGGTGGGTTGTCTGCGGTTCCAGAAATGCGCGACATTCTCGGAAAGCGCTCCGATCTTCTTCCAAAATCAATCATTCGCGCATCGGTGATTGTTCCGATGGTATATACCGTTTTCGGCATTGGCATTCTTGCAGTAACGGGAGTGGCAACCACAGAGAACGGCATTCTTGGACTTTCTGCGGTTGGAAAGAGTCTCGTCCTTCTTGCGTGCGGCATTGCGCTGCTTACCACGTTTAACGCGTACACCAATCTTGCAACACAGCTAACAAATACGTTCCTGTACGACTTACGCATGCGTTTTGTTTCTGCGTGGATGACGACAGCGAGCCTTCCGTTTGCATTGTTTCTTATGGGCGCCCAGCGCATTGCTTCGGTATTATCCATTACGGGCGGCATACTCAGTTCGCTTACCGCGATCATGATGCTTATCGCCTACGAACGTGCTCGAGTCAGTGCGGATCTTCCAAAAAATTCTCTGCAAATTTCTCAGTGGGCGATTGCTTTTACCTTTGTGATGTTTGTTGCGGTGATGGTGACGACGGTTGTTGGGTGAAACTGAACTAACCTTGGATGGACGTGAAGGGGAGGCAATCCTGATCTGAATCTTTGAATGGATTGGGATGGTGATATAGCGCTCGAGGAAACTGAGTTTGGCGGGGAGAGCGTGGGGTCTTCGATTCTGCAGTTTGCGAGTGTAAAGCCCTCTTTACACGTTTCCGATCGAAAAACCCAATAAAAGTGCTGTTTGATATGTAAAGCCCGCTTTACACTCAAAGATTCGGAAATCGAGCACCCCCACTCTCGGCATTGATGTCTTGTCGCCGTCATCCCGCCCTAGTCTCCTCTAAGGTCAGTTCCGTTCTCGCGACTTTTACCTTTTTTTGTTACGCTCTTTCAATGATTCCTTCCTCCATCCGCATTTTGCATGGCGAACTTCCAGATGCTCCTGGGGTGTATTTGTATTACGACGTTGCGGGGAGATTGTTGTATATCGGAAAGGCGACGAGTTTGAAGAAAAGAGTCGGATCGTATTTTACTAAAGCGCACAACGGCCGTATCGCCGATCTCGTCGCGAACATTGCGCGCATTGATTATGTTCAAACACCAACGGTTATCGAGGCGCTCGTCTTAGAATCAAATCAGATTCGCAAGAACCAGCCGCCGTACAATATTTTGAGCAGAGACGACAAGAGTTTCTTGTATCTCTGTATCACGAACGAGGATTTTCCAAGGCCGGTGTTGCTGCGCGGACTCGACTTGGAGCGCATGGGCGTGCAGCCGTTTACCAAAGTGCTTTCTGGAGCGGCAAAGAAAAAGTTTTTCGCCGTATTTGGTCCGTACATCAGCAGTCGATCACTTCGAACTGCGCTTGAATTGGTAAGGCGATCCATTCCGTGGAGTACATGTGAACATCAGGAGGGCGGTCGGCCGTGCTTTGATGCGCAGATTGGCCGATGCCCTGGCGTGTGCACTGGGGCAATTTCGAAGAAGGAGTATCGGAAGAGTATTCGTCAGCTCATCCAATTCTTTGAAGGAAAGAAAACATCCATCGTGAAACAGATGACGAAAGAGATGAAGCGAGCCGCGCTTGCGAAAGATTTCGAACGTGCTGCCGGCCTACGAAACAAAATCAATGCACTCGAGCACGTGAACGATGTGGCGTTGATTACGAGAGAGGATGATTGGGATGGGGGAGGAGTTAAAAGCGAAAAGTTAAAAGCAAAAAGTGGGGAAGGATTCATCAATGTGTTGGGTCGCATCGAAGCGTACGACATCGCGAATATCTCCGGCACGTCGAACGTTGCGTCTATGGTCGTTTTCGAAAACGGTCAGCCAAACAAGGTGATGTATCGGAAGTTCAAGATTAAAGGTTTTGAAGGCGCGAATGATGTTGCGGCAATGGAAGAAGTATTGCGACGAAGGCTGAGGCGGATCACCACATCGCCAGCCACGTGGCCCGCGCCAGATATTATGGTGATTGATGGGGGAGAAGGGCAGGTGAATCGGGTGAAAGAAGTACTGGCCGATCTTGGATTCACCATTCCGATTATCGGCATCGCGAAAGGGTTCGATCGCAAGCAAGACCGGTTGGTGTACGACGAATCGAATGCCGAGCTCCGTCGCATCGCAGAATCGTCAAAAGAAATTTTGCAGCGCGCCCGCGACGAAGCCCACCGTTTCGCTGGTGCATATCACCGGGTGTTGCGCTCGAGGAATTCGGGAATTCCGAAAAAGAGATCGTCAACTACCTCTTGAGCGAATCCGCGATGGCCTTTGCTTTTTTCTGGTCGCCCTTCTTTTTGATGTTAGTTTTCAATTCCCGTGCCTTGCGTTTGATGCCTTCGAGTTTTGCAATTCTAGCCTCGAGCAACGCGATTCGTGTGTGGATATCTTTTGGTGGCATAGAGAGGGGTTCGTTACAATGCGTGCATTATATCTCAATTTTTTATGAGCCATTTTAAAGAAGCCCTTGCAGGACAGTCGATTGAGGCAAATGGTGAGCAGGGTGAAGAGGTGGTTTCTGAAGCATCGCAAGAAGCTGCGCTTGCCGCAAAGGCTGAAGGCGCCGAGGTGTCGCTTCAAGACGAAATAAATTCCATGGAGCAAATGATGAAGGATATGCCAGACATGGATGCAGAAACACGAGCAATCATGCAAGGACAGATTGAAGAAATGAAGGCGGAGCTTGGGGCGTCAGAGAAAACTGTAGAAGGAAAAGAAGCGCTTGTTCAGCCAATAGATCTTCGGAGCATTGGAAAAGTCGAAACGGTGAAACTTGGGAATCCGCCTTTTACAAATACCGTCGAAACAGTCCAGTTACACGGCGAGCGACCATGGATCGATCGAGGTATTAGCGATACACGATGGATTTCTGGAACAGTAGAAGATCATGGAAAGAAATTGCATTACTCTCGAGAATACGTAAAAACGCCACTTGGTATTCGTGCGAGTGGGTTGGAAATTCAGTCTTCCGATGGAAAAAAAGAAACCATAACACGCTCGTTTGATGAAAGAGGATACGCGAATGGAATTGTTGATGTCGTTGACGGAAAAACGATCCGAAAATCAGAGATTTTGAATGACGAAAATGGAAAGGTGGTGAGTTTTAAGTCATACGAATTTGATGCATCTCAACAGCTGATCCGTGAAACGGTACTTGAGCGTAATGCGCAAGGTGATTACGAAGAACATAGTTGGACGATGAGGCCCGATGGGACAAAAGATACTCTTATTCAGAAACTATCAGGCCTTTCAAAACATGGAAGCTCTTTGGTGAGTAAAGGAGAAGGTCAGATGAATTCGTATTTGAATTATAATGGACGGTCTACGACGAGAGCCGGGTCTGGAGCTTTCGAGTTGGATAATTAAGTGACATAAAGAGCCTCTCAACGCATGAACGGCGCCTCCCTCGCGGGAAGCGCCGTTCGTCGTCGTGTTGCTGTGATGGGCTCAGCGTGTCACGAGCGGGGGAACGCTCGGGTCGCGACCGGTTTTCAGATACGGGTTCGGTCCGCGATGTGCGTTGTTCGCGCACAGCACGCGGAAGAGCGCGTAACCAGCGCACACTTCTTCCCAGTCGCCGATTGGTGCTCCGAAGACCGCCTCGTCGAGTTCGAGCTTGGGGAGCATCTTCTCGCGCCGCGGGTGAGCGAAGTACACCGTGGACCGACGGCGCCGACCGTGCTCGCGCGGTGGGCCGACGCGATGCCACGTGGACGCGTAGCGCCCGCAGGTCATGAGCGACAGGAAGTCGCCGATGTTGAACATCATCGTGTCGCGCGGGATCGGCACGCGGACCCACCGACCATCCTTGAGCCTGATTTCCAGACTGTCGTCCACGTCTTCGCCATCCAGAACGCCGGGGATGAGCCCGGTGATGAGACACGAATCCGTGTGCTCACCGGTCCACATCGTGCCGGCGGGCGTGTCGGGCGTGAACGGGTGGTAGGGCAGATCCCGCAGCAGCGAATCCCCGCCCTTCACGAGGTTCGGCAGGAAGCGGGTGGGGTACCCGAGTCCTTCCGAGATGATCTCGAGGGGGAGCTCCATCTCGCGACCGAAGTTCTGGTGGAGCGTGTCCATGTCCGCGTTGAATCCGGGCACCTGCGGCACCGGCACGTTGTCGCCAACGTCCTGGTACATCGGGTCGTCCGGCGTACGGTTCGGCCCGTGGTGCCAGTACTCCTTCAGGTCGCGATGCGTGGCGCCCTTGCGGATGCCGAACGTGAGGTTCATGCCGCGCTGGCCACCGGTTTCCCGATGTTCGAGCGCGAGCTTCTCTTCGTACGGGAGGAAGAAGACGCGATCCGCGGAGGTGCGCACGCTGTGCACGCGGTCGGGCGTGAGGTGGCGGAGCCCCTGGAAGCCCACGAAGCCGGTGTTGAGCAGGCTGTTCCGCGCGTTGGCCTTGAGCCGTTCGCGCGATGCTGCGCTGTGGTCTGCATCGGCGAGGGGGAGAACGATTTCGCTGAGAATCACGATGTACCTCGGAGGAACGAGTGAATGGAACGGAACACTGGGAAAAACTCGCGCAGGGAGTGTAGCGAAAGGGCAAAAAGTTTGCAAAACGCGAATGTCCGCCTCCCTCGTTGGGCGGCGGACATCGTTGTAGCGTGGCTCATGAGTTGAGTGCTCGAAGCGCGGCCTCGAGCGACGGCGCAAATTGATCGTCGCAGATGCCGGCGGTCCGGAAGTAGCGGCGCGCCTCGTTTTTCGCTGGCGGTTCGTCTGCCTTCGCAACGGCAATCAGCCGGCCGGCGTACTGTCGCGCCACAATCTGTCTGGCCACCGTGTAGATGGTTCGGTGCGCCATGCCGTGAACGCCGATGAGGACGATGGCGTCGTACTGCGCAAGGTCCATGGTCGGCACTGCGGCGAGAGAAGCGTCGATCGCCGCGATGGACTGCTCTACGCCGAGTGTTGCCAGCGTCCATTGCGAACCACCAAGCATCCGTCGCGCGGTGCCGAGGGTATCGGTAGAAGACGTAACGAGAAGGATGTTCATGAAGTTCTCCCGGCCGGCACTGTCTCAGAAAACTGAATTCGCGTCCAAAATACAATGACTTGGAGAATTTTCTCACTTGTGGCGAGTTTCGGTGCGCATCGAGCAAATCTCGTGAGACGTACTCCATTCGTACGGCGAGCGAGTTTGCGATGATGCAAACCGAAAATCGACCAAGTGAGGAAATTCGAAAGCCCCCGGTGCTCAGGCTCGCCGCGTAGGCAAGGAGCACACTGGGGGCTTTTCGTTCGTGGGGTTCGGTCACTCGCTCTCGTCGAGAAGTTCGAACTGGCTGAGGCACGTGCTGATTGCATCTTCCGGGGTCCAGCTGAAGCCTCGGATGAAACACTCGGTTGCGCAGTCCTGCATCGCCAGGTCGAGCTCGTCCCACTCGTCGGCGTGATCCACGGTCCAGGCGGCGAGGCGATCCTCACGCTTGGAGAGGATCGCTGCCAGCCGGGCTTCCGGGGTGTCGATGTGCGGAGTCGCTGCCCGAGTGATGCGAGACGTAGTTTTTACGGCTGTAGACGGATCGTCGCCGTCCTCGTCCATCGCCGTTCCGCCAGTGTCAAAGACGTCGTCGCCGACCGTTGTTTCGACCCGGGCGGGGAGCTTCTGTTTGGTCGGCGGCAGGAAACTCCTGAACTCAAACGTGCCAATGACGACGACGGTGACGATACCGAATCCAGTAGAAAACCAACGGATGACGGACAGGGAAAATGCGGTCACGGGGAACTCCGGGGAAGGGCGAGGGTGGAGATTCGTCGGGAGACGAATCGGAAGGAACGTCGCTCATGGTAGCAGAAATGTCGGTTATCCACAAGTTTTAGCCAAATTTGGTGAACTGGAGTGGCAAAGTGGTGTAAAGTGGGGCCATGAGGAGAAAAGTGGGGAATCTCCCGCCTAAACTCATAAAACCAAACCCGCCATGTTCCTTGGTCAATACCAACATTCTATCGACGACAAAGGACGGCTCGCCGTTCCAATGAAGTTTCGAGAAGCACTCGCGTATGGCGCGGTGGTGACGCGAGGCTTGGACTCTTCATTATTCCTGCTGCCCTTGGAGGAGTGGGGCAAGTTAGCGACATCGCTCGCGAATTTACCCCTTGGGCAGGCTAACGCACGTGCATTCGCCAGGCTCATGCTTGCTGGGGCAATGGATGTGGTGTTGGACAAGCAGGGACGGTGTGTCGTTCCGGAGTATTTGCGTCAATATGCAGGTCTCCGGAAGGACGTGGTGATCGTTGGGGTGAATACGCGTCTGGAAATTTGGGACGCGGAAAAGTGGCAGACGTACGTAACGGCATCAGAGAAAGATGCCGAGAGTATTGCCGAACAGCTTGGTTCTGTGGGACTTTAGTGCCCTATGACCTCTGATTCGGCAAAAGTGCATATTCCGGTTCTTGCCAACGAAGTCCTCAGCGGCCTGGCATTAAAGCCCGGCAGCAGAGTACTCGACGGCACCGTTGGCCTTGGTGGACACGCGAAGCTTATGCTCGCAGCAACGTCGCCCAGCGGGGAATTGGTTGGGTTCGACCGTGATGATCGGAACTTGATCGTTGCGAAAGAACGGTGCGCAGAATTCGGTGATCGCGTTACGCTCATTCACGACACATTCAGTTCAATCGGCACTCGCGACGTTGGAACATTCGACGCGATGCTGTTCGACCTGGGATTTTCGTCGGTGCACGTAGACGACGCATCACGAGGCTTCTCCTTCATGAAGGATGGGCCACTCGACATGCGGTACGACACGCGACAGGAATTGTCGGCCGAGACCATTGTGAATACATGGACGCGTGACGATCTGACAACAATCCTTCGCCGATTTGGTGAAGAGCCGCGAAGCGCCATCATCGCGAAGGCCATTGTGGACGCGCGACGAGAAATGCGAATCGACACGACGTACCAACTTGCCGAAATTGTTGCAAGCGTAGTGCATCGCACTGGAAAAATTCACCCAGCAACGAAAACATTTCAGGCATTGCGCATTGTGGTGAATGACGAGCTTGGCGAAGTTGAACGCGGATTAGCCGCGGCGCTCGCAAAACTCAACAGTGGTGGACGATGCGCAGTCATCACGTTTCACTCGCTCGAAGACCGCGCCGTAAAGATCCTTTTTAAAACTCAGGCCGGTTTGAAGCCGATCACGAAGAAACCGATCGTCGCCACGCAAACGGAGATGATCGAGAATCCTCGGTCGCGCAGTGCGAAGCTCAGGATTGTTGAGAAAATTTAACGGATTGTATGGAGGTACAACAAGGAGGAAAAAACATTTTCGTGAGAGCGCTGAAAAATCCGCGCGTCATGAGTGTGCTGAGTGTGGGCTGTATGCTCGCGTTTGGGGTGTTGTATGTGGGGCAAGTGAATAGTGCGGCAACAAAAGGCTACGCGGTTCGTGAGTTGCAAGAAAAGAATGTCGAGCTTCGTCATGAACGTGATCGGCTCGATATGCAGATTGCAAAACTGCGTTCGCTCGACAGTGTGACGGCGCGCGAATCATTTCTTGGATTGAAAAAAATTGACCAGATACGTTTTGTAAAGACGGGAACCGACGTGGTAGCCGTGCGATAGTGAGCGTGCTATCATACCGTCATTATGACGGCCGAAAATCCAGTGAATGCGCGGCGTCCGCGTCCGGTTGTTCTTTGTGTTTTAGACGGTTTTGGTATTGCACCTGACGCTGATGGGAACGCCATTACTCGTGCGCAAACACCCACGTTTCATCTGATGACGTCACGATATCCGTCCATGACGTTGCGTGCGTCGAGTGAAGAAGTCGGTTTGAATTGGGGGGAAATGGGGAATAGCGAAGTTGGTCACTTGGCGATTGGTGCAGGCCGTGTGTATTACCAAACGTTACCGCGGCTCACAAAGTCCATTGCGAGCGGGGAATTCATGAAGAATCCCGCGCTCATGAAAGCGTTTGAAAAGGTGAAAGGTACTGGTGGCGTGCTGCACCTGATGGGCATTTTGTCGTCGGGAAAAGTTCATGGGTTTGACGAGCATTGTTTTGCGTTGCTCCGCATGGCGAAGGAATTTGGATTGAAACGTGTTGCCGTGCACGCGGTGCTGGACGGTCGCGATACGCTGTACAACTCCGGCCTCGATTTCGTGAAAAATGCGTTGTCGCAAATGAAAGAGATTGGTGTTGGTGAACTGGCAAGCATGAGTGGCCGTTTTTATGCCATGGATCGCGACAATCGTTGGGA
>CALRCK010000001.1:84353-215941 GCA_943354605.1 Candidatus Uhrbacteria bacterium | reverse complement strand
GTTGCCTCTTGCTTAAATGTGTCGTAGCCAACGCAAGATGACGGACATTCATCAAGACTGTCGGTGATACCGGCTACCGAGGGATCTCCATTCGTTGGGGTGTAGAGTGAGCATCCAACGTCCGCTTCCGAGCACACCGTGGCGTAATTTGCACAATCCTCGGCGTCGATTGCGCTATCGCCGGTACAGCCAAGATATGCCGGAGCGACTTTCACGTATGTTAAGTCGAGCGTCGCACTGCTGTAGCCTTCATGATAACTCGATGCTTCAGATTCTTGCTCAAGCTGCACTTCATCGAAATACAAATCACCCCCAAGAATATCAACCGATGTGGTAATTTCTGCAGTGGTGTCGGTAAGCGCCGGAACCGTGAAGGTACACGTGAACCGTTCGTACGTGGTACTTGTTGGGGTTCCAATAACTTCCAGAACATTATCGTCCGTAGAGGAAATATCACAGTCACCGTCAAATGCGTATCCGTTCAGATCGATAGCCGTGCCGTCGCTCGATTCGAGCGTGAGGAGCACATCGGTCGCTACTCCGCTGCTTGCTCCCTGACGAGCATAGAACGAGAACGTATATTCAGCGCCTTGGGTAAGCACGATTCCTTGCTGATCGTACGTGCTCGTGTGAGGATTAATGGCGTCGGTACCACTCAGCATCACTGTTGCGTCGGTGCTATACACCTCATCCGCTCCCGTCCCAACCCAACCATCTGGAATATCGTCGCCATTCGTATCAGCCTCGAACGATGGATTCGCGATCATGTTGAGCGTAGTGCCATCAGCTCGAGACACCAATTCCTTACATCCAGCGCCCGAAGACTGACATTCCTCCACGGCTGATGTGAAGTAGATGCGATTCTTGTAAATATCGGTTGCGGCTTCTGCTGTGGCAAAGTCTGTTGCCGATGTGTAGTTCGGGAAATTAAACGTTCCAGTGCCCGTTCCGTCATCCTCCTTCTGCGTGGCGTACCACAAACATCCTGCGGAATCCGCGGTACAGTTGTCGGAATTGGTGGTGTTTGAAAGGTAGTCAACGCTCTCACCGTTTGGATCTTCGTACGTGGTGCACGATGCGTAATAATCTGGACACTCTTCCCCGCGGAAGCGCCACACGTTCTCTTCGCGAACGCAGTACCCGTAGCCACCAGTACAATTTCCGTCGCTATCCTCATCAATACAGCTTGGCATGTCCACGCACACATCCTGGCGCTCATCAGTGACCGACGCCACGAGCTGTTCGCCGTATACCAATGCCTTACACTGCGTTTCTGGATATTTCAGGACCCAGTTTGGATCGATCAAATGACACCATGGATGGCCGTCGTCTAACTCTCCCTGATCATTACACTCGTTAAATGCGGCAATCGCATCGCCGAGCGTGACCGGACTATTCTCGCTGTTTGCATTGGATTCTGCGGCGATTTCCCAACCCGTCGAAATAATGCGCGCCTTGCGAAGCTTTACCAAATTTCCGTGACAGTATCCGTACGTATAGCAGAACGGATCTTGGTCTCGAGCACTGTCTGACGACGGAATAAGCGGCCACGAGCTATTGAGCAGTCCATCTTCAATCGCCTCCGCAATGGTGAGCGCCGATCCAGAATCTGCGCGGCTCACTGCCGTCACGAACGACGAATCTGCGACGCAGTTATACAACGACTTTCCCGATATCGGACATGCACTAAATTCTTCGAGTTGGCTGTAGTTTTCTACCGAAAGTGGCGTTGCCGTCAGGAAACTGCGGAACGACTGACGGGCATCTTCTCCATTACTCGAACCAACGCCCTCAATGTTAAACGGATCGATTGCGGTTTGATCAAGACCACTGAACAAGCCGTCGTACAATTTTTCCGTCACCTTTGAAAGCAGCGTGTTCATGAACACCGACCCTGCGTGCTTCGCGATTTGCAGCAAAATGTCCTTATCACCAAGTGCCTGCACGGCGATCTGATTACGAACACTCTCTGAAGCCTCAATTTTATCATCGAGTCGCTTCTTAATCATCTCTGCAGGAGTTTCGACTCTTCCGGTAATAAAATTCGTCTGAGGCTTAAAAAATCCGCCGAACATTTCTCGGAGCGTGTTATTTGCTGCATCGGTCTGTGCTTTGTTGAGCACGTCGCTGTACAGCTGAATACCAACGGAAAGATCGTTGGATTTTGGATTGTACATGTCTGCCAACTTCACCGTGATGAGGGAGTTCTTTCCAAATGGATCGCTCGCCATGGTGGAAACGTCACTCAAGAAGCCTCCCCAGTTATCGGCGACGGCGCTCCATTCACAGGCTGGCTTCGGTCGATCAAAAACGCCCTGGATACCAAATTTGAATGCAAGCGTTACGCCGGATGCGTTTGGTTCACACAAACTGAAGTTTCCTAAAATACCCGTGTCATCAATTGCGCCGAGCGCTTCACCAGCAACGGACGCGCCGTAGTCGGCAAAATATTCTCCTGGGGTGCGATTATCAAACAATGGATCCTCGCCGTTTCCACCAGCAGCAATAAAGACCGCGGCATCGTATGCCAAACGATCCGTTGCGTATGTGGTGGTATTAATAAGCGCTGTAGAAACCGAAGCGACAAGAGCGGTTTGCCCAAGGT
The DNA here is from genome assembly GCA_943354605.1 of Candidatus Uhrbacteria bacterium. Lineage (GTDB taxonomy): Bacteria > Patescibacteriota > Patescibacteriia > UBA9934 > UBA9934 > CAIKHN01. The sequence goes on along the minus strand of CALRCK010000001.1, from coordinate 213,336 downwards.
ATTTCAACGCACCCAAAATCCATTCAATAACACGTGGAACGTCGCCGACCGTGTTGTCGGCCGGGCCAGCAAGTGCTGTTCTTGGGGCAAGAAGCGTTGCAGAAGAAAATGCAAACATCGTCAGCATCAGCAACGCCGTGGCACCAAATTTTCGCAGACGATCCTTCATACGCAATTACTGGGTGGTTTGGGTAGTATCGGTTGGTGTCGTTGTGGAAGGTCCTGTCGTCGTTCCGGTATTTGCTGCCGCCGTGGCATCCGCATTCACCGCGTCCTCAAGCTGCATCTGCGTAATAGCTTGCGATAGTGCCGAATGGAGATCGTCGTCTGATAACGCATTAATCGCCGCAGCATCACCACCAGCCTGAATGAGCAACGTTCGGATTTGGTCTGTTGTCATCGACGCCAACGTCGCCTCAATGTCCACCGACGTTGCCGGTGCTTCTGGAGCTGGAGTAGCACCAGCTTCTGCAGCAACCTTCTCCGCGAACGTTCCCTGGAGCGTTGCAGGATTCACGGCGTCTGCCGCGGCAGCTGCACATGGCATATTTGGCGCGCAGTTCGGATCATCACCGTGAGCAATCTCCGCCTTGTCCTCCGTGCCGTCACTGTCGGAGTCCTTCAAATACGGGCTCGTTTTGTAGATATACAGTTCACTATAGTCGTCCAAGCCATCAGCGTCAGTGTCCTGCTTTTTCAGCGTTTCCATTTCCTGCTGCTGTTTTTCATCACCAGTTAAAAACTTCGGACCAACGTAGGAAATGACAAATGGAGAAGCGATATGCTTCCACAAGAAAAACACTCCAAAAATGAGTGCGAGCGATCCAAAGCCAACCACCATACCCAATCCCGTTTTTTGTTCACGGTTCAGGATGGCTTTTTTTCGCGTGATGATAATTCTTTCTCCCTCCGCCATACGCGCAATATCGTAGGGCAAGTATATCATCGATACAGGGTGAACACGGATGGTGTATGCACAGGAACATGAAGGTGTTCAGCGACGAAACGAACGATTCAACGGGTGGCGCCGAGGGAGGCCCCCGCACGGAGCGCAACGAGCACAGAATACCGATGATGATTACCGAAGACGTCGAGTGCGCGGTGAGCACTGTAACGGGGTCCGAGGCGACAGGTCACGTCAGTCGCGACTGACGTGACAGGACCCGTTGGTGAGTGAGCGAAGTCTCGCCTATGAGAGATTCAGCGCAGAAAAAAACTTCACCCAATCCTCAGTCTTCAGCTCCTGCGGACGGACGGTTTTTGGGTGGCCGATGGTTTCGATTGCTGCGTCGATAACAGCGAGATCGGAAACGCCAGCTTGAGCGAGAGTCTGGCGAAGCTGTTTTCGACGGTGAGCAAAGCCGAGTTTTGCAAGGGCGATGATAGCCTCAAGCCCCCCTCGATCCCCCCATGAATGGGGGGAGGTTTTCGTCGTCATGCGCAACACCACTGAATCGACCTTTGGTGGAGGGACGAAGGCTCCGGGCTTTACAATGAAAAGTCTTTCGACGTCGCAATACAGCTGCGTTGCAACCGAAAGGACGCTCATTTCCCCCGCTTTTGCCATCATGCGCTCCCCCACCTCTTTCTGAACCATCACCACGAGTTGGCGTGGTGGATTCTTCGACGTGAAAATCTTCTCGAGAATGGCATTTCCAGCGTTGTATGGAAGGTTGCTCACAAACACCCACGGCCGACCTTGAGTAATCGCATCGTAGTCCACCATTGCGGCATCAGCCTGCACGATCTCGGCCTGAGGGAATCGATCGTGAAGGGATGGAACGAGATCGCGGTCGGCTTCGATCAAGATGCACCTCCCCCCGACCCACTCTCCTCGCCCCGCTCCAGGCTCGTCGAGCGCCTTCGTAAGGAGGGGGAGCGTCAACGCGCCAGCACCTGGCCCAACCTCAACGAGAAGCTCGCCGGGTTCCATCGACACCGTTGCAACGATCTTCGCAATGATGTTTTTGTCGTGAAGAAAATGCTGGCCGTAGGATTTTTTCATGACATTTGGATCAGGCTTTCTTTTGCGATTTCACGCTAAAAATTTTCGGTACCACGCGATTGTTTCTCGGATTCCCTCTTCAAGTTCCACAGTAGGGCGCCAAAACATCGCTTCACGAATCGCTGTGATATCAAGACTCATCCGCATCACCGCATCCTTCACCTCGGGCCGTGGTGTTGGCCGAATATCGGTAGCAATTTCGCCAGCGATCATTTCATACAACGCTTTTGTTGGTATTTCTCGCCCGGTTCCCACGTTGTACACGCCAGATACCGCGCTGGCCGATGCTGCAATCAACGCTGCAACAACATCGTGCACAAAAACATAATCTCGCGTTGTTGATCCGTCGCCATTCAAAAATGGCGATTCTCCGCGCAACAGCTTCTCCGTAAAAATCGCAATCGCGCCCGCCTCTGTGTTGCCATATTGTCTGGGTCCGTACACATTAGCGAATCGCAACGAGACGGTATGTATGTCGTCGCAAAGGGCGTACGAATCCAGATAAGTTTCTGCGGCGAATTTTGAAATGCCGTATGGGGTTCGTGGCCGACAACGTGCGAACTCAGAAACGGGAACAGATTCAGGCATGCCGTACACCGCACAACTTGAGGCAAAAACGATGCTCTGCACCTTTGCCGCAAAGGCTGATGCAAAAACATTAATGGAACCAAGCTCGTTGTGCTCGGCGTTCATGATGGGATCAAGAACAGACGCACGATCATCAATATGCGCAGCAAGATGGAAGACAATGTTTGGTGCGGCGTTGGCAACAATGTGCTCAAGTTTCCGATCGCGAATATCGCAAAGGATATATTCCGCTTTGGAATTACGCCGATCCGCGGTTGGCTCCACCCAGTCAACAACAACAACACGATCGCCACGATGAACAAGCGCATCCACAAGATGGGAACCAATAAATCCCGACCCACCAGTCACGAGTGATGATATTTGCATATGGTTTTACTCATTTCTTTTCGCCGCGTCGTTGCGTAAGTATGCCTCAATGTACGGAAGGAGTTCTCCATCGAGCACGGCGTCCGTATCTGATGTTTCGACGTCGGTACGATGATCTTTCACCATTTTATACGGATGCAGCACGTAACTGCGAATTTGGTTGCCCCACGCCGCTGTTTTGTGTTCACCCTTAATATCCGAAAGCTTCTCTGCGCGCGCTGTTACCATGAGCTGGAAGAGCTTTGCTTTGAGGACGTTTAACGCGGTTTCTTTGTTTTGCAACTGCGAACGCTCGTTCTGACAGCTCACCGAGATTCCGGTCGGCAAATGCGTCACGCGAACGGCGCTGTACGTGGTGTTCACCGACTGTCCGCCTTTGCCGGACGACAGGAACGTGTCGATACGCACGTCGTCCATATCAAGCTCAACAGTCGCGGCATCCATCGCATCAAACTCCGGGAGCACTTCCACGAGCGCGAATGTGGTGTGTCGCATCTTTTCTCCGTCGAACGGCGAGATGCGAACAAGACGATGTACGCCAGCCTCCGATCGGAGAAATCCGTATCCATACCGACCGCGCACCGCAATCGTGACACTCTTATACCCCGCTTCTTCCCCACGCGATTCGTCGAGAATATCCACAGTAAATCCTTTTCGCTCAGCAAAACGCATGAACATGCGCAAAAGCATCGCTACCCAGTCGTTTGCATCGGTACCACCAGCACCAGCATGAATGGAAAGGATCGCATTGCGCCTGTCGTACTCGCCGGAAAACAGCATCTGGAACTCCATGGCGGTAAAGCGTTCCTCGAGATCCGCAACAAGCCGCTCAGCTTCGTGTTTATCCTCTGCCGATCCTTCCGATTCCGCCATCGCAACAACATCGCGAACCTCCGAGATCTGCTTGCCGATGTCGTCCCACGCCTCTACTTCCTTCTTGAGATCCGATGCTTCTTGCGCAACTTTTCGCGCCTTTTCCTGGTCGCTCCAAAATCCAGGATCACTCATGTCGGCCTCAAGCTCGATGGCTCGAGCGCGAGATGCCTCAAGCCCAAGCGCCACAACCGCAAGGCCATGGCGCTCAGCAAGATTTTTGAGTTTGTCGTCTAACAGCGACATGCACCGATCCTAGAAGTGAATCTTTCGTGCCCAATCACTGATATACGGGATTTCAAACTTCTCGCCCTGTAATGCCTTAACCAACCCCATGATCGCCGTGATAAAGATCGCAAAACCCGCCACCATCACCAGCAAGCCACCGAACGGGATATGCCATAAGCCAGGCGCAAAAACCTTTACCACAATGGCAATCAACGAAAGCACGAGTCCTTGTTTGGCATGTTCCTGAGCGAACGGAGACTGGCGAGCGAAGATCAGCGGAATAAGACACAGCGCACCAACGTACCCGAGTGCCGCCATCAACCGATCGTTCGATGCGCCCCTTCCTGGCGGAACTACCTCCGCCTGTTTTGCCGAACCCTGAGTGCTCCCATCGTTCATATCGTCCATAAAATAGGGGTCAAGAATACCCACACGATACCAAACCGAGCCGAGAATAGCTATAAAGTGGACTTTTGGCTGAAAATGAGGTAGAATTGCAGTGGCCACTCACTTTCTCGGCCCTTGGAGTCCCTCATGGACGAACCCGTCCTCCCCCCGTCCCCCACCCCCTCCAACCCCGACCGCCTGTCGGACAGCGATCTCGAGAACATGGGCGTCCACCGCGACGCCCGCAGCTTCGTCGAGTCGACGCAGGCCTTCGGCAGCGGCGTCAGCGCGCTTTACGGCTGGGCCAAGCGGAAGGGGGGATCGATCCTCTTCGGCTTCGTGGCCTGGAACCGCAAGGCGCCGATCAACCTCGCCTTCTCGGCCATGTCCGTGGCGTTCGTGGTCGTGTGCCTCATCGCCTACAACGGCCACGGCACCACCACCCCGAACCCGCAGCCGCCGCAGCCCGCGACCGCCACGCAGACCCCGGCCAACACCGGCGGCATGCGGCAGCACAAGGTGAAAGCCGGCGAGCACCTGGCCAGCATCGGCAAGCTGTACGGGATCAACCGGCTGGACATGGAGAAGGCGAACCCGGACATCGACGTGAACAAGTTGGCGATCGGGCAGATCGTCAACGTGCCGGTGCCGACGGTCGCCAGCAACGAGAACTGACCCAAGCGCAACCGCGCCGGTCAGAACCCCACGAGAGCCCGGCTTCGCAAGAGGTCGGGCTCGTCGGTTTTTAATGAAGAAGCACCTCCAGCCGCGTATGGCCGAAAGTGCTTCTCGTAAGGGTGGTGTGGAGAGTACCGCGCTGTTGTCTGTTCGGGCTTTTGGCCCGTCAGCCCCGCGCCCAAAGCTTCGGCATCCGGCTCCCCAGCCGTCCTTTCGGAAAACGAACTTCATCAGCTCGCTCGATTTATGACCATCAGGTCGCCTTAGCTGTTGGTCTGGTTTTTCATCCAATCAAGGGACCGTGCCCGTAGGAATCACGGCTGATGTGCGTTGGCTACCACCATTTCCGCAGAGGTTCCCCTTCGCGGTTACCCAGATTGAATCGCAGCAGCAGCTGCGTCGAGGATTACTCCTCGTAAAACCTCTCGACCGTCTCTGTTTCCCCGTTTCCGAATTCCCCGCGTTCCTCCGAACCCTAACCTATCGACGATCATTCCCCCTCGCACACCGTACACATCGAGGATAGCACAAAACGGATCCGAATAAACGGATCCGTTTTGTGGGTTGTTTGAGACGGCCCACCGGGCCGTCTCTACAATTTAATACATGTCGCCCATGCCTCCGCCAGCGCCACCAGCACTTTCTTTTTCAGCCTTCGGAACTTCAGTGATCGCTGCTTCGGTGGTGAGAATCATGACCGCCACCGATGCTGCGTTCTGCAGCGCAGATCGGGTGACTTTCGCTGGGTCGATGATGCCGACCGCAACCATGTCCACGTCTTTGTCCTCAGCCGCGTCCCAACCGTTATTTCCCGTCATCGCCTTCACGCGTTCCACGATGACGCCGCCTTCATGTCCAGCGTTCTCCGCGATCTGACGAAGTGGAGATTCAACGGCACGACTCAAAATATCGACACCAATCTTTTCTTCTGCGCTCACAACGAGATCGGCAAGTACCGCTTTTGCACGAATCAACGCCACGCCACCACCAGCGACAATTCCCTCTTCGATGGCTGCTTTTGTTGCAGCCACAGCGTCTTCAATGCGGTGCTTCTTCTCTTTCATCTCCACTTCGCTTGCTGCACCAACCTTGATCACAGCTACGCCGCCGGAAATCTTCGCCATGCGCTCGCGGAACTTTTCTTTGTCAAAGTCGGAGTCGGAATTTTCGAGCTGTGCTTTGATATTCATCACGCGTTCAGCAATCGCCACCTTGTCGCCAGCACCTTCAACGATCGTTGTTGTGTCCTTTGTAGAAATAACGCGACGTGCGTGGCCAAGATCCGAAAGCTCGAGTGTCTCGAACTTCATTCCCGTTTCTGGAGCAATGAACTTCGCACCAGTCACGATGGCAATGTCCTCAAGCATGGCCTTTCGGCGATCGCCGTACGCTGGGGCTTTAATTGCCAACACGTTCAACGCACCGCGAAGTTTGTTCAGCACAAGTGCCGTCATCGCTTCCCCATCGACATCTTCCGCAATAATCACGAGGTCTTTTCGACCAGTGCCAAGAAGTTTTTCCAAGATCGGCATCAACGTTTGCATGCTACTGATTTTTTCACTGGTCACGAGCACAGGAACATCGTTGTACACGGCTTCCATGCGCTCGGAGCTCGTCACCATATATGGCGACACGTAGCCTTTATCAAACTGCATGCCTTCGACGACATCGACTTCGATCCCGAAGGACTGGCCTTCTTCAACCGTAATCACGCCGTTCTCACTCACTTTCTTCATGGCCTCCGCAATCATCTTACCGATTTCAGGATCGTTCGCGGAAATAGATGCGACTTGCTCGATGGCGTTGCCATGAACCGGAGTCGAGATCTCTGCAATTTTTTTCACAATCGCCTCAACGCCTTTTTCGATGCCACGACGAAGCGCTTGCGAGTTTACGCCAGCAGAAACCACGCGCAGGCCTTCGGAAATGATTGATTGCGCAAGAACAACAGCGGTAGTCGTCCCATCGCCAGCAACGTCATTCGTCTTGCTCGCAGCTTCTTTCACGAGTGTGGCGCCAAGATTTTCAAGCTTGTCGGCAAGCTCAACTTCCTTTGCCACAGACACGCCGTCCTTTGTCACCATCGGCGAACCAAACCCACGATCGATAATCACCGTTCGGCCGCGTGGGCCCATCGTCACCTTCACCGCGTTTGCCAACTGATCTGCACCGTCCTTCATTTTCTTTCGTGCGTCGTCGCTAAAAACAATCGTCTTTGACATATATTAGGCAATAGTAAGTAGGAAGTGGGCAGTAGCAACGCTATGCCTCGATCACCGCGGTTACGTCGTCTACGGAAACGATCAAGAATGTTTTATTTTCCAGCTTCACTTCGTCTGGGGCGTATTGCTTAAAGACGACAGCATCTCCAACCTTCACCTCGACAGCTTGCCGCTCACCTTTCTCAATCTTTCCTGGACCAACGGCCACGACAATTCCCTGCCCCTGGCGCTTTTCACCCGCGTCCGGAAGGTAAATTCCCGAAGCCGTTTTTGTTTCTCTTTCCTGTGGCTCAACAATAATATGACCTCCAAGTGGGCGAAGTTTCATAGAGAAAAATGTGAAATTCTTACGGCTCAATGATACGAAATTAGCAGTCATGGGTCAAGAGTGCTAAGAATACTCCTTCTCCTCCCCCAATCGCACCATCATGCCCATCGCAAAGGCGATTAGCGCAAGACCAGACCACGACGACCACAAGTAGTGATCGAAGAAACAAATCATGAACACCACATTACCCATCCCGAATGCGTACAGCGCGTCGCGATGCGGAAATCGGGAAACATTCATCCACACAACACTCACACCCCAACACACCATCGCGGCAAGTCCGAGAAGCCCAAGTTCAGCAAGAATCAACAGAAATACATTATGCACCGGCTGATAATCGAACACACTCTTTCCCGGATCGGCATCAGAAAGCGACAGAACATACGAACCGATACCGTGGCCGATAACCGGATTCGTGGCGGCCATAAACGGAACAAAATCCTCGTACAGCGCGATGCGTTCCGTGAGTGATCGTTCTTCATTCACTCCCCCGCCACGAATACTCGACGCCAAATCGGTCAGATAAAACGACGCGAAAAGCGAGCCAAGGACTGCGACAATTCCAAGAATCGCGGCAGCCGGACGCGCAACCTTCATTGATGGAATCGATTTGACGACAAATACCAATGCAAGGCCCACGAACAGCCCAAGGAACGCCGAACGTGATCCAGTGAGAAGCATCCCAACGATCAAAACGACCGTGCCGATACTCGTAATAAGCATCATCTTTCGACGAAAAAGCCCCCCTCCAACTCCCCCCATAAATGGGGGGAGGGACTTCACCTGAGCCATAAAGGCCCACCACGCGAACAATCCAACACCAAGGAATCCGCCAAATACGTTCGGATGCGGAAAACTTCCGTAGGCGCGAAGTACGCGCTCGCCGTTCACTGTGAACACCGCATCGCCCAACTGAGCAGCATCGCGATACGCAAGCCCGAGCCAGGAATTCGCCGACGACGAACCGCCAAATACTTGAATGCATCCAAGGACAAGCGGCGCGATCAATGATGCGGCAAAGGCGAATAACAGATGTTTTACGCTGACACGGTCGATGAGAATCGCAACAAACAACGCATACGCAAGCCCAAGATGCGTTGCCGCCGATAATGAAAACGCCGACCGATCAGCAAACGCAGTTCCAAGAACGGCAACGACGACCACGATCGCACCAAGACGAACCGGAAGCTGACGCTGTTCATCAATCTTCCACCATTTTCGATCAAGAATACTTCCGCCAATAAGCGCCGCAGCAAGAAGAAGTTCAACGGCGTACACACTCATCACTCCAAACTCCGTGTGCGCTCCGGCAATCGAAACCTCGCTATACATCCACCGCGTTTGCCACGGGAGAAGAAAGATCGTTATGGACAGGAACACCGTCGTCCAGTTGGGAAAGAAGCGCTTCATACGACGAAAGAATATCTTGCCGACGATCATTATGATGAAATTTTAGCATGCCATCGCTCACAACAACGCGCGTGTCTGCATTCATCATTGTCCGAAGTGCCGCCGGGAATCGGGCACGCTGCATTCGCTCCGCCATACGCTCGCCTCTCACAACATTCGGAAGCGGTCGTACTGCCGGCGCAACGTAGGCTTGTGCTCTACGAACGCTCAGTGCTCGAGGAATCTCCGGCCGCATCCAACCATTTGCTCCACGCAACTTTGCCAGGATGTCCCCGCGATCCAATACTGGCGCCAACGTCGCAATCCAGAATGTGAAATACGGATCTTTTGATCCAATCTTCACCGACGACAAATCCAGCCGATCATCGGCAACAAAAAAGCTTAAACACAGGGGATCTTTTGCGCGTTCACCTGGTCGCGCACGCAACAGCGCGAGAGCACCCGCAAGAATCAATCGCGTAGACCAAATCGCTCCCCGCCCCGTCACAACAAACAAATCAATATCGCTTTCGTGATTCGTAAAGGAAAACGCCAATGAATTACACACCGCAACCATCTTCACCCATGGCAACCGCGATGCGAATTTTACAAACCGTGATGCCCGTCGGGATTTCCGAAGCGCGTCGGTTACTCGAGATAGTCGCTCTGTTCGCCAAGCCGCGGCGTTGCCAAGCGCAAAGAATCCTTGGTCCTCCATGCATCCGCGCGAACGAAGCCAGGAGGAATTCGCCAACGCTTCTTCAACATCCAACAGTGTGACGCTCGGAGCATCGCACCATTTCCAAAGCTCGAACGCCGTTAACGGAAACTGAAAATAGACAAAGTACGCGAGCGTCCGAAACAACGATTGCTCGAGGGATGTTGGCATACGTTATGCCTTCACCTTTTTCAGCACCCAACCAGAACCGGTGCGAATCATATGGAATACGCCAAATGCGATAAACACCGCGTCGCGCAAACGAATCATCAAGGCAAATGCCAAAGGGTCCATCGGTACGTTTAATGCGGCGAATACGGCAGTAAACCCACCCTCAAATATTCCGAGTCCACCCGGCACCGGAAGAATGAGCGCAAGGCCAGGGAGCGAACTTGCAAGAAATGCTTGCGCGAAGTTCAACGTTACACCGAATCCCCAAGCGATGTAGAGGGTCTCCACCACTCGAAATGCCACCATCGCCATCGATAATGCCGAAATGCCAAACACCACCCAGCCCCCACCCGCAAAAAAACCGCGCATTAAATCTTCCGTTTCCTCTAACCAATGTTCGATACCACGGAATCGTTTCACGCGGTCCAGTCGCAACACATGAAACAGAGGCTTTGCCATCGGCGTTCCTCGGCCAAGTGCCGCAAAGAACGAGAGCAACACGCTAAATGCAATCGCCAGCCCAATAGCCATAATCCACAACGTTCCTGCGCCACCCTGATGCTCAACCAAGGCGAAAATCACGCCAAGCGCGATGAACACCACATACGAACAGAGCTCAAAGGCGATATCGAGCGTTGCCGATGCCACCGCGCTCTTTCCTGACACACCATCCGCCATCAACAGCGCTACACGAACCGGCTCACCGCCCGCTTGGTTCAGCGGCGTTAAATACCCAACCGCGTAACCCGTCATGCGGTGCCAATACATGCGCCACACCGAAAGTTTCTGTTTCTTTTCTGTGACTTGCCGATGCAGAATGATGGTCCAGCGAATGCTATACAGTGTAAAGTTCAGCATCGAAATCGCCACAAGACCAATGAACGGCCATGCGCCAAACGTGCTCATGTTTTGGAGCACATTCGCCCAGCCCTCTTTTGCAAGAAGCGCGTACAAAAGGCCTACACCAACAACGCCGCTTGCAACGACCCCAAAAACGCGCCACGAAAAACCTTTGGCCATACTGTGGAATTGTACCCTACCCGCCCTAGCTCTTCTTCGGACTCAGGAACAGGGCGTACATCGTGTAGGTGAACGCAGTGCTCACAAAAATGTAGAGTGTTGCACCACCCACCAAGGTCGTTACACCCAAAATCAACATCATCACCGGCAACATGTACACCATCATCTTGTTCATCGTTGCGGTCATGTCTTCATCAAGCGCGGGGCTAGTTCCGCGGGCCACTGCTGGTGGACGACGAGTAATCATCTGCTTTGCCTGGAAGTACTGACATACCGCCGACAACACCGCGAGCGGGATAGACACCTTGCTCAAATCCATACCCAAGAAGATTGGTGACATCGTTCCAGGATTAGAAACGAAATCGTACAAAATCGATGGATCGATCGTATGAATACCGGCCGAAAGCGCGCGATACAGCGCAATGAACACGAACAACTGCACGATGGTTGGCAAGCACGATGCAAATGGGTTCACATTGTGCACCTTGTATACACTCATGAGCTCCTTCGCCATCGTTTCTTTGTCGTCCTTATACTTTTCCTTAATCTCGGCAATCTTTGGCTGGATCTCTTGCAGCTCCTTCTGCGCCTTCATGGACTTATACGTGAGTGGCAACACCAAACTCTTTACCAACACGGTCATGACGATAATCGACAATCCAAGCCCGCCCCATGGCGCGATGTCGTAGATGAAAACAAGAAGGTTGTAGAGCGGCTGGTAGAGAATCGTAAAGAAGAAAGACGCCATATTACTCTGCGACTACTGGAGTTTCAGCAACAGCCTCCACATTTTCCACTGGCGCGACTTCCCCATCTGGCCGACGTTCCTGAATGTTCACTTTCCAGCCCGTCAGCTTTGCAGCCAAACGCACGTTCTGACCACCGCGACCAATCGCGAGCGACAACTGATCGCTTGGAACGACGACAATCGCCGCGTGTTCTGCCTCATCAAGATTCACTTCGAGCACCTTTGCTGGAGACAGTGCGTGCGTAATGAGTTCGCGAGGATTCTCGCTCCATTGCACGATGTCGATCTTTTCGCCGGAGAGCTCACCAGTAATCGTCTGAATACGGCTTCCACGCTGACCGATACATGCACCAATCGGATCGATTCCTGCGTCCGTGGATGCCACAGCGATCTTCGTTCGCGCGCCAGCTTCACGAGCAATCGCCTTAATGACGACGGTTCCTTCAGCAACTTCTGGAATTTCCACCATGAACAACTTTTTCACAAGCTCTTCGCTGGTCCGAGACAATAAAATCTGCGCACCACGTGAACCGAGCGACACTTCGCGGACGTAAAACTTCAAACGGTCTCCAGAGCGATAGCGCTCCGTCGGCATGGCGTCTTCTGGCTTAATAATTCCTGCGGTGCGGCCAATGTCCACCAAAATAATGCGGCCTTCACGACGTTGTACCGTTCCGACAATCACGTCGCCCTCAACGCCCTTAAATTCATTGAAAATGATTTCACGCTCGGCTTCACGAAGCTTCTGCGTAATAACTTGCTTTGCCGTCATGGCCGCCATTCTGCCGAATTCCACCGCCTGTGGAAGTTCGGTACGCAACACGTCGCCCACCTTTGCGCCCATCTTCATGAGCTGTGCATCGGAAAGCATAATGTCAGTCTTTGGGTTGAACTTTGGCGCAATCTCGTCCACCGGCGTTTCTGTTGGTGGCATAAAGTCACCAAGCGCCTTCATCGCTTCGCGTCGAGCCGATTCCTCAGCCTCAAGCTTCTTCACTTCTTCCATTTCCTCTGGAGTGATGTCTGCAACCACCGTTTTCACGTCGAAAATTCGGGCAAGGCCCGTTTCAGTATCGAACTTCGCCTCGAGGTTGTGATACTTATCACCAAAATCCTTGCGATACGCCGCCGCCAACGCGGATTCGATCGTGGTCATCACACTCTCATACGAAAGGCCCTTTTCGTCACAGATCTGACGGATTGCTAACTCGATTGCACTTGCCATAAAAGATTGTTCTTCAGTTTTTTAGCAGTGAAACCTGGCATTGCGGCCAGGTTTCAACATGGAAATAAGGTACCACGATACTATCGACTACGCAATATTCGTCGCGATCTTTAACTGAACGATATCGCGCTGGCATTGATCGATTTGGGGGAGAATTTCTTCATTCACAAGATCGAGAATATCGTCACGAAGTGTATCGATTTTCTTACTGAGACGCTCTTCGGATGCGAAAACCGCTCCGTTCACGATTGCGTGTATTTCATCTCGCATTTCACGCTTCAATTGAGAACCAAAGACCTCATTATTTTCTCGAAACATGTCACGAAGGATCTGAATATCATTTTTGTTGAGCATAGATGACGTTAAGAATAATTCGTGGGGATTGAGACTATCCTACCAACAATATTCCTCCCCGTCATCTCATTTCTCCACAACATCCCGAACCATAAGTGTCAGTGGGAGAAATTTTCCACCGAGAAGTTCTAGGGGCTTAGCCTTGTCCTGTTTTCGGAAACCAAATCGCTCATAAAAGTGAATAGCGCGATCGTTATAGCTCGCAACTTCCAAATCAATCGGCGCCTCGTCGCCAAGCCACTGCAACCCTTTTTGAAACAGCTCCCCGCCGAATCCCTTTTGCGCAAATGCCGGATCCAAATACAACGCATCAACATGTCCTGTATGCATTCCACGAGCCACCTTACAAAATCCCACAACACGACCACCGATCTCAAGAACATACGTTGCTCCAATGAAATCGATATCTTTCGCCTCGAGGTTTAAACGATTCGCACATCGTTGCGCACGATCATCAACGATTCCCAAGTGTTCCGCAATATCCTCGCGAGTGATCCCCGCCTTCTCACTCGGATACGTCGCAAGCCACGACTCATGCTGAATCCGAGCGATGTCCGCCGCGTCCGCAACCGTCGCAATACGCGCTTCGGGCTTTTCCTGCGGCGGAATGAACTCCTTTTGCATATCCCTCAATTCTACCCCACCCCGATAATATGCGTGATTCGGGGAGGAACGTGATCGTATTCAATCGCGATCACGTCGATGCGCCATTCGGACTTTGGGTGGTCACTCATAAAGTGTTCGGCGACGATCGCAATCTTGCGAAGCTTCGATCGGGTGACTGATTCTTCGGGGTAGCCGAATTCGTGATTGTTGCGGGCTTTCACTTCGATCATGACGAATTCCTCTCCGTCCTTCGCGATGACGTCGATCTCACCGAAACGATTCCGATACTGCGTTTCGAGGATTTTCATTTTCTTGGATTTCAAAAACGCAGCGGCGTCGGCCTCCGCTGCGTTTCCGAAAATCCTCCTCTTATCGACCATAACGATTACCGGGCTCGTTTCGGCAAATATTTATTCACATCTGCTCGCGACTGTTCGCGGTGCTGCAATGCTGGAACTTCGGTTTTCACGTAACGCACAATAGAAACAACACCGGCGAGAACGGCAACAACCCAAATGAAGAACCAAAAACGGGAACCGAAGAATTGAATCTCTTCAAACGTAAGGAAGAACCATACCAATCCGACTGCGCCAGAAAGCGAACAAAGGGTCGCGACCTTCTTCAGCACAATCGCTCGATACCGATCGTATTTTCCGTTGCGGATCATCATACGAATCACCGATCCTGCAATAATCGCCAGAGCGAAGAAGGCGAAGAAGCCTGCTTCGAATGCTGCGGCCATGCGTGTTGGCGTCAAATCGAACCAAAAGCTCAAGCTCCAAAGTGGTGAGAGGAAATTCATATGGGCACGATGGTAGCCGAAAAGCTAATGACTGTAAATTCTCCCCCAATGATCGCGGCTTGCGCGGAACTTGCCGCATTCCTGGCATCCGCCTTCGGAAAAGAGACGATCAACCGCGTACGGCGCAACGCGATCGGCGACATTCGGTGCTACCACATGGCGGGTTTGCGGCTCCCAATCCACAACGATAATCTGACCCTCCGGCGCGAGCAAACGACGAGCCTCGGCGACGATTGATGCCCTGCGACGTGCCGACCACAAGGTGTTGATGAGGAAAATGCGATCAAGTGAACCCTGTTCAATGTGGGCAATTCCACCAAATCGTTCGATGTCTCCTCGGACAGGATACAAATTCAAGAGCGAATGCAGCGATCGATGGCCGCGCAACATGGACAGCGCTTCGGGATGAATATCTACCGCGTACACCACGCCGTCGTCTGCAAGGAATCGCGCAGCCGGCAACACTAAATGTCCGGAGCCGCCGGCGCCAAAATCCGCCACACGATACCCGGGGCGGAGGTTCGCAATCTCAAGGATCACGTTTGCATCGAGTAAAGCGCTACCAGCCATGGATTAGAAAATAGAGCGAACAAAACTGCCAATGATGATATCAAACAAGTTCAACGTTACGATGAAGCCAAGAATCATCACCGCGGTTCCCAAAAGCTTGTAAAAAAAGTTTGTGGTGCCCAAATGCTGTTCCGCCCACGCCACTGGCCCGAGCATGTCTTCAAACCACCGCGTTTTCCACACCATCATCCACCCCATCGCAGTAATGAAGAGGCCAATAAGAATTCGCTGAAACATATACGGTTATTTTATCACAAACAAAAACGAAGCCCGGTCAGGCTTCGTTTTCGATGGTGCCTTTACTATACCAAGTTAGAACCTATTTTCAAAATAAAATATCATAGTGTTTCCCGCGCGCTAAAGCGCCACCACGCGAAGCGTGGTGCTTCTGCTGAAGCAGAAGTGCGGGAAAACGCTCTGCACTCCGCCACAATGTTTTGGGGGCAAAGGAGGCGGAGTGCAGAAATGCGGAACGCGAGCGAAATTTTGCGAAATGCTGGGGGTTTGGGGGAAAGTATTTCGCAAAATTCGCTTCGCGTGCTTCCTGATTTTTTGGCGACAGAATTGCGGGGTAAAATTGTTCAAATTCGGATTTTTTGATATAATAGACTCAATATATAGAATATGACCAATAAAAATTTACAAAAGAAAAAAGAAATTGAGAAAATAGTGACGGAATTTGCAGCCAAATTTTCCGTGCTTAAGAAAAAGCGCGATGATATCGTCGCCGATTTTTTAGACACGCTCAAAGAGAAAAAATTGGACGAGCTTAGAAAATCATTAAAGCAACTATGAAAACAGAACGTTTTTCACCCCAAGCTAAAATAGAAACAGCAGAAACAGAAATCAGGTCACCGGAAGAAGCCGTTGAGGCGGAGGTCAGCAACAAACAGGTAGAACAATTCGCTGTTTCCGCCGAAAAAAATATTGCTGAACAAACAGCCAATGTTTTGCCGGAAGCGCAACAGAGAATTGAGTTATCATCTCAAAGCATGAGTGTATCTCCCGATATGTTATCAGCCGTTCGGCAGGAACAAGGGCTTGATGGAAAACTGAATGAAATACAAACAGAAGCTACGCAACTTGCAGGCGAAGAAGTGGGGAAAATTAGAGAAATAACGGACGCGGGAGAACCTACATCAAGCCAAGAAGGCCATAGAAGTGAAGAAGGTTATGATAAAAACATTGAATTATTATCAAGAGACCCAAATATAGATACATCTAAGGTTTTTTGCCTTGTTGATACGACAGGATTGTCTAAGAAAGAAAGAAGCACAATCTACGATAATCCTGAAAATTGGGATGGTAGACGGTCATTACACGAACGATTGAAAAGAGAAAACACTCAACAGGCCTTGGATTTATCTAGGAGGCTCGAAAGAGAAAACCCTAGAATTCCTCCCCCAACAATTTTTGCTTTACGCGGATCTCCCGGGGCAGGTAAAACAACCGCTCTTCGCAGGGGGCATGAGATGTTTAAAGGCATTTTAGATGAAAAAGGACAACCAAGCGGCTCATTGGCGCCAGATGTTTTCAAGGGACCGCTCAAAGAAAAAGGCAATTTATCGTCTACTCAAGTTCATGCTGAAAGTACCATGTTGGGAAGAGCTGTTAAAAAAGAAGTATCTAGCGCAGATACATCGGTAGTTTTCGATAAATTAATGAATGAGCATGCGGACATAGAAGAAATGATTGAAAGTGCTAAGGAAACTGGCCGTAAGATTGCAATTATGGATATTGATGTTCCGCTCGAGCTTTCCGCTGTAAGAGTTTTGGAACGTGAAAAGGGAGGCGCCGATCCAAACATAGCCTTTGATGGTGTGGCGCAGGGATTTCGAGGGATTAGAGGAAATCGTGAGGTCCAACATAAATCTTTAGATGATAATCCGCAGTTAGTCAATGGATATGTTTTAATGGCTTATGACAAGGAATTAAGACAATCCGTTGAAGTCGCCGTGTGGGATGAAGAAGCTGGAAAAGTTAGAATTATTGAGGGTAGAGAGAATTTAGCCGGCCAATCAATTGAAGAACCGGAAGAAGAGATAGAAAGGATCAACAATACTGTAATCACAGAAGAATACATACAAAATTTTACAGCGACATATTTCGATGAAAAATCACAACAATTTGCAGAAAAAACAGCAGAAACTTTACGACAATATTTAGGTAAAACTATCGGCGTGGCTCTTGATAGTAAAGCGCAATAATATTATAATTAAATTTAAGAATACTAATTATGTCTATGAATGAAAAAACAAACTTTATATCCCCAGAAGACCAGAATATGATTTATAAGAAAATTAGAGAAGAAAAAAAAGCGAGCTTGGATAAGTTAATTAATGAAAATCCTTACAATAAGGAACCGTTTGATTATCAAAAATTTGTTGAGCTTTATTGGCGCCAAGACATACAAGGGAAAGATCTAAACGGAAGCGAAGGCCAAGAAATAATTGATGAATATACAAGGTTATATTATGGCAGTTTGCCTGAGGAAAAAACAATGGTGGATTTTGCAAAGGCTAAAGAAAAATTAGATTCTGAAATTAATTAATGAGTATTTGATAGGATTTTGATGTGATTGATTATTTGCGAAAGACGATTGACCAGTGGATGACCATGTAGACGGTTCTTGAAAATTTCTATTATTTCATCAGCAAACCATAATTGATCTTTGAGCGGAGCATTAAAATTTTTTAATGCTATATTGAAGCCGTAATTTTCGATGGTGTTGGCAAGCGTATGGTAATTGTCTAGCTTGTCCGCACAGCTTATCAAAAGGACCTCCTTCGGAGCAAGTTTAAGATGTTCTAAATATCCTAATTTTCTCGAGCGCCATGTGGCTTTGGCATCAGTTTGTTTTTCAGGATCTTTGTCTTCGCTCAATGCTTTTACAATTTTTATAACCTTGGAGCCATATTCTTTTTCTATAATTTCAGCAAGTTTTAGATTTACATCTTCTAAAACATCATGGAATAATGAAGCGATTAAAACATCTTCATCATTTGTAAATTCCAAAAGGGTCAGCATTACAGAAAATGGATGCGCAATATAAGGCGTTTCTTCAAAGTCCTTGCGAACTTGGTCTTTATGCCAAATCGCTGCTTGGCTAATCGCATTAATAACTTTGATAGTAAACTTCATAATATCAAAAACATTATATCAAAAAATCCGAATTTGAACAATTTTACCCCGCAATTCTGTCGCCAAAAAATCAGGAAGCACGCGAAGCGAATTTTGCGAAATACTTTCCCCCAAACCCCCAGCATTTCGCAAAATTTCGCTCGCGTTCCGCATTTCTGCACTCCGCCTCCTTTGCCCCCAAAACATTGTGGCGGAGTGCAGAGCGTTTTCCCGCACTTCTGCTTCAGCAGAAGCACCACGCTTCGCGTGGTGGCGCTTTAGCGCGCGGGAAACACTATGATATTTTATTTTGAAAATAGGTTCTAACTTGGTATAGTAAAGGCACCAATACAGAACTCAACGGCTTTTTCAAAGCCAGAAGGTGGGACGCGCGAAGCGCGTCCCACTGATTTCCCCCCATTTTTCCAAACGAATTCGGAGCGTCGCCTTCGGCGACGCGCACTGTTTTTTCGCCAAGAAGCAGGTTCGAAATCCCGTGCGATACAAATTCAAAAAAGGATTTGCCCAACAAAAAGAATTTTTGCTATAATCCCTCTATGGAACAAAAATTCTTTTTGTATGCCCGCAAGTCCACCGATGTTGAGGACAAGCAGGTTTTATCTATTGACGCCCAACTCACCGAATTGCGCGCGTATGCCAAGCAAGAGGGTTTGCATATCGCCGAAGAATTGATTGAAAAACAATCGGCTAAAATTCCTGGTCGTCCAGTGTTTAATAAAATGATTTCGCGTATTGAAAACGGCGATGCAAATGCTATCCTTGCTTGGCATCCGGATCGCTTGGCGCGCAATTCTGTGGACGGTGGACGAATAATTTATCTTTTGGATTGCGGGCATTTGGCGATATTGAAATTTCCAACTTTTTGGTGTGAAAACACTTCACAAGGAAAATTTATGCTCAACATCGCCTTTGGGCAAAGCAAATACTATGTAGATTCTCTTTCCGAAAACACGAAACGAGGGCTTCGCCAAAAAGTTCGTAATGGCGATTATCCAAGCCAAGCGCCAGTGGGGTATATCAACGACTCTCGCACAAAATCTGTCGTAGTGGACAAGAAAAAATCTCGCGTCATTCGCTTGGCTTTTGAGAAATACGCGAAAGGTGAAAGTAGATTAGAAGACATCTCAAACTTTTTGGCGAAAAATGGAATCGTTTCGAGAGGCGGAAAGATAATCTCCAAAACTAGAGCGTCTTTTATTCTTTCCAATCCTTTTTACATCGGTTTGTTCAAATATGGCGGTGAACGCCATGAGGGAAAGTACGAGCCAATTGTGTCAAAGAAACTGTTTGATAAGGCGCAAGAAATTTTGAAACTTCGCGGTGTACCTGACAGAAAATCTAAAAATGAACCTCAACCTTTTTGTGGACTAATTTCTTGCGCCTCATGCGGAATGATGATAACTGGCGAATACAAGGTTAAGAAACAGAAAAATGGAAATGTGCATAATTACACTTACTACCATTGTTCAAAGAAAAACAAAAATATAAAATGTCCCGAACCTTGTATTCGCCAAGAGGAATTAGACAAACAGCTATCATCACTTATCAAATCAGTTTCTTTGCCACCAGACTGGGCGGAAGAACTAAATCGTCTTGCTCTGCAAGACCACAAAAAATCTGCCCAGTCTAATTCTGCTTTTGTAGAAGAAGTGAAAAAAGAAATCAAAAATATTGAAGCGAAGCTCCAGCGACTTCTTGACGGCTATTTAGACCAAGTTATTGAACAAGAAATATATCGTGCTGAAAAATCAAAGTTGTTATTTACAAAGAAGTCGCTGGAAGAGAAAATATCTTCACTTCTACAAAAGCAAAATGATTGGCTCGAACCGATGAAGGAGTGGATAAAAGACGCTCAAAATCTAAGTAGAATCGCACGGGATAGCAACCCTTTTGCGAAAAAGGTCGTTGCCAAAGAAATCTTTGGCTCGAACCTGCTTCTTGGCGAAAAAACAGTGCGCACCGCCGAAGGCGGTGCTCCAAATTCGTTTGGAAAAATGGGGGGAAATCAGTGGGACGCGCTTCGCGCGTCCCACCTTCTGGCTTTGAAAAAGCCGTTGAGTTCTGTATTGGTGCGCGGAAGAGGACTCGAACCTCCACGACCTTGCGGCCACCAGCCCCTCAAGCTGGCGTGTCTACCATTTCACCATCCGCGCAAATAGACCAAAGGAACGGGCAGAAGCATAACCTCAAGATTGAAAAGATTCAAGCCTTCCGGTACTATTGCTCGGCGATAGGATATTTGGACGCCTAGCTCAGCTGGTTAGAGCATCTCGTTTACACCGAGAGGGTCGAGGGTTCGAATCCCCCGGCGTCCACCAGGACATCCTTTGGGCCGTTAGCTCAGCTGGTAGAGCGTCTGGCTGGCAGTCAGAAGGTCATCGGTTCGATCCCGATACGGTCCACCATCGATGAAGAAGTCCTGAACGGACTTCTTTTTCGTTTCCCTGTTCTTTGATACCCTTATCGCACTATGGCAAACATGAAATTTGGGCTTGTTGGGCGCATCACCACGATTCTTGCCGGCATCGTTGTGGTGGTTGCGGGCATGGCATGGATTGGCAACGCACAGGACCACGCAAATGATCCACAGACCCTCAGCGTTCCAGTGAACGACAGCGATTGGTTTGTTGGCAACAAGGACGCTTCTGTCGTGCTCGTGGAGTACAGCGACTTCCAGTGCCCGGCATGTGGTGCGTATTTCCCAGTCGTGAAAGGTCTTGAGGAAGCGTACGGCGACAAGCTGAAAATCGTCTATCGTAACTATCCACTCACAACGATTCATCCGAATGCTCAACTCGCTGCTCAAGCCGCAGAAGCTGCAGGAATCCAGGGAAAGTTTTTCTTGATGCACGATGTACTGTTCGGCAACCAGAAAACGTGGAGCGCCGAAGCTGATCCAACAGGTCTTTTTCTTGGGTACGCAACGTCGCTTGGTCTCGATGTTGAAAAATTCAAAACCGATCTTACCAGCGACGCCGTTCTCAGCGCCATTAAAGACGACATGAACGGTGGCAATGCAGCGAATATCAACGCAACCCCAACGTTTTTCTTGAACGGCATGGAAATTAAGAGCCCACAAGGTCTCGAGCCGTTTAAGGCGCTCATCGACGCCGCACTTCCGCCAATCCACGACACAGAAACCCCGCCAGCATCTTCCGCGAGCTCGGAAGCAGCGCAATAAACTATGTCCGCATCTCGCTGGTATCCCTTCACCGTTCTTGGCGTGAGTATCGTCGGATTCTTCGATGCGGCGTACCTCACCATCCAGCACTACACGCAATTCACCCTTCCCTGCACTATCACTCACGGATGCGATCTCGTCACAAAAAGCGAATACTCATCAATCATGGGTGTTCCCGTTGCCCTCCTTGGCGCGCTCTACTACCTGGCAATCTTCCTTTCCGTGTACATTATTCTCGAAACCAAAAAATTCGATCTCCTCCGCTTCATCGCCATCGCCACAACCTTCGGTTTTCTCTTCTCCGCCTGGTTCGTCTATCTGCAATTCTTCGTCATCCACGCTATTTGCCAGTATTGCATGTTCTCCGCGTTTACCTCGACCACGATGTTTGTTGCGTCGATTGTGTATTTCTCAAAGGAGTACCTGCAAAACACTAAAACTTCCTCGATTTCCCCGTAACCAATCGGAGCGCTTTCGGGATAACACGGAAGGAAAAATCTTTTCCTAGAAGCTGATCCCCGTCCACTGTGGCGGTAATGTGATTTTCGCAAGCAACGAACATTTCTTCGAACGGAATCACGCCAACGTCGGCCTTGCCTTTGAATAATGAAAACTTTGGAAGACGAAGAATAAGAGAAAGTCGGCCATCGATCGGACTGATCATACCGGCGTCGTCGGGTGCAGCGAAGTTTCTCACCTCGATGGAAGCTTTGCGCATTGGCGTAATGACATACTGTTTGCCGTGATGGATAGAGAAATCTGTTCCGTCGATGTGGACGGACTGCACGAATCGCTTGCCGTTCACTTCGCCGACATCGAGCTCTTCAACGATTCGAGCACTGAGCACATCGCATGCCGCAACGCCGCTTGGCATGCCCAAAAGTTCGGCCATGCCGCCTTGTGGGCCAACGGGAAGCAATGCCACGACGGTTTTTCGATCTTGCACAGCGTCAATCACCCGCCGAAGCGTCATGTCGTTCCCTACCGCAACCACAGTCGTCACTCCCCCGCGAATTTCGTCGCGAATCAACTCGATCGGTTCGCGAAACAAGGCCAAGCGAGCAATCTTGCCGGCAATACCCAAGTCCGTTAAGCGCGTTTCAATTTGGGCGAGCTCTCGCTCAAACCGTCGGTCTTGGAGCGCTTCGTCGTACACGTAGCAATACACACTTAGGATTCATCAACCGCCTCAGCACGCTTCTTTCCCTTCACGACTTCGCCACCCATGCTGATATTGCCGTTCACCTGCGCGCCGGGGCCGATCGCAAGAACTTCTGTTGTGACATCGCCGGTCATTTTTGACGACGGGAACAGCTCGAGCTTTCCATGAACCACAATGTTCCCGCGAATTTCTCCGCTCACCACCGCATTCGTTGCCTCAATGTTCGCCTCCACAAGAGCCTGATCGCCGATACGAAGATCGCCCTTTGTTTTGACGGTGCCGTGCACCTCGCCTTCAATCACGATATCGCCTTCTGCATGCAAATCACCTTCCAGCCGCACTCCGTGCGCAATGATCGTTTCCGGACCTGTTCCTTTTGCCATAAAGATTTCAAGATAATAACTGATTATAGGCTAGATTATAGGAGTTTCTCATTTGAGGCTAGTTTCGATGCGCGACGAGCAAAGCTCGCGAGACGTACTTCATGTGTACGTTGAGCGAGTTTGCGATGGCGCAAATCGAAAATAGACCAAATGAGGAAGTCCTACATCGACTTCACAACCTGAATATTCAGAAGCTCCATCGCGTTCGTTAAAGTCGAGCTCACAATATCCGCTAATCCGAGTCTCGCGGCAGTCAACGATGGTTGATCTTCGTCAATCATGTGCACTTCGGCGTAGTACCGTGAGAACATCTGCGCAAGTTCAAACGCGTACAAACACACCAACGATGGACGCATCTCCGTTCCGGCCTGTGCAACAATGTCGGGATACTCCGACACTTTGCGCAACAGCTGAACCTCTTGGGGATCCGTTAATGCCGATGCCAACGGGAATGCGGAAACCTTCGTCTTTCCGTGCAAACTGTTGATGCGAGCGATCGTGTACAAAATATACGGCCCCGTGAATCCATCCGTCGCCATGGCCTCTTCCATGTCGAAGACCAAAATTTTCCCCGGGTCTTGGCGAAGCATCATGAATTTCATTGCCGCGAGTGCAAGAGTTAACGCATTCGTGTTCACCGCCTTTTCCTTCCATTCTGGATGACGAAGCTTCGTGGAATCCACGAGTGTCTGGAACATCGCATCGCGAAGCTCGTCGTAGCGAACAATATTCCCCTTTCGCGACGACATCGCACCATCGGGCAATGTCACCATTTCGTAGCCAACATGCACAAGCTCCTTATGGAAATCGAGGCGCTTCAATGTTGCGAACAGCTGCTTCATGTACAGCGACTGTCGCACATCGATGACAAAAATCTGCCGGTCCGGGGCGTAATCGCGATCTTTCTGTAGCGCGAGCGCAAGATCTTTTGTTGCGTACAACGACGACCCATCGGTCTTTAATACAAGGAACACACCAAGATTTTCGTCGGCAAGATCAACAATCGTCGCGCCCTCGCTCTTCTTTGCGATTCCATCGGTCAGCATTTTCCGAACAAGCTCTTTCCCCGGCTTCTCTACTTCGCTTTCGAAGTACCATACGCCCGGCTTCACGCCGAGCTCGGCGAACACCTTTCGGAACTCGTCCAAACTCCACTCCCGCGTTTCCTTCCACAATCCAAGCCAAGGCTGCTCTTCAGCCTCGAGCTTTCGTTGAATATCGGAAATCTCCTCCTTCGCGTCTGGATGGTCGTCGATATATTGTGTCGCCTTCGTGTACGCATCGCCAAGAACCTTTGCGCGATTTTCCTTTGCAACAGCCTCTTCGCCGTAGAACTTTTTGAATCCCCAAATCGCCTTTGCGACGTGTGCCCCAATGTCGCCAATATACGCCGCAGCAATCGTGTCGTATCCATTCGCCGAAACAAGGTTCACGATCGACTGACCATAGATAGCGTTGCGCAAATGGCCAACGTGGAATTCTTTGTGTGTATTTGGCTGTGCGTATTCTACAAGCACACGCTTCCCCTTCCCTGTGGTGCCTCGACCGTATCGCTTCTTGGCCTTTGCGACATCATCAAGCACGTGCGCACCAAACGCTTCGTCGTCAAACGTGAAGTTCACATACGGCCCAGCGGACGTAATTTTCTTGATCATCTTCGACGGCCCAATCTTTGCCGCAAGTTCTGTGGCGATCTCGGCCGGGTTGCGACTCATACCCTTTGCCAACGTAAAACACGGAAAGCACAAGTCGCCGAATCCCGGCTTTGGCGGCGACACAATCATGTCCGCCGTGAGGGTGAATGTTTTTCCCAACGCCTTTTTGAGCGCGGTAAACACCTCTTTCCGTGCAACACTTCGTGCGGTCATATTATGGAAGAAGTTTCACGAAGAATCGCTTGCCCTTTTGGACTATCACTTCATCAGTACGAGGCGAAACCTGCAACATCGGATCGCCGACAACTCCGGATCCGATCTTTACACCACCCTGTTCGATAAGCCGCTTTGCCTCGCCCTTCGATGGCGCGAATCCAGCCTCAACCAACACTTCAACGATGGTCAGCGTTCGACCGCTCAGTTGTAGTTCTGGAATAACATCTGGCATTTCTTTGTTGCTGAACACTTGCAAGAAATGCTTCTTCGCCGCCTTCGCTTTGCTCTTGTTGTGGTACGTCTCCACCACCGTTTCGGCCAAGCGCATCTTTGCATCACGCGGGTTCATGCCGCCAGCAATCGCGGATTCAACAGCGGCGATTTCCTCATCTTCAAGATCAGTTGCAAGCGTGAAGTATGGAACGATCATGCTGTCGTCCATTGCCATGATCTTTCCAAACATATCTTCCGGCGCATCAGTGAGACCGATGATGCCGCCCTCACTCTTGCTCATCTTCTTTCCTTCGCTGTTCGTGAGGAGCGACGTTGCAACGACGAATTTCTCCTTCTGCTTCATCTCTCGCATCAACGTGCGGCCCGCAAGCATGTTGAAGGTTTGGTCATTTCCACCAAGCTCGACATCCACATCCATCGCCACAGAATCGTAGCCCTGCATCAGCGGGTAGAAGAATTCATGAAGATAAATTGGCTTCTGCTCAGCCTCGCGCTTCGCAAACATGTCGCGCTCCATCATCTGCTGAACGGTGAAGTGACTTGCAAGATCGACAACGTTTGCAAACGTCATCTTTGCCAACCATTTATCATTAAACATCAGCTTCACGGCGTTGTCGCCAGAGAACTTGAGAATCTTCGACGCCTGCTTTTTGTACGTTGCGGCGTTGTTGAGCACTTCCTGTTTGGTGAGCTGCTTTCGTGTTGCGAGCTTATCCGTTGGATCACCAATCATCGCAGTAAACGATCCGAGCAACAAAATCACCTCATGACCAAGATTCTGGAATTCGCGAAGCTTGCGGAACTGCACTGCGTGGCCGATATGCAAGTACGGCGCCGTAGGATCGACGCCATGGTAAATACGCAATCGCCGCCCGCTCATAAGCTGTTCACGCAACTTTTCTGCAGTTGGATACACGGCGGCGACACCGCGCGTAAGGAGACGATCAATTTTGTGTTCATCGGTAATGACGTTCATAGAATTACGCATGATCTTCATCGAGAATAAGTTGGTTGCCATCCACATCAGCAATAATGGCATTCCATCCGCCCCATGTCTGTTGGATAGGCTCTACGAGAATCGTCACGCCTGCGCGTCGCAACTCGTCGATCGCGGCGCGAATATCGTCAACCGCGAGCACGATTCCTGTTGGACCGCCGATATGAATATTCTCAAAACCTTTTGCCCGGCTGGGATTCTTTTCCTCAACGTACAGCCGCCCGCCGGGCAACGTATATTCGGTAAAGTGCGGATTCTCCTCAACAAGCGCAAACCCAAGAATGTCCCGATAAAAAGCTTTCGACGCTTCTACGTCTGAGACAAAAATGAGATGTGCGCCGAGGGAAAATACCATAATTACATCGCAGACGTATAAATCCAATCATGCGGACCAACTGCAACGAATATTACCGTATTGGAATCCTGAAACTGGAAAAGAATACGGTATCGACGATCAACACGAATACTCCACACTTGGTCTTTCTTCGGCTCAAGTTTTTCGGTATGAAGCGATGGATGAAATGGATTTTCTTGAAACAAGTCTTCTTGCCTTTGAATGCGCTTACGAATAAGAATTGGCAATGCTTTATACTGTTTTACAAATTCTTCCGATACGCGAATCGTCCACATACATCTACTCCAGTTCTTTGAAGGATGTAATCGTTCTCACACGTCCTTCGCGGATATCTCGCTGAGAGCGAGCTAAGCTCTGAAGAAACTCTTTGCGAAAAAGCCCGAAAGCTGCCGCAAAGCGTTCAAACGAACGTGAACTCATCTCAAGTGAGACGGTTTGTGATCCTTGCCCTTTTCGAATCTTTACCGCGAGAGAAACCATATGATTCTTGAGTGATTCTTACTTCAATTCTAGCAGAAACCCCGCGTTTATAGAAACGCTGCGTGCTCTTTTTGGAGCGCGGCGAGTTTTTCCTGAAGATCGGCAAGCTTTTGTCGCTCCAGCGCAATCACCTTCTCCGGCGCACGCTTCACAAAATCTTCATTCGCGAGCTTTGATTCCTGAGCTGCGATGAATGTTGTCGCGTCGGCGATCTCGGATTCAATACGGATCTTCTCCGATGCGGCATCGACAGCTGGCAACTGAACAAAGATTTGCGCCGCACCGACGACAATTGGCGTAATCGATTCCGGACGCTCATCACTCGATCGGATCGATTTCACTTTGGTCAATCCGCCAATAATCGACTCCATCCCCGCCAAAGCACCAGTGTTCACTATCGTGATCGATTCCACATCCTTCGGTAATGTCTTGTGTTCGGACAAATAGTTTCGAATTGCGATGATTGTTTCTTTGAGCTCCTCAAACAATTTTCCATTTTCCATTTTCCATTTTCCATCCAAATCCCTTGGCCACTTCGCAACGATGATCATTCCAGAATCGAAGCTCTTGTAGATTTCCTCTGTCACGAATGGCGCGAATGGGTGCCAAAGGATGAGCAAACGCTCGAGAATGTAGAGGAGCACGTCGCTCTTCTCGCCTTCGATCTTCGCAATCTCGAGGTACCAATCGGCAAAGTCGTTCCACGTGAAGTCGCGCAACACTTCGATGGCCAACGAGAAGTCGTAACGGTCGATCAACGATCCAACCTTCTTCGCCGTCTCGCTGAATCGCGCAAGAATCCATCGATCCGCGAGAGTCAACGACGCCTCTCCCCCATTTATGGGGGAGTCGGAGGGGGCGTCTACGTGTCGTGCTCCTCCGGCGTTTCCGATGATAAATCGCGAAATGTTCCACAGCTTGTTCACAAGGTTGCGTGCAGCTTCCACTTTCTCTGTGTAATAGCGCGAATCGTTTCCTGGCGTGTTGCCAGAAAGCACCGAAATACGCAGTGCGTCGCAGCCGTATGCTTCGATGACTTCAATAGGATCGATTCCGTTGCCAGACGACTTTGAGAACTTCTTTCCGTCCTTGTCGCGGAGGATTCCATGAATGTAGGTGTCCGTAAACGGGATTTGATTGAGCGCGTAGGAGCTCATCAAAATCATGCGCATCAACCAGAGATACAAAATCTCGTACCCCATCTGAATCCAGTTCGTTGGATGGAAGGTCTTGAGGTCCGCAGTCTGTTCTGGCCAGCCAAGCGTCGAGAATGTCCAGCTTCCGGAACTGAACCACGTGTCGAGCGTGTCTTCGTCCTGAACCCAACCGTCCCCTTCTGGCCTTACGCCAACAACAAGCTCTTCCCCGCGGTACCACGCAGGAATACGATGACCCCACCACAGCTGACGCGAAAGGCACCAGTCGCGGAGGTTTTCCACGCGATCGAGATAGAGTTTTGTAAATCGATCTGGCGTGATCGACACCTTCTGACTCGAGTCTCCCCCAATTCCAGTCGTCACCGCTTCACGCATCAAGTCACGCAATGTTTTGCCGCGCCCCGGAATTTCTCTATTCACATCCAGCCACCACTGTGTCATCGGAATGGCTTCGATCACGTCGCCATACCGATCGGACGTGCCGACGTTCTGAACAACCTTGTCTTCTTTTTCGAGAAGTCCTTGTTCTTTCAACCACGCAACGATCGATTCGCGCGCCGCTTCGAAGCTCATGCCAGCAACAGACCCCGCATCGGCGGTCATCTTCCCGTCCGCACCAATCACCTGTTTGATTGCAATAGGATCCTGTTTTGCTTTCTGCACTTCGTACATACCGAAGTCGATTGCGCTATGCGCAGGAGTCACGCCGAGCGCACCGGTTCCAAACGACGGATCAACCGCATCGCTCGCAATCACTTTGATCGAGAGCTTCGCCCCCGCGAAATCAACATCAAACGTCTTTCCGATAAATGCTTTATAGCGATCGTCGGTTGGGTGCACTGCAACAGCAGTATCACCAACCTTCGTTTCCGGTCGTGTCGTCGAAATCGCGATTGGGAAATCTTTGCTGTACTTAAACGTATAAAGGACGGATTCGCGCTCGATCGTCTCGATCTCGTCGTCAGAACATGTGGACTGGCCCTTCACCGACCAATTCACCACGCGAAATCCACGATAGATCAAACCGTCGTTGTACATTCGCGCAAACAATTCATTCACTGCAGTATTACGCTTCGCGTCGAATGTATACGCCAAACGGCTCCAGTCCGCGCTGGTTCCCAATTTCTTTACCTGCTTCAAAATGGTCGCCTTTGATTCCTCCGCAAATTCGCGAATCTTCTCCACAAGCGCTTCGCGGCCAAGCTCCTGCCGAGGATGTTTCATTCCGCCAGCCATGAGATTTTTCTCTACTCGAGCTTGTGTGGCGATAGCGGCGTGGTCGGTGCCCGGAACGAGTAGCGCTTTCTTTCCCAAAAGGCGCTGGTAGCGAACCATTGCATCCATGAGGGAATTTTCCAGGGCGTGGCCAAGGTGAAGAACACCGGTAACGTTTGGCGGCGGCATGACAATGGTGAAGGCTTCGGTAGAATCCGTAACATTCGGCAGGTTCTCTGGCGTAAAAAAGCCTGAGCTTAGCCAAGATTCGTAGATTCCATCCTCCACAAGCTTCGCCTCGTACGCCTTTGCCATTTCGTTTGCCATAGATGAAGGCAAGTGTAGACGAAAAGTGGATTTTGGGGTAGATTCGTGGTCCAACTGGCTTTCTTCGCTTCGGATAACGACAATGACAGCTGCCAAGACGCCGCCCAACACCTCTCCTGCCCTAGAAAAAATCGCTGCTCTGATCGCTGCAGACCTCGTTCTGAACATGATCCCTGTGGAGCATCTCGAGCCCCTTCTCGGCGAACCGGGCTCTGGCACCATCGCTTCATGCGCAGCACGGATCTCGGAACGAATCATGAGCGGCGCCCTGAACCCGGCATTCGCCACCGCGTTCACGGCACGGGTCATCCAAGGAGCGCAGGATCAACGCGGATGTCAGGAACGCTGCGGAACCAAGGAGCTCCTCGAAATCCTCGTCCAGAGTTGTCCAGCCGGCGTCCCTTCCGGCGAGAAAACTAGGACCATTCGACGCGTGCTCGACGCCTACCAAGGTCCGTGCTGCGGGCAAACACCGTGCATTCGAGGAAAAGCACAGTCAGTGGAGTGAGTTGTTCATACGCCGACGCACGCCACGGCCTGGATCCCCTTGGGAGTCTGGGCCGTGGATTGTTTTCGGCCAACATTGGGCGAATACCCACACTTCGTACACTAAAAACCTTGACCATAACCTCCGCAGCCGATAGGCTAGTTCCTCACACTTTCTTCATCTTCTGCATGTCCCTGGCGCTCTTCCAGCAATTTCACGAGGCACTCAAGCGCGCCAAGCGTCCGGTGGTTGTGCTTCGATCCGAACCAACCGTGGACGACTTTACCGCCGCGTTTAGCATCGTTACGCTCTGCAAAACCCTTGGCGTTCCTTGTCCGATTGTCACAAGCGGCGGACGCGCACCAGAGGCACTCACATTTCTTTCGACGGCGCAAAACGTTATCGGCGACCTTGGAAACATCAACGCTCTCACCCTTCGCGTCGACCTGAATCGCGCAAAAGTTGATGGACTAACCTACGCCGTGGATGGTAACGATCTCGTCGTCACCATCACGCCAAAAACTGGCGCATGGCAGCCAAGCGATGTTCGTATTGCAAGCGATGATTATCGATTCGATCTCGTTATTGCAATCGGCACGCCGGATCGTTCAAGTCTCGGCGCACTCTTTCCAACCTACGCCGATTTCTTTTTGAAAACGCCAACCATCGTTATCGACCACGGCCCAGAAAACGAACACTTTGGTACCATCAATATTGTGGACCTGACGGCTACAAGCGTGTCCGAAGTCTGCTTTAATCTTTTTATGCACCTTGATGCGTCTATCGTTACGCCCGACGTTGCAACAACACTCCTCACCGGCATGATGAGCAAAACAAAGAGCTTCCGCGCACCAAACGTCTCGCCAAAGACGCTCGAGATTGCTCAAAAGCTCATGGAGAAAAATGCCAATCGTGAAGCGATCGTTGAACATCTCTATCGAACGCGGTCGGTGGAGACACTTAGACTGTGGGGCCGCGCACTTGCTCGACTCAAGGCTGACGAATCGATTGGTCTTGTGTGGACGCTCATCACTAAACAGGATTTTGTTACCGCCGGTGCAGGCGACGACGCATTGCGCGACATTGCCGACGAGCTTCTCCTCACCTCCCCTTCTGCCAAAGTTGCTCTCATCCTTTTTGAAACCCAAACCGGAACCATCGCCGGCCAGCTGTTTGCTCAACGCCCGTTCGATGCTCTTCTCCTTGGCGCCCCATTCCGCGCCACCGGCACCCGCGAATTTGCGCATCTTTCCCTTACTCAAGCCGACATCGTCTCCGCTGAACGCGGTATTATTTCGCACCTCAAAACAAGTTTGCGCCAAAAATAGCTTTACTTTTCAATAATTTTCACATACTCTAGCACTTCGTCTCGCCACCCGGCGGACGATGTGCCCGACCCCACAGGAGATTGCACAACAATGAGTACAAGCCCCAGAATCCGACTCCAAATCGATGCCACACAACGGATGGTGGACGAGCTCGACGCAACTACCGAGCTCATCGGCGCAACTTCACGATCAGAAACCCTGCGCCGCGCTTCCGACCTTCTCGGGACTGTGGTCCATGGAAAGCAAGAAGGTCGGGTACTCTGTTTCAGGAATCCCGACGGCACGTACACGGAGATCATCGTCTGCTGACCGCGTCGAGTTCGAACCCTAGTGGAGGGATCGCTCGCGCGGTCTCTTCAATTTCAAAGCCTATTCCAATTCGACTTTTGGCACAGCGGCCGTCCATTCTTTGCTCCACTCAAACCCCACCGACCCGCAGTTCATGCACTTCATTTCAAAATACGTGAGATTCTTTCGCTGTTCCGTTGCACCGGTCCACGTTTCTTTGCCGCCGCAGAGCGGGCATTCAGATTCGATAGGCTGCATATGCGGAAATCGTATCATGCGAAATGAGTAAACGGAGCAAGAATGCGTACAAGATTTCTCGCTGACGCTCGAAATGACGGAACGAGCCATGTTACAATATCGTCATGGACTCGCTCTGGTACTCAACTCGCGCTATGCCGGCTCATCGAAGAGTCGGCGCGTATATTGCCGATACCGCTCCACTCGGGCTATTGTTTAAGCTTGTTCGCGATATTCCTGCCGCGGATCCGTATCTTGTGGGCGGCACGGTTCGCGACGCGGTTCTTGGCGTTGTGCCACATCGCGCTCATGTCCTCGTTCGCGACGTTGCACCGCCAGTCCTCAACACATTCCTCAACGCCAACGGTGCCGTTACCCAGCACACCAACGGTCACTGGCACGTCACCCCTCGCGGCACGAACGAAACAATCTCCGTTTCTGTGCCGCATATTCGAGCGCTCGATCATTCTGGAACGGCAACGCGAATTCCCGCACACGAACGTTCGCTCCATGACGACCTTGCCGCTCGTGATTTCTCCATCAACTCGATGGCGTATTCATTGAAAGATGGGGTTCTTCACGACCCTCACGGTGGATTACACGACCTCATCACTCGCAAAACTCTTCGCACCCTTCATCATCCAGAGCTTCACCTGTCCCAAGAACCCGCACTCGTGTCTCGCGCAATTCGCTTAGCGAGTCAGCACGGGCTAACGTTCGATCACGCGTTGTGGAACGCCATTCCTCGCCATCACGCATCGGTTCATCGCACCGATCACGATGACGACGGCAACAATCAATACGTCATTCCTCGCGTACGGCTTGGCCATGATGTTTTGATGGCGCTCGCATACAATCCCAAATACGCACTCGCATTACTCAAAGACAGCGGCGCGTTAGAGTCCCTTGTTCCAGAGCTTCTTCATCACGGCGCAACCATCCATGACGACGGTGAAACCGGTTGGCAAAAAACCAACCGTCTCTTTGATATTCTTGAGCATCACGACATTGCTCGCGCCTACGGCACCGCAAAAAAGAGCGCGACGCTGTACCTTGCCGGCCTCCTCACGCTGCTTGAGGATCGCGCCATGGGAACGCTTCGCGACATCGTCACCCGTCTTCATCTTCATGCCGTCGACGATCATCGCCTACATTTCGACCATACGGACGCGGGCTGGATGCTGAACAAAACCGTCACTCTTACCCAAGGACACGCAGCAGCACTCTCCCCCGCCGAACGCGAGCGCCTTGTTCGCGGCCAACGCGGCGCAGAACTTCTCGCGCTTCTTGATGCCACCGCAAGTGCAAAGCACGAACATGGTATCGCTCGCGAGAATCTTGTTGATCTTCGAAACGAGCGCAATCGTTGGCTGAACAATCCCGCACCAGACGAACTCGTCCGCGGCCGCGACCTCCTCGCCCTCAACTTCTCCCCCGGCGCACATCTCCGAGGAATCCTCGACAAAATCCGCAGCGCTCAACTGGAAGGCCATCTTTCCTCCCGCGCTGCAGCACTGGATTTTGCCCGATATCTCGCCACGCAGAATGGATAATGTCAGCGGTTGACAGTCGACGCCATTCGCCACTATCCTATGCACACATTTTGCGCGCATAGCTCAGTTGGTTAGAGCGTCACATTGACATTGTGAAGGTCCGTGGTTCGAGTCCACGTGCGCGCACCACAAAACACCGTCCATCGCGGACGGTGTTTTGTTTTCTCGATACTTGAATATGCGAGGACTTTCTCATTTGGTCTAGTTTCGATGAAGACCGAGGAAAGCTCGCGAGACATACTTCATCTGTACGTTGAGCGAGTTTCCGATGATCTGAGTCGAAAATAGACCAAATGAGAAAGTCCTCCTTATCGCTGCTTTTCGGTTCGGGAAAGAAGCATCGCCACCATGCCGGCAGCAAGAAGGAGACCGAAAAACAAACTACCAGCGATGAGGACGGCACGGAAATCGCACACGAGGATCGATTGAATATTGAAATGTTCCGCGCCCTGGAGCGTCCCTCGAGAAACGAGTTCGTCTGGACATCGGAGCCCTTGCGGACGAGAAAGCACGACACCAGTGTACGCGGCGCCAAGTGCCGCGGCCGCGGCGCCGATCGTAAACAAACAACTAAACCGGGCCTTCCGCATGTGCATTGCGTTTGCTGCCGCAATCAACGCAAATACCACGCCTCCCAAAATCCAATAGATCACAAACCACGAAAGGGAGAGAAAAAACACCGCGGTATGAGGATTTGCCGTCATCATAAATTACTACAGCGCAGAGAGCGCAAGAAACAACACGGTCCCCGCAGCAAATGCTGCAAGAAAGAAAATATACCCCAACCCGACAAATTCGTGGTTATGGTGCTGTCGGCCCATGATGCTAAACACCACGCCGAGAAAAAGAAGAAGAGGTGGAATGAAGTACATAGAATTCTGGTAGGCTCACCTGGACTCGAACCAGGGACCACCGAGGTATAAGCTCGGCGCTCTAACCAACTGAGCTATGAGCCCAGAAAAACTATCCAAGTTTGTCGGCTGCGTTGTCGTGCCTCCGGTCCTCGCTCAACGTACACATGAAGTACGCCTCGCTTCGGTCCTCGGCGCTCCTAGCATCCGGCAAACGTAATAGTTTTTCATCGATTCGATGCCAGTAATTCTACTCCGGCTAGAGCTTTCCCTCAAGTATAACGCTTTCAAAAAAGGCTGATCCATGCCATACTCCGCCCATGAAAACCATCGAAATTCCAGGCATTGAACCAAAACGTCTCGACATCGCACTCGCGGAAGTCCTTGGATTGAGCCGTTCAAAGGCCCAAAAGATCATCGCCGACGGCCGCGTGCTCGTAAACGGCGCGGAGGCAAATGCCCACGAATTGGTTTCTTCGGCTTCGAATATCGAAATTGCCGAGCCAAAAGCTCCAGTCATCGATCCGAACGCAAAACCGCCAGCGCCTCTGAACATTCTCTACGAAGACGCCGATGTTCTTGTGGTAAACAAGCCCGCTGGCCTCCTCGTTCACCCAACCACCACAAGCACCGAACCGACCCTCCTCGATCTTCTTCGCGCCCACATCCCGGGCCTGGATGCCGTTGGCGACGACAAAGCGCGCGCCGGCATTGTGCATCGCTTAGACAAGCTGGCGTCCGGCGTGGTTATTGTCGCAAAAACTCCAGAAGCATTTGCTCATCTCAAAGCACAGTTCGCGCAACGCCTCACCGAAAAACGCTACACCGCACTCGTGATGGGCAATGTCACCGAGGATTCTGACACCATCACCTTCCCCATTGCCCGTTCGCAATCGAACGCCCGAATGGCAGCACGACCAAACTCGCAAGAAGGCAAAGATGCCATCACCCATTTCGACGTTCTACACCGCTATGCAAGCGCTACACTTTTGGATGTTCGTATTGAAACAGGCCGCACACACCAGATCCGCGCTCACTTCTTTGCCCTTTGTCACCCAGTTGCCGGCGACGAGCTGTACACAATTCGCGGCGTAAAAACGATTCCTCTTGGTAGATTATTCCTTCATGCCCGATCACTTGGCATTAATCTCCCAAATGGGGAACAAAAGACGTTTGAAGCCCCATTACCACCAGAACTCGAGCTTGCACTCACAAAACTTTCAGAGCCTCACCTTCAAAGAATAAACAAATAGTATGATCATCGCCCTCTCTGGATTATCTGGTGCCGGCAAAACCACCATTAAGAACCTTCTTGCCGAAAAACTCGGCTTAAAGTCCTATTCCATGGGTGATTTGCGCGGAAAGATGGCGTTGAGTAAGGGAATTACGATCGACGAGCTGAATGCGCTCGGTTTGGACGATATCGCTTCGGACCGCGAAGTAGACGAATTCCAAACAAAACTTGGGGAAACAGAGGATAATTTCATTATCGACGGGTGGCTTTCATGGTATTTCATCCCGAACGCGTTCAAAGTTCAGCTTACGGTAGACCCCGATATTGCCGCAGAACGCATCTTCAAAGCCAGAAGCTCAGAGGAAGGCCGAGACGATGAGCCGGAGTATTCCTCATCAGAACAGGCACGGCAAATTATGGACGAACGCCTAGCAAACACCATAGCAAGATACCAGAAATGGTACGGGATTTCCCTGCAAAACAGCGAAAATTTCGACTTTACCATCGACACCACCCACATTCCCGCCACCGATGTTGCGGCAGCTATTATTGCAGCTCTCCCCAAAAATTCTTGACCCTCAACTGCTTTTCCGCTACACTTCGCCCATCTTTTAGGAACTATCGATCTATGACCGACACCACCGAAACAGTAGAAATCACTACCGCTCCAGCAGCAGAAGTTGTGGCAGTTGCCCCAACCGTTGTGGAAACAGGCATGGTGATCCGTATTCACGAGAAAATTCAAGACGTGAACGCAAAAGGCGAACCACGCGAACGTATCCAGATCTTCGAAGGTTTGGTCACGTCCACCCGTGGTGCTGGCGCCTCAAAGTCCTTCGTGGTCCGCAAGGAAAGCAACGGATTCGGCGTAGAAAAGATCTTCCCAACATCTTCACCAGTTATCGTAAAGATCGAAGTAGTAAAGCGCTACAAAGTTCGAAAGCGCAAGCTGAACTTCATGAAAGACTTCGGCCGCAAGCTCCGCGAACTCGTCGTAAAAAAGGCGTAAGTCACATCAAAACTCCGGCTCAGAAATGAGCCGGAGTTTTGTGTTTGATGAAACGTTAAAAGGTGTGGCAGAAATATCCGGTCGTTTCAAGAGAGACCGAGGAAAAATATAGGCTTAAAAATTCCTTAATATATCCGGGATCTTTTGAACCAATATTGTAATTACACGTTGAAGCGCCGACGGCCTTTGCAATTTCACATTTATCATCGTTACAAATTGTCTTGAGCAGTGATGAGCCTTGAGCTGTATTCAGCGTTGTAGGAAACAACTTTCTTCCACCAACTCCCACCTGCTCAACAGTATACCAAGCATCTAGATCCTCATATACAGCGCATCCCTTCCATTTTGTTTTATCCTTTTTTGGATCCATTGCGGCAGTTTTTAATGCGCCACAATAAAAACCCGGCATCGTATCAAGATTCGTTCCAGCAGTAACGCAGCTATTCAGTGTTGAATCATATTCACAATATTCTTGCGTATCACCGGACCCCGCATTAAACTTTTCCGCCGATTTACAATTCGATTCTGACGGGCTCGGAATTTCTGCGCAAGATTTACAAGAATTCGTCGAGCCATCTCGTATACAAACCTTTCCAGCATCGGCACCCGTACATTTTGTGTAATTACACACATCGCCCTCCTTCCACGACCCGATCGTCCCCTCCACCGGAGCTCCAGAAACCGTCCCCGTTCCGCCACACGCTTCGGTACCCGTTTTCAACGTCACATCATAACCAACATCGGTATCAGTCAGACGTTCACAGGACGACTCCACATCAAGGATTGTCACCTCCTTAATCATTGGAATCCGTAACGCGTTCAGCGCGGTAAGACGAGGATCGATCAGGTTCAAGAGCACAAAGATACTCAACAACATCACCAGTCCAGTGATCGCATTGGTGATGCGCGTTTTCGCCTTTTCAATATACTTACTCTTTCCACGCGACATGACGTATTGCAGTCCACCGATCATCATCATAACGACCGCGACCAGCGAGGCCGCAGGCAACAGCCATACATAAATATCATTAATGTATGTTGGGAGATTCGCGACCTCCTTCACGTTCCCGATCGCTACGTTCAGCGTGTATGGTGCATCGTCTGCGTAACAATACTTCTGGGGTAAGCTACTGGTTTTTGTCTTTGCGCAGTCGTACGGCATGTCTCCACCGGCCCACGATGCGCCAATCAGTGTTGCGCCGCTGTATCCACTCCAGGCATCACACTGATCTTGCGTCCAGCACTTTGGATTTCGATCAGGATATTGTTGAGGATCAGAGAAGCATCCAACAAATTGGGTATTTGTATCGATACACGTTTGCTGACAGGCACTATTCGTCATCTGATCGGCGTCTACTGCGCCGGTGCCAGATGATCCACAAAAACATTCACACGTCGTCGTCGACGCAAACGACACCTTTGGGAAAAAGGTGAGGAGCGCCACAACGGCGAAGGCGAGAAAACTACGTTTGACGCATGGCATCGAGAATTTGGGTAAAGATCGTAAAAGGAATTGATCCCTCTACTTTCTGACCATTAAAGAAAAATGTTGGAGTGCCCGTTACGCCTGCCGCAGCGCCATCGGTTCCGTCAGTGGTGACGTCGGCAGCGTAGTAATCGGAATCAAGACAGCGCGCGAATTGATCCGCATCCAGACCAATCGTGTCCGCAATCCCGCTCAGCATGTCCACACCAAGCGGTTCCTTACTTGCGAACACTGCATCATGATACTCCCAAAAATTCCCCTGCTCTGCCGCACAACCCCCAGCCTGCGCAGCGATCGTTGCACCAGGATGAAGTTCCTCGATGGGAAAGTTTCGAAAAACCACCCGAACGTCGCTGGAATATTGTTTTGCGATTGCACGAACGATTGGGGCGACTTCTTGCGAATACGGGCAACCAAAGTCAGCGAATTCCACGACGGTGATCTTCGCATTCTTGTTTCCCAGTGAGGGGTCGCTCGTCCCGATCAATGAAGCAGCATCGGTATTTGCCGCAGCCTTTGCCGCAAATGCGGTCACTGCACGAGTAAAATTCGTTGTGGTGTATGCCAATGCGGGATTGATTGATCCGTTCCGAATGTCACGATAAAACGAGAACACCCTCCAGGAAAACCCTAAAACACAAAAAAGGACCAGGACGAAGCCAACCGCACCCAGCATCCGAGCCGGAGACCACCGGCGCTTCGTCGGCGGCGGGGTCTGCGTAGGAAGCATATTGATTTCCTCGATCTCCTCCATATTTGACTGAATGATATCATAATATTGTGGGTCGATCTTTACGGCACAGGCCCAATTT
Organism: Candidatus Uhrbacteria bacterium; assembly: GCA_943354605.1. Classification (GTDB taxonomy): domain Bacteria; phylum Patescibacteriota; class Patescibacteriia; order UBA9934; family UBA9934; genus CAIKHN01. Next base: position 174,270 of record CALRCK010000001.1, on the reverse strand, counting down.
GGTATGCTTTTCGCACTATGATTCTCGATATTGTTCAGGTTGTTCTCGCGATTCTCTTAACCACAGCAATCCTTCTCCAGGCACGCGGAGCAAGCGTTGGATTAGCCTTTGGCGGTAGCGGAGATTTCTACCGCACCCGTCGCGGCATCGAAAAGAAGCTTCACATCGCTACGGTTGTTCTTGCCGTGCTCTTCTTTGGAGTAGCCCTCGCAAACAGCCTGTTCTCGTTCTAATAGTCCACATCCACTATTTCGTCTCCTCTTTCCTCTCTTCGTGCAAAGTGCTCTCGCTGGATCGCCTCGATCCGCTCTTTTGTGCAAATGCGCCAATCCCCGTCAGCAAACACTGTCGCCGTTCGGCAGCTCGTTGGTCTTCGTGGCAATCGATTTCCTACATGGAAGCAATGGAAAGAACTTCCACGTTTTCTTTCCATAAAAGAACGGAAGCTCTTTACTGGTGCGCTCATCGTCTGTGCGCTTTCCGGCGGGCTCCTCGGCGTTCGATTTTGGCTTTCCAATGAAACGCTCCTTCCTGCAGTTGGCGGATCATATACCGAAGGTGCACTTGGCTCACCGCAATACATTAATCCTCTCTACGCCATTGGAAGCGACGTAGACAGCGACCTCACCCGCCTCATGTTCTCAGGCCTCATGCGGTTTGATGGGGATCATGGTCTTGTTCCAGACCTCGCAGAAAACTACACCGTTTCCGACGACCAAAAAACGTACACGTTCACGCTTCGCAACAATGCACTGTGGCACGACGGCGAACTTGTGACGAGCGCCGATGTTCTCTTTACTATCGACGCAATCCAAAACCCCGAATACCATAGCCCGCTTTCCGTGAGTTTTAGCGGATCTACCGTGGAAGCACCAGACGAACACACCGTCGTGTTCACGTTGGACGAACCATTTGCTCCGTTCCTTGCTGCGCTCACCGTTGGCATTCTTCCAGCCCATCTTTGGGAAGAAGTTGCACCACAAAATGCTCCACTCGCCCAACTCAATATCAAGCCAGTCGGCAGCGGCCCGTTCATGTTTTCTAAACTCGTCAAAGACAACAAAGGCGCACTCCGAAGCTACACCGTTGAACGAAATCCCCACTTTTATCGCGGTACGGTGTATCTCAACGACATCACGTTAAAGTTCTACAACGGGTTCCAAGAGCTTACTGACGCCGTGCGAAACAAAAACGTGGAGGGCGCTTCAGTGCTTGCTGCGCAGGACGCACAAAGCCTTGCTCACGACGGTGTGATCGCGCTCGGCTCACCGTTGCTCTCACAATTCACCGCAACATTCTTTAATCAAAAGCAGTCCGCAGTGCTTGCCGACGACAACGTTCGCCAAGCCCTTGTTCTTGCCACGGATCGTACACTCGTTGCACAGGCGTCAACAGGATCGTACGCAACACCACTCGCTTCCCCACTTCTTCCAGGTATGCCTGGATTTGATAGCGCCGCCACAATCCCGACCGCCGATATTGAAGGCGCGAAGGGTCTCCTTGAAAGTAAGGGCTGGAGCATGGCAGACGGTGCAACGGTTCGCACAAAATCCGGATCCGAGCTTGCATTCACCCTCACAACACTCGATTCACCAGATCTTATCGCCGCCGCCAATGAACTGCAGCGCGAATGGGCAGCGATTGGCGCAAATGTCAGTATCGCAGTCGTCGACCAAGCCACACTCCAAAACGAAGTCGTAAAAAATCACAATTTTGACGCGCTGCTTGCCGGTGAACGATACGGCGCATACCCAGACCTTTACCCCTTCTGGCATTCATCGCAGAGCACATACCCGGGCCTGAACCTCAGCGGATTCGCAAACCGAAAAGTTGATACTGCTATCGAAACCGCACGAACGAGTGCCGACCCTGCAAAAGCCGTGGAGGCCGGACAACTTCTTGCAAGTACGTTTGCCGAAGAACAGCCAGCCATCATGCTGTACCAACCACAGTACTTATACGCGCTCAGTCCAAAGCTTTACGGAACAACGGTCGCCAACGTCACCACTCCATCCGACCGCTTCGCCAACGTGGAAGGTTGGTACCGCAAAACAAAAGTGAGCTTTTAAAAAGACAAAAACACCGTAATTTTTCTCAAGACTAGGAACAAAGCGAGCAATCGCCGAGGCGTACTTCGCGGTACGGTGAGGCGATGCGGAACTTTGTGACAACGTCTTGGGGGAAATTACGATGTTTTTGTGGTGCGGATGGAGGGACTCGAACCCTCAAGCCTGTAAGGGCATAGGCTTCTGAGACCTACGCGTATACCAATTCCGCCACATCCGCAGGGCGAACAGGGCGCACTGTACTCCATTTTCTGCTAAAGACCAAGCACACTCGCCGCCCAAACCTGGGCGTTCGTTTTTGTCATGAATCCACGACCCGAAGCGACAAGACTTCCGTCGTACGCATTATAAATACGGCGAGACGAGAAATTATAAGAGACGAGGATGTATGCCGAGTTTTTCACGCTTACTGCTGTCATCCAAGGGCGACCACGCCATCCACCAGACCATACGGTGTACGAATAGACGGATGCGTCGCCTAATGTCACGAGCAGTGCTCCAGTTTTTTGCACAATGCGCACACTGGTCATTGTTGAACCATACGCCGACGTATCTGCCGCGCTCAACGTTGAATAATATGGGTGTGCGCCGTTTGACGCGATCATGTTGTATTCATCGACGACGCCATCACCATCATTATCCTTTCCGTCGCCGCCAATTTCGATGCCCGCGTTTGGAATGGTGTCATTCGTGTCGTCACTGTTGGAGACATATCCCGCAAACGACCCACCAACACAGACCGATGCCGTTAACGAAGGATCTCCAAGACCATCCCCGTCAGCATCGGCGTAGACGGTATCTGTATCAATTGGGTAGCCCGTGTATTTCCAAACATTCGGTGCGCCGTCGTCGGCAACATACACATCGGCGCTTCCAGCAGCACAGTTTGGAATAACCGTTACTCCTTCCTGATCAATTCCTGTTGGCATCGCATATTCATGCACGAGCGTTCCATCGGACTTCAGTTCCGCAAGAAGGTCATAGCCATCGTACGCGGCATAGAGCATTTGCGTATCGCTATTCCAATTCAATCCAGAAAGATCGGTGCGACCAGTCGCGATGGTATCGATGAGGGAAACGGATCCGCTGGTGGATGTATCGATGTCGAGCACCGCGATATCGCCGTTGTATTGCGATCCAACATAAAACAATCCGCCGGACGTACTGTCGGCATAGGGATGATATCCATTCGGCACAAATGTCATGGCCTCAATACCCTGCCTTGTCGCCGTGGTGATGTACGACGACACTGTCCACGATTTTCCAGTGAGTGCACCCGTCGCAAGATCGAATGCCGAAACAGTTCCGGCGTTTTCGTCGGAAAGGTAAATGACATTTGAGCCCTCAGCGGCAATTGCCACATCTTCGGGATCCCCTGATACGGTGTATGCCGTCACACCAGAACCGTCGGTATTCATCGTAATGATGTCGCCATCGTCGCCAATACCGATGAGTTTTCCAAGCACGGAATCATATGCCACACCCGAAGCATCAAACGCTGGCACCGTTGCCGCAAGTGAAACCAAACCAATGTCCGTTCCGGCACTTGCCGGCCAGGCCGATGACGCAAAAACATGAGCAGGGGCGAGGCTTGCGATAATCAAGGCAAGGAGAAACCCGGAAAAAAGGCGTGTATTCATAAGCGAGGATTGTAGCAGATTTTGGCCAAATTTTCAAACTTTTACCCCCAATACGCCTTACCGACTACCTCTCTCCTCTGCTACACTGCAACGCATATGCGAGCACTCACCGGAATTCAACCTACGAATACTTTGCACATCGGGAACCTCTTTGGCGCACTGCTTCCAGCAGTCGAAATGCAGAAAACCTATGACCTGACAATGATGATCGTGGATTTGCACGCCATCACGGTTCCTCAGGATCCTGCACAACTTCGGAAGAACATTCTCTTCCTTGCCGCGGCGTACCTTGCAGCTGGGATCGATCCAGAGAAGACTGTGCTCTTTCAACAGTCTCAAGTCCCTGCTCATGCCGAGCTGGGATGGTTGTTGCAGACCGTTGGCCGTATGAGTGAGCTTGAACGCATGACGCAATATAAAGACAAGGCGACGGCAAAAAAGGAAAACGTTTCTGTTGGTCTCTTTACCTACCCCATTTTGATGGCAGCCGATATTCTTTTGCATGACGCCGACGTTGTTCCGGTCGGTGAGGATCAGAAGCAACACGTTGAGCTGACGCGCGACCTTGCCGAGCGATTCAACCGCGATTTTGGTGAGACGTTTGTGGTGCCAAAGCCGATCATCCGATCCGAAGGCGCGCGCATTCTCGGGCTCGATAATCCGGAGAAGAAAATGAGCAAAAGCGCGGCAAGTGCAAAGAACTACATTTCGATGACCGACGACGCCGATACCATCGCGAAAAAGATTCGCTCAGCCGTCACCGATTCCCTGCCGGGCATCACCGCTGACGACTCGCGGCCTGGGCTCAAGAACCTCCTCACCATTCATTCGCTCGCCACCGGCCGATCAATCACAGACATCGCAGCAGAATTCGATAGCCAAGGAAACAAAGCGTTCAAAGACGCCACCGCAACCGCGCTGATCGATTTTCTCTCCCCAATCCAGCAGAAAATGACTGAATTGCTCGTGGACGAATTCGCGCTCATCGCGATTTTGGCCAAAGGAGCAGAAAAAGCGGCGGCGCAGGCAAACACCAAAATCCAGCTCACAAAAGCACACATGGGGCTAGTGTTATAAACAACAAAACCGGCTAAGATTAGCCACAAAAAACGCCTTTTTGCATTGACAAAAGGGTGTTTTTCTGCTATGATACATCGCGTTACCTTCCACCCGTTCCCCGGTGCTCTCATGGTTCTCCAATCCCTTCCCCTCACACTCCTCAACCTCTTCGTCGGCGGCCGGACCCGCTTCTTCTGCTGGGCGAGCATCACCGCCGCGGCGGTCGCGATCTCCCCGCTGGTGATCTGTAGTATCCGCCACCCGGAGCTCCGCCTCTTCGAGCAGGGAGAGCTCCTCGGCCTCTGCATCGTCCTGATGCTGGGTGGCACGGGTGTGTGGATGGTGTTCGAAGCCAGGGAGCTGTTGGAGATCGTCCGCGTCAGCATCGATGACGCCACGACCGGTCCGGCCCGTCGCCGCCTGGCAAGCTCCCGCCGGCCGCTCATCCTCGACCCCCGCTGATCGCCTCCCGCGACAGCAACGACACTGGCCGATGTTCCCCACGCGGAGCATCGGCCGGCACCAGAAGGCGCAACACTCGTTGTTTCCTCTGGAGCCCTTCTTAACCTTCCATTTCTTCTCGTTCCCGGAGTTTCTCGTGCTCACGTCCCTGTTCTGGCTCTTCTCTCTCCCCTTCCGCATCATCTGGTGGATCGTCCGCCTCCCGTTCCTCCTCGTCGGCTTCGCCTGGCACCACAAAGTGCTCGCGACGTTCGTCATCGTGGCAGTGGTCGGCAGCGCGTACCTCCACAACCCCGCGAACACCATCGACTTCCACAGCGGATACCTGGGAGTCGTCTGGTACGTCCTGATCGGCTTCGCGAACTTCTTCTACGGCATCTGGGACAGCCTCTGCCACTTCGGTGGCGATGTGATCTCGATCCCGCAGAAGATGAGCGGGTGTCCGTTCTCCCAGCACCCCTTCGGCTGGGTGGTCGGCTCCCTGGTGCACCTGGTGTTCTGGGCCATCCCGGAAAGCCTGATGTATTGGGGCCTCAACCACCTCCTCACCAAAGAGGCGTGCTGGGGAATCTTCTTCGCTTTCGGCGCCTTCGCGCTGAGCGGCGGGAAGGGTGGCCACGCTGCACCCAAACCGAGCGGCGGAGGCGGCGGGCACCACTAGGTTCGGTACGTTCCAGTGCGGCTCGCAACGGGTCGAGGCGACGAAACGCCTCGACCGACCCCCAGGGTTATCGAAAATCGATGATCCTGGGGGTTTTCGTTCGGTCTTCCTCATTTGGCCAATTTTCGGCTTGCATCATCGCAAACTCGCTCAACGTACACATAAAGTACGCCTCGCGAGATTTGCTTGATACGCACCGAAAATTGTCACAAATGAGAAACCCCTACACGTTTTTGTCGTTGACGAAACCTCAAAAGTATGACACTCTTTCGCGACCGTTCCCATCCCGGGGCGGCGTTAGGCAAACCGAACCAGGAGCACGCTCTTGAACCTCGTCAACATCACCCCTCGCCACAACCCGCAGCACCACGTCCGCCGCATCCCGCGCGGGAACAGCTCCAAGGCAGATCCCATCTCCCGGCTGGAGCGTCGTGCCACCGCGCATCATCAGCGCATCCGCAGCATGAAGCAGCGGACGCAACCCGGTGAACAGCGCAAGGCCCTCGAAGCCGCGCGCCGTCGCCTCGTGGAAGTGATCCTCACGATCGGGCAGTGCCCGGAGGCGCTGCCCAACGGCACGCACCAGATCATCGACGAAGTCATGGCCGAGGCGCGGAGCATCTACGCCGTGGCGCCGAAGCTCAAGGCTCGTGAGATCCGCAAGAAGCGTCCTGCCGAGGAGAAACCGGTCCGCCTGAAGAACCAACCTCGGCCGCCGGAAGACGACGAGGACACGAACTAACCAGGCGACCGAGCTTCGCTCGCCGTTCGGCTCCACAACCCGGTGCGGCGGCTCATCAGCCGCCGCACCCACGGACCCTCCGATCTCACGCGTAGATCGGAGGGATTCGATTTTTATCGCACTACTTTTAGGAAAATTTATTGACGTTTGCCAAAAAAGTGGCATATACTTTCCCCCGCTCCCCCGGAATCGCCGGTGGTGGCAACCCCACGTCAGACACTACAGAGGTCTCTCCATGTTCTTCGACTCCCCTTTCGCTTCACCCTCCGGCACCGGCCGTCGTGCCACCCTCGACAAAGGGTGGGCCAGCGAGCCGGACTCCACGCCCAAGGGCAATAGCGGCAAGCTCAAGGGCGGCCCCCCGTCGCCCGCCCCGCGTCGGAAGCAGGTTCTCCCGAACCGGCTCCCCGACAGCATCACCGTCTTGGAGCTCCGTGAGCTGTGCGGCAACTCCGACTTCCCGGAGGACAAGCGGCTCGCCCTGCTCGTGGTCAGCATGTGGCTCTCCCGCCAGCCCACGGCGAGCAGCATCCAGGCTCGGCGAAAAGCGGCAGCGATGGGCACAGAGGTGTGTCAGGGTACGAAGAACGCCGAACAGCTCGTCCCGCTCTGCTTCCCCAGCGAAGCGGCCGAGATGGTGATCCAGAAGGTGAAGGCGATGCTGACGATCTGCACGGCGAGCCTCGTCCCCGAGGTGAAAGACTTGGCGCTGAGCCACGTCTCCTCGAAGTGTGGCCTCTCCGCCGAGTGCATCGAGATCGCCGCGGCCTACGCCGAGCGCCTCAAGCGCGAACGCCCGAACGCCGCGACCTTCAACGCTCCGAACGCCTTCGAGACGTGGTGGCCGAACTTCCCGTGACGTGACCTTCGTTCCGGGCTTCGGCTCGAGAACACTACGCAGCGGCGCCTCAACGTGGGGCGCCGTCTGTCGTTTAAAAAAACAGCTTTATTTTGCCAAGTTTACTTTTCAGTCTTTTTCTGCTATTCTTGCCTTCCGCTGGGGATATAAGGCGGTCGCTCGGCGTGGCTCCACTGGGGCTGCGCAGAGAGGAAAGTCCGAACACCCGTTTGCGAGCAATCGCAGACGAAACAGTGTGTCGCTAACGGCGACCCGGCATACAGCATGACGATTCAGAATCGGCGCACCATCGCCCTGAATGACGATGCTTAAACCGAGGGAAAGTACCACAGAGACCATACAAGTCAGGCTTCGGTCTGATCAAAAGTGAAAAGTGCGATGGTGTGTGTTGCCGCAAGGCACATGCTTCATCGCTCACGTCATGGCAACATGAACGTGTGGCAAACCCACGCTGGTGCAAGAGCAAGATTGGTCGCTCGCACAGAGAGATGATCGTCCCGGCAACAGTCTTCGTGGTGGAAGATTCGCGCTATGACAAAATTCGGCTTACCAGTATCCCCCAACGGAAAGCATTATCGAGAATCACGGCCAGACGGTCGTGATTTTCGTTTCTGGTGTAAACTACTCGCATATGAAGCGAGCAGATTTAGCATTTGCGTCACTCCTCATCCCTCTCGATTATCTTGCACTCGTTTCTGCAGCAATGGCGGCATATTCCCTTCGCTTTACCTCCCTTTTCACCTCCATCAAACCGATTCTCTTCGCGCTGTCGTTCGAACAATACGTCGGCGTTATTCTCCCCATGGCGCTCATCACCATGGCGATTTTTGCGATGTCTGGTCTGTACGTTATTCACCCGCGTCGGATCGCGTCCGAAATGACCCGCGTCGTCACTGGCGTTTCCACGAGTATCGCGATTATTCTCGCCGTTGCTTTCTTCTCCCGTGCGCTCTTCGAATCCCGATTCATCGTGCTCGCCGCATGGATTTTGGCGATCGTCTTCGTGCTCACCATTCGCATTCTTCTCCGAATGCTCCAGCGATCCCTTCGCCGATTCGGCATCGGCGTCCATTCCGTCGTTATCATTGGGAAAACAAAGAGTGGAAACGAACTCAAGCGGTTCTTCGAAACCCACCCAAGCGTTGGCTACCGCGTGGTTTCCCACATTGCACAATTCACTTCGGAGAGCCGCGAGCGGCTCCTTGAGCTCAAAAAGAACGACGAACTCGACGCCATCGTCCTTGCAGATCCTGATGCGTCTCGCGTTGACGTTACCGCCATCAAAGTCTTTACCGACATTGAACACTGCACATTCCTGTATAGCGCCGATCTCTTTGCCGGCAGCACGCTTCGGCCAATCATGCACACATTCGCCGAACAACCGGTCATCGAAGTACCGAAAACTCCATTAGACGGATGGGGCGCAATCTATAAGCGCATTTTCGATATCATCGCTTCCACTATACTCATCATTCTCACATTCCCACTGCAAATTCTCATCGCGCTCGCCATCGTCATCGAGAACCCGGGATCGATCTTTTTTTCCCGTCCTCGGGTTGGCCAAAGCGGCAAAGAGTTTTCCTTCTTGAAATTCCGATCGATGGTCCAAGGCGCCCACGCACTCCGATCCGATCCTGAATTCCTCAAAACCTACGGCAACGAACGCGAAGGCACGCCTCTCTTTAAGCTGCAGAACGATCCCCGCGTTACCCGCGTTGGCAAATTCATTCGCAATTGGAGTTTAGATGAAATTCCGCAGTTTTATTCGGTGCTCATGGGCAGTATGAGTCTTGTGGGGCCCCGTCCGCACCTTCCAGAAGAGGTTGCGATGTACAAACCGCACCAGCGCAAGGTTCTCACCATCAAACCGGGTATTACCGGCATGGCTCAAGTGAGTGGCCGGGCATCGCTTGACTTCGACGACGAAGTCCGACTAGATATGTACTATATTGAGAACTGGAGCCCCTGGCTGGACCTGGTGATCGTTATGAAAACTCCACTGGCAGTCCTTTTTCGAAGCGGCGCCTACTAACCTCTTGATGCATTATTATGCGGGTTGCTCTTGTCCACGATCATCTGACGCAACTTGGTGGAGCGGAGCGGGTCCTTGAGGTGCTGCAAAGCCTTTGGCCACTTGCACCAACATACACCCTTCTCTACGACGCATCCGCAATGGACCCCGTCTTTGGCCACAAAGATATTCGCACGTCGTTTCTTCAAAAAATCCCTGGCGCGATTCGGCGAATGCGTTGGCTCCTGCCCCTCATGCCGGTTGCCACCGAACACTATCCGCTGAATGAGTACGACGTTGTTGTTTCCAGCGCGAGCAGTTTTGCGAAGGGTGTTGTGACGAATGCGAAGGCCATTCACGTTTGCTACTGCCATACACCGACGCGGTACCTGTGGAGCGACGCAACAAGTTATGTAGACGAACTTCGCGCTCCGGGATTCGTCAAGGCGTTTCTTCCCATTCTCCAGAGCATTCTTCGAAGCTGGGATAAGCTCGCAGCAGACCGCGTGGACCTTTTTGTGGCGAATTCCGAAACCGTCCGTCAGCGCATCAAAAAATATTACGGTAAGGACAGTATTGTTATTCACCCGCCAGTAAACACGGAAGAATTTTCCATCAGCGCCGCACCAAAAACCGCATTTCTCATTGGTGGCCGACTTGTATCGTACAAGCGCTACGATCTCGTCGTTGAAGCATTCAATCGCCTCGGCATGCCGCTCGTTGTTTTTGGCAGTGGCCCGGAAGAAGCGAATCTTCGTGCCATGGCAAACGAGAATATTACGTTTGTTGGACGCATCACCGACGACGAACGCGCACGGCTTTTTGCAAATGCGATCGCATTCATTCATCCGCATGAAGAAGATTTTGGAATGACCGCCGTGGAATCCATGGCTGCCGGCCGTCCGGTGATTGCCTTCAACAAAGGTGGTGCAACCGAAACGGTGGTTGAAGGCGTTACCGGAACATTCTTTGAAGAGCAAAGTTGGGAAGCGCTTGCAGACACGGTTCTGCATTTTAAGGAGAGCACATTCAATCCTTCGGCGATTAAAGCGTACGCGGAGCAGTTCTCACTCTCGAATTTCCGGAAAGCCATGCACGACGCCGTCACAAAAACCTGGGAAGAAAAAAACGCGAGCCGATCATGAAGTTCGCTATAGACATTCGATCACTGACTGCGCCCCACAAAACTGGAGTGGGCATTGTGACAGAGTCACTCGTGCGAACCATGGCCGCGCAAGCCCCAAATGATACGTTTCTGCTTTTTGCGACCGGAACAGAAGAAACACTCATGAACCTTCCGGCGTTTCGGGAGCCAAATATTGTCCTCTCGCCGGTGACCATCCCAAACAAAATCGCCAGCGCGCTTTGGGCGATTCCCCATGGGCCAACCATGGAACGGTTCCTCCCACAAACTCCGGACGTTTGGCTCTTTCCAAATGCACATCTTTTGAAAACAACACTTCCGTACGCCGTCATCTTCCACGACGCGACACTGCGCACGGTTCCAAACTTTTTCACGCTCAAAGACCATCTTCGCGCTCTGGTGACGAATGAAAGCCGCGTGTTTCGGGAAGCGAAGCGCGTCATCGCAGTCTCAGAACACAGTAAAAACGACGCTATTGAGTACTATAACGTCCTCCCAGATCGAGTCACCGTTGCCAACCTTGGTGTTGATCACAGCGTGTACGGCCCACGCGAACAGCCGTCGGATAAATCGTACCGAGCGGCATACGATCTAAACCAGCCATATCTTCTTGCCCTCGCCACTCGCGAACCGCGAAAAAATATCGACAGTGTCATTACGGCATACACCATGTTCCGCGACCATGGTGGAAAAGCAATCCCACTCGTGCTTGCCGGCGCAAAAGGATGGAAAACGCGACACATCGACGCCGCACTTGCCGCGTCAGCATATCGCGACGACATTCGCGAAGTAGCGTACGTTCCGGAAAAGCATAAAGCTGCACTGATCCGGGGTGCAAAAACACTCCTCTTCCCCTCATTCTACGAAGGCTTCGGCCTGCCTGTTCTTGAGGCAATGGCATGCGGAACTCCGGTCATGACGAGCATCACATCTTCGCTTCCCGATGTTGCCGGCAACGCCGCGCTCTACGTTGATCCCCTCAATATCACCGACATTGTCCAAGCGCTCCATCAACTTCTCGACGAACCTCACGGTCCAAAGCTCCAAGGCATCCTCAGGGCTCGAGGCACGGAACGCGCACAACAGTTTTCCTGGGAAAAGACCGGATCGATTATCCTCCAAACGCTGCGAGAGATCGCAACAAAACACTGATCCTTTGAAAAATGTGAGTGGAACGAAAAAGCAGAATCATCGGCGGCGGGGCGTGCTCATATTCCTCATCTGCGAGTGTAAAGAGGTCTTTACACTTTTCTGATCAAAAAGCCCAATAAAAGTGGAGAAGGGTATGTAAAGACCTCTTTACACTTGCAGGAACCAAAAAAACACACACCATACGCGTACACTTCCCACAACATTTTTGCTCTCCCCTGTCACAACCTGTCCAAGATCAGATCACTTCGGTTACACCCCCGCCTTTACTGCTCCCTTCCCCGTTGCCAACACATCACCTTCGCATTCGGTGGTCACAGCATCAGCGGATCGTTCGAGGACCGATCCTGTTATATCGTCTTTTGCGTTCAGTACCGTCTTTCCAACCAACGTCTTTGCAAGACCAACATCGGCGACCGTTGGGGTGATCGATACACTGAATCGCGCCGTCACTGCCGCAGATCCGGATGGAATACTCGACATCGTCCAACGAACCGTTCGGGTTCCCGAGTCGTACGACATCGATCCGCTCGTTGCCGTGGAGAAATCGTCCCACACTACGCCTTCAGGAAGTGTGGCGGAAACCGTAATATCATCTAATCCATGCAACCCACTCGCAATCGTCCACGTTGCCCGATAATGTGTTGTGCTTCCAACCACTGGCGGCAACGGACCACTTCCGAGCGGTGCACCATCATCGTCAAAATATCGCAAAGCGCTCAACACCGCCGCATCGGAATTCAACTGGACGGTTAACGGCGACGCCTGGACGGTTATTGCACCGCGCGTTGCACGAAACGCAACAGAAAAACTACTGCTTACCGCAGAAAGATCCACTTTCAGCGGAAACGCAAGATCGAGTGTTTTATGATCCCCAGCAGCAATACTCCCAAGAGATTTTGCGTCAAAAGCAACACCTTTCGCAGTAATTTTTCCTCCAGCAAGTACCGCAGTACTCCAATCAATCGGTAAATTATCTTCGGCGGTAAAATCGAGAAGCGCTGTTGCGTCGGTAATCGCGGCATCACTCGTATTCTCAATACGAAGCGCAATCCGGAATAACGAGCCTGGATCAGCAACAACCGTACCCGGTGATCCATTCCCAACCATCAAGAGCGACAGCGCGCTCCCCTTCACGTCCGTCAGCGCTGTTGTTGTGGTTTGTGGAGAAAACCGAGACCCAGCAATACCACTCACCGCCGTAAGCGTTTGTGTTCCAGAGGCATCAGACGCAAACGCACCGACCACCACAATTGTGGACTCTCCAAGAGCAGCCGGCGCGGGAACAGCCGTCGGATCGCTCGCCACCGAATCTGTCGTTGGTGTAGACGGTGGAATATCCGGAAGCGTGTAGGTTGACGCCCCGCCGGCAGCCAATGGTGGCACACTGGTTTGCACAAAGAATCCCGTCGGCAGCGTCAATTTTACTTGCGGAGCGACCAATGTTTCCGATCCCGCGTTTTGCACGTGGACAGTGTACGTCACGGTTTCTCCAACATTCGCTGTTTCCGGAGCGTCGATGATGATCACGGTCGTGCTCGTGTTCGTCGCGATCGTTTTCGTCACAATGTCATGAAACTGTGCGTTAAAATTCGCCGGCTGATAGGCCGCAAGTGCCTGAATTCCCGTGGTGCTTGGTACATCCGCATTCCAAATGCCCTCAATGAGAATTTTTCCGTCGCTCTTTCCCGCGATCGTCCCCAAATCGAACACCATGTCTTCCGCGCTCGTCACGGTCGGCGTCGACGACTGCAACACGAATCCGGCAGGAAGATTCATATCGATCTCTACATTCGTCAGTGGGTACGACGTTTGATTTGCGTAATCGAACTCAATGGTTGTTTTCGCACCACTCTGCAGTTCGTCTGGAGCAACGAACGACATCGCAAGCGGCTTCCCTTGCTGTTCTGGGCCGAAGTAACGTGAATACACCACATATCCACCAAGCGTCAGCGCACACGCCGCCGTGAGGAGCACGATCGCACGAATCAAAAATCGCGTGAGTCGAGATCCACCCTTCGTCACAATCTTTAAGTCGTCGCGATCGTCGCCATAAATCGCCGAAAGACCCGCGTCAATATCGGCATCGATTTGCTCTGCGGAATGCTTTGGATTCCGAGCTTCCGCATGATGCGTGTGGCGGCGTTTGGTGAGCATAGGTTACCGATGCAAAATCCAACCAGAGAATGCATCGCGTAGGTTATCGAACGTTGCCGTATCCGTGTCTTCCGCAGCAACATTCGTCCAATACGTCTTGAACGTCGATGGATAATTTAGATGCACCGTTGTTGTTCGAGACACGACGCCAGACTGCTTCTGAGCAAGCATTGAATACCCGTCATGATTGTCGAATCCGAGCTGCCGACGCACGCGAGCAAAGAACGATGTGTCCGAATCGGCGGAGAAGAGCACTTGCGGAATACGGTACGACACATGAATAACTTGTGTTTCGCCCGGCGCCGTCTGTACCCAACCGCCAAACACCGTCTTTCCAAACTCATTCCAAATATCCATGCCAGAAATTGCATCGCGCGTTTGGCCGCTCATCACAATCGAAAGGTCGTCGTCCATGTTCAACGGCACATCCGACGGCTCAAAAAGGCTCTTCGCTGGCGGCTCAAATCCATCCGCAGAAAGCAACACGCTTCCCTCCGGCACGTAAAACCGCACATAATCAACGTTATTCTTTCCACTGAACAACGCGTTCGCCATGCCATGATGCGTTTTTGTCAGCGTAAGGTCGTCCACAATAGTTCCGGATTCGGAAATATTCACGTCAACATTCACCGCCTGATCGATCACCGCGTCGGTTTTGCCGCCGCCAACATTCGTATCAACAACCATCAGGTAGTCACCCGCTGTCTGTTCAACATTTCCGGTAAAACCCAAGTCCTGCATTGCCTTCTGCGCGTCGTTATCTCGGAAATACACCTGAATATCTCGCTCAATCAGCCCTTGCTCGATCAACATCACAATCTTCACCAGTTCCTTTGCATCGGCAGTCTTCATCCTTTCGATGAGTTTCGGTGCCATGTCGCCAAGAATCGCCTTTGGGGTGTTCTTTGTTTTATCTGCATCAACCTCAACTGCCTTCTCTGTTGCAAAGAGGAAATTCTCAGAATCAATCGTGAGCCCGTACTCTGGCATCTCAATCGGCCCAACAATATCGAGGAGCTTTTCAATGAATGTCGCGTTCACCGACACGACACCGTCCGTGGTTGGTCCACCCGCATGCTCGTAAAACCACTGCATCTTTTTTGCAGACGTTGGGAAATCCGGGAACCAATTTCCGTCCTGGAACTCCCATCGAGGATTAATCAACGACAGCGGCTGCGGCGCCGCCACAAACGCGTCGAGCTGGCCTTGGACGTCGTATGTTCCACCGCCAGGAAGTCGCATGTTTGCAATAGCACCGTTGTCCATGTCTACTTCCGCAAAGCTCCCCACGAATCCGCCCGTTGGCCGAAGCTCGGTGTTGTTTTGGAAAAGCGCGAGGTATCGCATTGTGCTCTCGCCACCAAGCAGGAACGTTAAGGTATGCACAAACTTCAAGAACTCCTGCATTGATGCGGCAATTGCTGGAGTTTCCGACTGAAGCTTTGCGATTTTTTCCGTGTATTGCGCCGGAACAACCGCCGAATCCACTTTTGCGAGCGCCGCCTGTGCAGCCAATGCATGCGGAAGGGCGTTCTCGATATACGCTCCAAGAAGATTGAGTTTTGTGACAACGTCCGTTGAAGACTGCGACGTAATTCCGCTTCCCGCCTGCGTCATAATGGAAGCCGTTTGTGACAACTCCTGACCAGCCGTCACCAAACCACGCACCGATTCGTATGTTCGGTCCGTCTGCGGGATAACGTTCACCATTGCCACAACGCCGGCATGTAAATCGTTCAACGAGTCCTGCGCATTCGCGAACTTCTCTGCTGCGGCCGAGAAATCAGTTTGCGCCGCGCCAAAGTCGCGGGCGCTCAATGCCGATGTTGCGCGTGAAACGTCATCCAATGCCGCAATACCGATATCTTTTACGGCTCCCACCTGATGTGCGGTGCCGGAAAGCGTCTGCATTGCGTGCAGCGGCAACACCACCACAAACGACAGCATCACGAAGGCCGCAAGCGCCCGAACCGGCGCATGTTGCAAGAAGCCCCATTCAAAACGCAACACCTTCCGCATGGTGGACGACGGTGCATGATACGCTTGGCGCGCCTCGCGAACCACCATCGGCGATGTCACAACCCACGGCGACGATGGCGCATCAGGGGTGAATTGCTCTTGCGCGATGGATTCGAGCGGCGCCTCCTCGACAACTGGTGTTATTGGCACCAAAGCCTCAAGTGATACTGGAGACTCGATGAATGCCGCAAGCGCATCGTCCAAAGAAATGCTCGGCGCAACAGATTTTGCAGCGGTCTGTTTTACTCGTGGAGCTTCGGATCGTGGCATGACCGTGTCGAACTCTCGAAGTTGTCCCGAAATGTCCGCAAAATCGATGCCGAGATCCTCATGTTCCTGGTTCGATTCCAATGAAATCTGCTCATCATCTCCATCGATAATCAAGCTCTTTGCAAGTGCCTCAATTTCCTCCGCAACGCTCATTGGTGCACGCAAAGCTGCGTCGTCGCGAGAAAGTTTCACAATATACGGCGAAGGCTCCCCCACACCCTGATGAATGTGGAGTTTCTTTGCGTCGTCGTTCCGTTGAATATCAGAAAATCGCTCAGGAAGAGCGTCATCGTACTGCGGCAGATTGTCGCGGTTCAGCTTCACAGTCGTCGGTCAGCAAAATTTCGATAGATATCTCTCATCGCAAGCGCCGTCTTTTTCCACGAGAACTTCTCGGCTTGGCGAATACCGGCAGCTTTCAGGCCATGCCATGCGCTTGGCTGATGGACTGCGTCGAACATCAGTCGGGCAAGGGCGTCTTCATCGTCAGTGTCAAAATATCGCACCGTGTCTCCAAGCACTTCGGGTAACGACGACGCGTGGCTTGCGGCAACAGGAATGCCCAGCGCAAGCGCCTCAAGTGGTGGAATGCCAAACCCTTCAATGCGAGATGCAATCACGAGGAGGGCAGCATCGTGATAGAGCCGCGCAAGCACCGCGTCTGTCGGCGTGTTCACGAATCGAATCCGCGACGACGGAATGCCAATCTCCAGCGCAAACGCCTCGAGCTTTTCCACAAACATATCGCGCTTTCCCGCGAGCACAAGCATGGTTCGCTCGTCGGAGGCACAAAGTTTTCGGAAGGCAAGAAGTGTGGTTTCGAGATTTTTGTGCGGATACGCATTGCCAACAGACAACACATACGGCTGTTGCACACCAAGCGCTGCAAGCGTCGCCTTTTCGGCGCCTACTGGCGGACGAACCCCGTTGTACACCACGGAAATCTTTCCTCCAGGCACCCGGAAGTGCTCAAGAATGGATCGCTTGGTGTATTCGGAAATCGCGACGATGTGCTTGCTGCGATGAATCGCTGCTTCAAGCGCAATGCGGTAGCCGATGCTCTTGATGCCGTGCAGAAAGGCATTTCGCGTGGTTGCGCGCGACGACGCAGGATCTTCGAGCAAGATGAGGTCGTGAATCGTCACCACAAACGGCACGCGGGAAAATATCGGCACGTTCCAATGCGGATAGTGCATGAGATTCACCTTGGCCAACGCAATTTCGCGTGGCATTTCGCGCTGTTCTGCAAACGAATACCACGGAACATCCACCATGCGTTTGGTGAAGTTTCCGTTGGTAATGGCACACTCGTGAAAGTTTTCCTTGCGTAAAAAAAGCACGTACTCATTTTCCTTATCCACGTCCTGCAGTGCCGTCACCAATTCTGCGGTGTAACGGCCGAGGCCGCCGCCTCCAACACGCGGGCCGTAGAATCTTGCATCGATACCTATTCTCATGACCCCATTTTATCACGCCGTGTGGACAAAATGTGTTCAACATAATGCATAGACTGTGCACAACAATGAGTTATCCACGGCACAACATTTTCCGCACTCGCAAATCGTCTAAAATGCATCGGTCACCAGGAGACCGTTCATGACCGCAGCATCTCACACCCGCCAGATTACAGGTTCGATCGACGCCATCACCGGCTGCATGTTCAGCGGCAAGACGGAAGAGCTCATTCGGCGCCTGCGTCGTGCGCAATACGCCAAGCAGAAGCTGATCGTGTTCAAGCACGCCAACGATTCCGGACGCTACGATCCGGTGCGAATCGCGAGCCACTGCGGCGGCAGGTTCATGGCGAATCCGGTTCACACGGTCGCCCAGATGCGAGAGCTCATCACGGACGACATCGAGGTCGTCGGGATCGACGAAGCGCAATTCTTCGATGACGAGCTTGTCGGTTTCGTTCGGTGGCTCCGCCAGACCGGGCGACGCGTGATCCTCGTCATCCTGAACCAGACCTTCGCCGGGGACCCTTTCCCCGGCCCCGGACCTGCGCTCCTGGCGGTCGCCGACAGCATCACGGTGCTTACCGCGATCTGCACGGTGTGCGGACAGACGGCCAGCTTCTCGCAGCGCCTCACGAGAGACACCGAGGTCGTGCTGGTCGGTGAAAAGGAAAACTACGACGCTCGTTGCATCCTCCACTGGATTCCGGAAGGAACTCCAGCGGAGTGATCAAGGCGCGACCCCACGAACCCCCGGCCACGCAGGCCGGGGCGTTCTCGTTTAGGTCAAAGTCCGACTTTGACCTAAACTCTTTCTAAAAACGCCATGTATTTTATAAATTCGATGAATCAAAGTCGGACTTTGTTTTGGCGAAGCTTAGCTTCGCCGATAAAATCAGCTATCATTCCGACATCTATGCGGCTTCCTAAGGGCACAATTCCCGTCTCGCTTTTTCTTGCGCTTCCCCTTGCCCTCTGGCTCGTTGCCGAGCCGCCAGTTGCCTCAATCCCCTACCTTGGACGAATCCTCGGCGTGTTTGGTTTTTCGGCGTTTACTCTGGCGATTCTTCTTGCGATTCGCATTCCACTGCAAGAAAAAATCTTTGGCGACCTTGGTCAGTCGTATCGCTTCCATCAAACCATCGGCACCCTCGCCCTCATGGCGCTGGTACTCCACCCCCTCTTTCTCGCATGGCAATTCATCGAATTCTCCCTCAAGGACACCGCGATCTTTCTTCTTCCGGTCGGCGATCTTGCAAAGAACCTTGGCGTGTTCAGCCTCATCATCATGACCGTGTGCATTATTTGTACCTACTACGTTCGCCTACCGTATCACATTTGGAAAAAGGTCCATCAATACCTTGCCCTCGCGTTCATCCTTGGCGCAATCCACGGCGTCATGATTGGTGGCGATATTCAAACCATGCCGTTATTGAAGCTTTTGTTCGTGATTTTCCTTGCGCTTGGCGTTTGCGCCATCGTCTATCGCGTCCTATTCAACCGTCTCTTTGTCCATCGAACACCATATGTCGTCAAAAGCGTAAACGTCATCAACGAGAAATTTGTTGATGTGACGCTTACGCCGAAAGATCGTGGATTCGACATCAAACCAGGACAGTTTGCGTACATCACCTACATGAGTAACGGCGTAAAAGCTGAGGAGCATCCGTTCTCGATTGCAGCATCTGGACCGAACGGCTCGATTCGGTTTGTGACGAAAAAACTCGGCGACTTTACGAACACACTCCACAATCTTGTTGTTGGCGACGAAGCAATGGTTGAGGGGCCCTACGGAAGCTTCACATACACCAGCGGCGGCAAAACGCAGTGCTGGATTGCTGGCGGCATTGGGATTACGCCGTTCCTCGCCTTTGCAGAATCGCTTCCCGACGACTACAACGCCACGCTGTACTACGCAATTTCCGACGATACCGAAAACGCTGTTGAACGCGATCTTGCTACGCTCGCGAAACGCAAACCAAACCTCAAAATCGCTGTTTGGAATAGCAAAGAAAAAGGCTTCCTCACCGCAGCATCGGCACTCACCGGTCTCGATCCTGCAAAAACCGACGTGTTCCTCTGTGGCCCAGGTGGTATGGTGAAAGCGATGCGCGACCAACTCTTCGCCCTCAACGTTCCCCACCACCACATTCACCAAGAAAAATTCAGCATGTTGCCGTGAATATGACCATTGAATCATTCGACGCACAAACATCAGAGCGAACTTTTAGCCAAGAATACGCCGAGGAAACGCTTCTGAGAATTTTGAAAACAACACACACCCGAGCCTTTCTTGGAATCGGGGACGAAGACATCTCGAAGCTCAGAAAAGTTCATTACGAACGCTCTCGAGGCCGCTATGCACAAACTCCGGAAAATGAAATGTACAACAGGCAGATTGCTCGTCTCAGCAAACTTTCATACCGCGAGCCATATTTTATTCTTCCAGACCAAACGAAAACCGACATCTTTTATCTTCTCCTCTCAGATGGCAAAGAACGAAAAGCGAAGAAGGTCGAAGATGCCTTCTACCTCCTTTTTGAAGACTTCGACTCGTCGCTTCCGGACGTGGCGAACCGCCTCGCTCAGCTAAACGCATCCGAATCCTTCCCTAAAAATCATCTCTTCCAAGAAAACGAAAAAACTATTCTTGGTGTGGAGTTTATCTTCGGAGAATACCCCAAAAAAGGAACTGATGTCTCCGTATTTTTAGACGAATGCCGCGCTCTAAACTTTGGTCCTGATACAAACTGTACAAATTTCAAAGTCACGCCGTCAGGAAAGTTGAAATACATTGATGGCGATGCGGTCGAATGGGCCCAGAATCCACAAAATCACCTCTTTGACGAAGCGCGTAGCGCGACGAGAAAAACAACATGGTAACCCTATGAAATTCGCCCTCACCCTAGTCCTCGTGTTCGCGGGAGTGTCGATTACGCTGATTTTGGTGATAGGGCTCCTCGCGTAATCTATTTTCCGATCAGTGATCGCGTAAATCTCGCAACACGGTACATCCAATATTTCGGAATGTTCACGGGAATATCAAAGGTGCCGGCGGTGGCGTAAATGGAGCCACCGAAGGCTTTTTTGAATTCGGTGATGCCGGCCCAGGGGTGGTTTGCGGACGATCCTTCAGGCGCAATCCCCCAGAAGTCGTAGCGAATCATTCCGGCGTCGATAGCGTCGTGAATGACGAAATCTTGAAGGACATGCGTTGCCTTGAGTTCGCGCATTTGATTACCCGAAGCACCATGAAGATACGTTCGCGTGCCAAAGGAATCGATGGTAAGTGTTGCAGCAAGAGGAATCCCGTCCTTCGACGCAATCGCGAGCTTTGCGTGACACGATGGCTCAGCGCCGAGTGATTCGATCATGGATTTATAATACGCAATCTCGTGGATCGAGAATGCGTCGCGTTCTGCAGTCTGTTTCATCAGGTCGACAAACTCGTCGAACCGATCAAGACCAACGAACTCACAAACCACGCCCTTCTTTGTTCCAAGCCGTGTGTTGTATCGAACGCGAGCATTGAACTCGCCAAACACCGCTTCGTAGCCTTTCGTGAGATCCAGAATCCGCGTGGTTTTTGGATGCGTTTCTTTTGCTGCAATCGATTTCGGCAATCGCGCGATCGATTCCGTGCGAATGTAATCCGATCCTGCTCCAAGTTCAGCAATCAACGCCTTACGCACGAACTCCGAGGCCGCATCACCAATAGGGCCCTTCGGCACGAGCCAATAGGAAATGCCGAGCGGAGCCTTGAGTTTCATCGCCTGCGCAATCATGAATCGATCTCCGTTGCTCTCAGCCAACCGCCGAACTTCCCTTCCCTGGCTCTTTTGAAACTCCCCCCACGCAAACGACTGCAAAAAAGCCCCGCTTACTGGAGCAAAGCGCGCAACCAACGCATCCCATTCTTGCGGCGAGTATTCCGTCGTCATACGTGGCGAGACAAAAGCTTTAATGCCGATTTTACGCGAGATTCTGTGGTTTCGCCAGTAATATCTTTTGCAATTCCGGAAATATCCGCCTTTGAGTAGCCGAGACTTTCAAGGGCGTCGGCGACCTCCGAATAGGTCGTATTGGTCTCATTCGACCTATCTTCCAAAACAAGCACGCCCTTCAAATCGAGAATGATCTTCTGCGCGGTTTTCTTCCCAACGCCAGAAATCGCGTTAAGGAATGCCACATCGTCCGTATGAATGTGGCGAATAATGTCTTCCGCACTTCCTGCGGCGAGAATTTTCTGCGCAAGTTTTGGCCCAACGCCAGACACGCCCATGAATTGCTCAAACAACGCCTGATCTGAACGATCGGAGAATCCATACAAATCGTGTTTGTCCTCACGAATAATCTCGCTGATCCAAAAGCGAGTTCTGTCGCCAACTTCACATTTCTGTCGCGCGACAAAAACACGGTATCCCACGCCACTCACCTCCAAAAGGACGCCGTCGGATTCTAATCCCGTAATTGTTCCGTCTAAGTATGCGATCATACATTCTGGGCACTTTTCACTTCCGTCATGCTGAGCACGGGCGACTTGTGCCCCGGAGGGGTAAGCATCTCCGCAGGGATCACTCTGATAACCTACGAGAGATTCTTCGCTTCGCTCAGAATAACTGGGGGTCTCATCGAATCTGAACAAATCTTATACTGAAAGCCCCTCAGCTGCGAGCAGCTTCTGTGCACGAAGCGCGCAGTCACGAATATGATCTGCGTGGGCACCAAACACTTCCCCCTTCGATTCTCCGCGAATCACCTGATACACGTGCTCCATCACCGTGCCACGCTCGGGGCCGATCGGCGTGTTCAATAGTGTAAATATCGCTTCCGGAGCAAGGCCGGAATCCCCAAGAATTGCTTTGATCCGAAGCTTTCGCGCATGAGCCTGTCGCGCCTCGCGTGTTGCAAACCGTTCCGGCATTGCCGCGTGTTCTGCAAACGCGAATGCGCGGAAGACTGGCAACGGAATAGGTCGAATAAGACCTATTCGACCGATATCGTGGTCCAATAACGCGATGGCAAGTAGCGCATCCAAAAACTTTTCAACGTTCAGTCCTGCTTTTCCTGCACGCGCCGCAAACACACCAAACTCCGATTCATTCCCTGGTGTAACGAAAAATTCCTCAACGTCGTCGTGGCTCCAACACAGCTCCGCAATGAACTTTTCGTACGCATGCTCGAGTCCCAAGTGGTGAATAATCGCCGCGCGAACCTCGGCGTACTGAGGAGCAATCACCGCACGATCGGCGTCGTCGTATGTTGCGATAATTCCGGACTGCGCAAACCACGATGCATTATCGGCACCATGTGCACGTCGCATTTTATCGTAACGATGAAGTTCCGATGATGTCGTGTATTCATCTGCTCGCCGATTCGATTGCACAAACCCCTCCTTCTCCCCCGCCGATCCAGGCTCAGCGATCAACAACAACCGATCCGGCTTCGCAATATTGTGCATGACGGCAAACGCGCGAAACACGTCGGGAAAATCACGAATCGCCTCCTCTGCATCGAGTAGTGCGAGGGAGAGTATAGGATCCGTTGCGATATCCTCACAATCTCGCATCGATTCACCACTCGCGATAGCATCGATTGCAGCAAACGTTCGAACGATGTGATCTGAAACAAACGGTCCTTCGCAATGGCGCGGTGCAGTTTGCGGCGTGGTCGGTAACGCTGAGAGCGATGGAATACCTTGTGCGATCGCGCCGAACCGATCTCGAGCGTCGCGTAGCCGAGATTCTGTAAGTATTGCATCGATAAGAGTCTGAACCGATCGCGTGGATCGGTGCTCTGGCTTCGCGAGAAAATCCATACTAGTTCGTGAGAAGCGCCAAGCGATGTGCAGCAATCACTTCGTCCACTGTTGGTAAATTTCCGTCCGCATCTATCGGCTTTCCCCAACACAAATTCTGTCCAAACGTGAATCCGCCAAACGTTTGCTGCAATGCGAGCGCCGTTGGTGTTTCTTGGATGTACACGATGCGGCCCGGTTGATAAATAACCGTTACTGGCGCTTCGGAAAAATCTTGCGCTGCAAGGAACGAAATCGCCTCACGAATCCGCAGTGCAGGATTGGGAATGGTTACCACAATCACCCCGTCGATCTCTTCCCGTTTTTTCCATGCACTCATCGCCGCTTTCTCCTCCTTTGCCTGGTCAGGATCGAGTATCGCGTTTTGCTCACGATAATGCGCAATCATCCGCTTCCGATCAGCTTCCGGAACATTCTCTTTTGCGAGTTCCCACACAAAGCCACGGTCGATCAGCCCAACGCCACGAATGAGCACCGGATCAAATCCCGCAATCCGAAGCGTCGTGTCGTCCATATCGAACAGCACACGAATCTGCTCTAGCGAACTTTCCTTTTTCATGCGATCAAGCGATTCGTAGCGGTGATGATCGACGACGTGCACGTCAAACCCAAGCTCACGCAGCTTGTCTTCCGTGGAAACATTGGGCATTTCTACGATGACAATATCGTGCGCAACCGGATTGGTTTCACGAATTCTATCGACGAGATTCGGCTCCGCATCGAGCGTTGCGCCGTGCGGCTGTGCCGAAACAATGCACGGAATATGCAACGCTTCCGCAAGCGAAACAATGGTGAGCGACTCCACGTCGTTCTTTGGGGAAATGATAATACTAGTCAGCGGATCAAGGGACATAACGAAAGTATAGCAGGCCTAAAAAACCAAAACTCTCGCACGGTGGCGAGAGCTGAGGCGCCGAACCTTTGCCAGGTACGACTTGCCATATGTCTACTGTGCCACAAAAAGTGACTTTTGTCAAGTAAAAAAACTAATATTAGCCAAAATATAAAACACAGCATCCCCGATTTTGGGGATGCTGTGTTGGGTGAAATATTACGCGCGAACGAACCCGATGACGATGTCCTGTTCCGCAACACGGAACGAAACCTGCGTCGCGCCTTCGGGAATTGGGCCGAGGAAGATCGAGGACGCGAGCGTGTCGGCCTTAATGGCCTCTGCATGCTCCTCGAACATCATCTTCACCTCGTCCGAGGCCGAATCCATGTGAAGGTCGATACGGTCGGCGATCGTCAGTCCAGCATCCTTACGCATGCCGTTCACGCGGCGAGTCACTTCGCGGGCAATTCCCTCGCGAATAAGTTCTGGCGTGAGATTGGTATCGACATCAACCGCGAGCTCGGCACCTTTCACCACGGTTGCCGTCTTCACATTCACTTCGTCGAGAATCACCTCGAGGATTCCCGCGTCGATTGCGCCAGACGGCGTTGTGATTGTCATCGACCCAAGTGCCTGTTTCACTGAACGACCAGCATTGTCGCGCTTTTCCATGGCGCGAGAGACGATGGCACGGGCTTCGCCCATACTTTGAAGAATCAGATCGTCATTTCCTGGTAACGATAACCTATCGGAAGGCTCGCCCATGACCATAACCCCCTCTTTCAATCGATCTAATCCTTTCTTCATTACCGGCCACTCCTGCAAATGCACAGAGTCCGATTCTGCGGAACCAGTCACGTCGCGGTACATCATTTCCGCCAAGAATGGCATGAATGGCGCGAGCATCTTGGAGAATGTGACGAGTGCGGAGCGGAGCGTTGCAAGAGCCTCGGCGCGGTCCTCCCCCGCTTCCTTCACGCGGTCACGCGATCGGCGAACATACCACGTGGAAAGATCGGTCACGAATGATTGGAGCGATCGGGCTGCGTCGGAAAGATCGTATCGTTCGATGGCTGTCGTTTCTTCTCCAAGTGTTTGTGCGATGCGTGCCATGATCCATTGGTCGAGCACATGCACGTTGGACGGCGTTCGCCCGTCGTCGTGCTCTTTGTACAACCCATAGAACGACACCACGTTCTTCATGATGGTGATGAACTTCTTGGAAACCTCATCAACGCCAGATTCGTTGAAATTCAAATTCTCACCGTTTACCAGCGGTTGCGACATCAAATAGAACCGCAATGCATCGGCACTGTGTTTTTCAATCAAGATTGTTGGATCCGGGTAATTCTTTTTTGACTTACTCATCTTCTGCCCGTCGTCAGCAAGAATTGTTCCCGTCGTCAGAACATTTTCGTACGCATTTCGTCCAAACAGCGCCACAGACATCACGTGCATCACATAGAACCACGCTCGAGTCTGGGCGATGTATTCGGTGATGAATTGAGCCGGGAATGCCGCGGCGAACTTCTCCTTATTCTCAAACGGCGCATGGATCGCCGCAAATGGCATTGATCCAGATTCCACCCAACAATCGAACACCTCCGGAATGCGCTTCCCTTTTTTCGTCCTCGCGTCATCCACCCACACATCGATCGGATCAATAAACTCACGATGGAAATCTGTAAGCGATTCTACTCGCGACAGATCAACGGCCCATGTTTTCAGCTCGTTGAAGGAACCAACAACACGGCGCGTGCCGTCTTCCGCCACCCACACCGGCATCGGCGTTCCCCAATATCGTGAACGTGAGATGTTCCAATCTGGTGCGGTCTCGAGACCTTTTCCGAATCGTCCTTTCTTCAAATGCTCTGGATACCAATTGATATTCTCATTCTGCGCGATGAGCTGTGGCTTGAGCGATTGCACATCAATAAACCACGCCGGCACCGCGTTGTAGTAGAGCGGTGTGGAGCAGCGATAGCACATTGGATATGAGTGAACAAACTTCGTTACTGCACAAACTAAGTTTCTTTTTTGAAGATCGTCAATAATCCATTGCTCTGCTTTCTTGAAGAACACACCTTTCAACGGCTCGACGAAATCGAGAAACTTCCCTTGATCATCGAGCGTTGAAACGCACGGAAGATCGAACTCTTGTGCAAGTTTGTAGTCGTCTTCGCCAAAAACAGCCGCGGTGTGCACAATTCCGGTTCCGTCGTCGAGCGACACGAATGTTGCTGGAAGAATGTAATGTGCCTTCTTGCCATCAAGCGGCATGTACGAATAGAGCGGTCCATATTCGATACCGAGAAGATCGGAGCCCTTCACGGTTTCGACGATCGATCCAGAATCAAGCCCCCCTCCGACTCCCCCCATAAATGTGGGGAGAGAAGTTATCGCCTCCATGCGCTGCTTCGCCATCCAGACGAATTCATCACCAACCTGGACTTTCACGTATTCCGCATCGCGATCAACGGCGAGGCCGACGTTTCCCGGGAGCGTCCACGGAGTAGTCGTCCAAGCAAGAAAATATTCATTGTCCGTTCCCTTACGCTTAAACTTTACGTACAGCGAATTGTCTTCAACATCTTTGTACGAGTTATCCATCGCAATCTCAAAGTTGCTGAGTGGCGTTGCGCAGCGTGGACAATACAAAATCACGCGTTTGCCTTCGCGAACCAGCTTCTTTTCGTACAACTCCTTGAACCCCCACCAGACACTCTCCATGAACGTGTTGTCCATGGTTTTGTACGAGTGTTTGAAATCAACCCACCGTGCAACGCGCTTGATGATGACTTCCCATTCTTTATCGAAACGCAGAATTGCTGCGCGACATGCAGCATTGAACTTATCGATACCGAGCTCCTCAATTCCCTTCTTTCCGCCCTTCAGTCCAAGCTCCTGCTCGATCATGTTTTCAATCGGAACTCCATGACAATCCCAGCCCCACACTCGCTCCACGCGATAACCCTTCATGGTCCAGTACCGAGGAACCACGTCCTTAATCACCGACGGTAAAATACTGCCGTAATGTGGCAAACCCGTCGCAAACGGCGGGCCGTCGTAAAAGGTGTATCGTTTATCTTCCGGCCGCTCCTCCACCGAGCGCTCAAAAATGCGATTCTTCTCCCAAGATTCTAAAAGTTCCTTTTCTTGATCGGAATGACTTTGCATATCAGGCAAATGGAGCAACGGAACGCCGCGCTCGATAAATTGTGATGTACGGATGGTAGCAAAAACGCCAAATCCCCGCCAGCCAGACGTACACCGATCACAAAACGCACCATCGCGCTCCGGGCGTGCCCCGAAGCGCGATGCGTTGTAGCTCAAGCCGCAGGCTCGAGCCAGATGATGAACCGAAATCCGGT
This sequence comes from Candidatus Uhrbacteria bacterium, assembly GCA_943354605.1. GTDB lineage: Bacteria > Patescibacteriota > Patescibacteriia > UBA9934 > UBA9934 > CAIKHN01. The sequence goes on along the minus strand of CALRCK010000001.1, from coordinate 146,553 downwards.
GGACCGTGATGCCTCGTCCCAGTGGCTGAGATTTGCAAGCCCGCCACTCGTCTTCCAGCCAATCGTCAGCCCGTGTTTCCCCCGCTGTCCATCGGCCGACATTTCGTGCGGAACAGCATTTCTACACCATTCCGAGGAATTCGTGGCTCCGAGGTTCGGAAGCGCGATACACCGACGGCGACGAAGCCAATTAAAGAGGTTCGCGGTGAGGCTCCACTCTTCGGCCGACATAAGAAAAGCGCTTCGCGAAGGAAGTGCAAACTTCTTTTCGACACCTTCCGATGCGAGCCGAACTGCAATCGTCCACGGAATTTCGTACCGCTTCCCAATGTCCCATTCCGCGATGAGGACGTCGTCCAGGTACCCGTTATTCGGGAGCCAGTCGGGCTTCTGAATTGCTTCGACGAGCGCCCAGCCACCGCGCAGTGGAAGATGTTCCACCACGGTCGGGCGGTATTTCTGAAGCTGCTCCCACCCGGGCTTCACGAACGACCGCGGATATCGCTCCTCCGTGATACCCGGTGGAATGTAGACGAGGAGAAGCTTGTAGCGAGCAAGTGTTGCGGCGTCCGCGAGAAAGGCCGGAAGTGTTGGTTGCGGCGGAACGCGGATCTTGGTGCGAAGAAGCCCTCCCCACACCCGTTCCCAAAAGCGAGGCGAATGCGTAAGAGGAACAATGGTCATGTCGTTTCCTTGTGCGCGGCGACTGTACCAATTCCATGATGAGCACACAATGCGCGGTATACTTGCAACATATGATTGTGTACTTGGGAGCCGACCACGCCGGATATGCGCTCAAAGAAAGTGTGAAGCGCCACTTGCAGGATCGCGGGACCGACGTTGAAGATCTTGGCGCGCATGTTTTGGATATGAACGACGACTATCCGACGTACGCCGCTCGGGTGGCTGGCGTTGTACGGGAGAATCCACGTTCACTTGGGATTTTGGTGTGCGGAAGTGCAGAAGGAATCTGTATTGCCGCGAATAAATTCGACGGAATCCGCGCCGGGATCGGCTTTTCCATTCCTGCTGCACGAAGTCTCAGAAGTGATGACGATGGAAACGTTCTGTGCCTCTCCGGACGGATCGCTACCGCCGATAAACCTCTCGCGATTGTTGATACGTTCATCGAAACGAACTTTTCCGGCGAAGAGCGGCACGAACGACGGGTAAAGGAAATTGCGAAGATTGAAGAAAACGAATAGCGCTATGCTCGAGGTGCTTCCCGGAATTCTTGCCCAAGATGCCGCAGAGCTTCGGGAAAAACTCTTTTTCCGCGGCTTTTGGCAACCAGGAATGACGGCGCACATCGATATTCTCGACGGAACGATGTTCGGTGCAACGTGTTTTTGTGATGCGGCGGCGGCTCGATCGAAGACGGCCCAGCGGGCCGTCTCTACAATTCCCAATATCGAATTACATTGCATGGTCCAGAATCCCATGCCCATTATCGAACAATGGAAGTCGATTGTTCCGGAAACGATTCGTGCGATTGTTCACGCCGAAATTGAAAGGCCGATCGCCCCAATACTCGATCGTATCCGTGAACTTCGCCTCGAAACCGGCGTTGCACTGTGTCCGCGAACATCACCGGATATCCTCGACACTCTTCCGCAACTCCCCAACCGCGTCCTCATCATGGGCGTTGAGCCCGGCGCGTCAGGCAAACCATTTCTTGGCGAACCGATTCTGGCGAAGATCCGGAGAACGCGATCCCTCTATCCGTCGCTCACTCTCGCGGTTGATGGCGGAATGCATGCAGAGACGGTACAATCCGTCGTTTCTGCTGGCGCGGATGCCGTTGTTGCAACAAGCGCAATTTGGTCTGCAAAACGGCCTCACGATGCCTATCAACATCTCACACACAGCACATCGCTTCCCGACATTCGGAAGATTTGATATCATCTTTACTATAATCTTTTAGGACGTTCACTTTGGAGAACATCCTAATCTTCTATGACCAAACGCGCATTTTCGTTCATTGGCTCGTTCATTGCTGTTGCTGCTATCGTTGGCGCCGTGGGTCTGTGGCACACCAACCGCGTGCAGGCGTCGTCCAGCGTTGTCTCCGGCGATCTCATTCGCGGCACCACCTTCTCCGCTGTGTACTACATGGGCGCCGATGGCTTCCGCTACGTTTTTCCAAACGACAAAACGTATTTTACGTGGTATAGCAACTTTGATAGCGTGAAGTTCCTTTCAGATGCAGATCTCGCAAAAATCCAGATGGGCGGCAACGTCACGTACAAACCAGGAAGCAAAATGATCAAAATCAACTCTGATCCAAAAACCTACGCTATTAGCGCAGGTGGCGTGCTTCGCCATGTCACCAGCGAATCCATCGCAACCGCACTGTACGGCAGCACATGGAACACCAAAATTGACGACGTCCCAGATGGATTCTTCAGTAACTACACCATTGGCGATGCGATCGAAGCGTCTGGCGACTACTCATCAACCACCGAAAGCGCTGCGGCAACAAGTATTAATATCGATAAAAGCCTCACCGCTCCAGAAAACATCAGCATTACCAGCAACGGCTACAGCCCGATCGACGTGACGATCAGCGCAGGCGAAACCGTCACCTTCACCAATACCGATACCGAAAAGCACACGGCAACGAGCGACGATCTTTCCTGGGGCACCGGAACCATGGAAGCGGGTGGAACATTCACCCACCGCTTCAGCGAAGCGGGAACCTACACATTCTTCGATAGCTACGATAGTGGGAACACCGGCGCGATCTACGTGGCAGAATAATCGAGCCTCCTCTCTATCAACTCGGTTCATCACAAAAGTCACTCGCGACACTGCGAGTGATTTTTGTTTCTTGCTATACTTCCCGCATGCCGCAACGTCGACATACCCCCTCTGCCATCACCGATGGCGATGTCCGCAAGCTCGAGCTCATCGCGAACACCATTCGCGAGGATATTTTGAAAATGCTCCTTACTGCGGGAAGCGGCCATAGTGCTGGCCCACTCGGCATGGCGGATATTTTTACCGCGCTCTACTTTCACATTCTCCACCATAATCCCAAGCGTCCAACATGGGACGAACGCGATCGACTCTTTCTCAGCAACGGTCACATTGTTCCAGTGCGGTACGTCACCATGGCCCACGCGGGATATTTTCCTGTCGCGGAGCTCCAAACCTTGCGAAAGTTCGGATCTCGTCTCCAAGGGCATCCAGAAATGCGATTTCTCCCAGGACTCGAGAACACGTCTGGACCTCTCGGCGACGGATCTTCGCAAGCCGTCGGCACGGCATATGTTGCAAAAATGGACGGTTCCCCGTGGCACACCTACTGCGTGATGAGCGACGGCGAACTGGAATGCGGAATTACGTGGGAAGCCGCACTCTTCGCCGCAAAAAACCAGCTGAACAATCTCACGTGGATCATCGACCGAAACAACATTCAAATCGACGGCTACACCGAAGACATCATGCCGCTGGAGCCACTTCACGATAAATTTACTGCATTTGGGTGGAATGTTCTGGAGATTGACGGCCATAACATTCGCGACATCATCAACGCCTGTGATCGTGGGGAGAGCACATGGGAAGCCCCAACGGTCATCATCGCACACACCATTCCCGGCAAAGGCGTCTCCTTCATGGAGTGCGAGCCAAGCTGGCATGGCAAGCCGCCGAAAGATCGAAAGGAACTTGGAAGAGCCTTGCGAGAGCTGAGAACACTCAATGGCGCTATTGAAGCAGGTTCCTGAAGGGGTCAGGTCGTTTATTGCGAGGTTTCTTTTCTCTATGATCGTTTCTTCCGCAAAACTCGTCAAAGACCTTTTTGCAAAAACCATCAAAACCGAACCAACGCGCAATGGCTTCGGTAGAGGCTTGGTTGAGGCCGGAAAACGGAATGTATCCGTTGTGGCACTGTGCGCGGACTTGAGCGAGTCCACACGTGTTCTCGATTTTAAGCATGCGTTTCCAGATCGGTACATTCAGATTGGCGTTTCCGAACAATCTCTCGCCGCAATCGCTTCTGGCATGGCGCTCGCAGGAAAAATTCCGTTTATCGCGAGCTACGCCGCATTCTCTCCCGGTCGAAACTGGGAGCAAATCCGCACCACAGGATGCTTGCAGAACGTCAATCTCAAAATTGCCGGTGCACATGCCGGTATTTCCGTTGGCCCCGACGGCGCAACGCATCAAATGACTGAGGACATCGCATTAATGCGTGTACTGCCGAACATGACGGTCCTTGTGCCGTGCGACGCAATTGAGGCAGAGAAAGCAACAATCGCCGCCGCGGAAATCGACGGCCCCGTGTATGTTCGCCTTGGTCGTGAAGCAACGCCAATCTTCACCACCGAAAAATCCCCATTCGAAGTTGGTAAGGCGCAAGTGCTCAGCAAAGGAAACGATGTCGCCATCATCGCTTGTGGGCCACAAGTGTACGAAGCACTCAAGGCGGCTCGCGATCTTGAAAAATCCGGAATCGAAACTCGCGTGATCAATTGCGTCTCCGTAAAGCCGCTTGATACCGAGACGATCATAAAGGCCGCGAAAGAATGTGGCGCCGTCGTGACCGTGGAGGAAGCACAGATCGCCGGCGGTATGGGCAGCGCAGTCTGCGAGCTGCTGTCGCAAGAATGCCCTACTCCGGTAATCCGAATGGGAATGCGCGACGAATTTGGCCAGTCTGGAAAGCCGGAAGAACTTCTGGAGCACTACCACCTCACCGCGCCATGGATTGTGAGGGCGGCGAAGAGTGTAATGAAGAGGAAGTAATATGGCCGAAGGTGGATCATGGCGAAGTAGGGCGGCCGGCGAACAAAGCGTTTCACACTATTTGAGCACCCGGGGGAATTCTGTCCCCAAAAAAGAACGTCCTCAAGAAATCTCTCATCCTCGTGTTCTCGAACTCCAAAATGCGCTCCAATCATTGCACTTGCAATACAATGAGTTCATTCCAGCTGAACCTGTCGCCACATTCGGCACCGTCGAGCGATGGCATGATGTTCTTGCACGGGTCACTTCCATTGTTACCCTCGATGACGCATGGAGTCATGACAAGAAATTACGACGCTGGGTCCAGGACATTTGTTACGGCGTACTCGGAGAAGAATCGTATTGGAACGCAAATATTCGTCTCAGCGGCCGGTTCCTTTCTTTACTCGACTCCACCATCATCGCCGCCAAGGAACACGGCGAATACTATGATACCGCTCTCAGTCAATTTTCCAATGATGCACTTCGTACGCTTGCTGGTGATCCCCTTCATTTTTATCCTGTCGACGAGCATAGTTTTATCATTGAAGATCCCGATTCTCTTGCAAGCAATCCCCTGCTCCGCAGAAAAGTGGAGGCCATGAATGCTCGGCAGAGCGTTTCACTTCCTCACGACCCCACGGCGCTTCGAAACCTTTACCTTCAATTCCCAAGGATTACTCTTGAAACATCCGAAACGGTTGCCGCGATGTCTGATGAAGAGATTTTTCGTATCGATCCATATCTGACTGGCGATGAAGGCGTCACTGAATATCTTTGGACCCAAGTCGTTCGCTCACTTGATACACCAATGCTTCGAAAGAATGTTGATGATGCTCATTTTATTATTACCCAAATTGCTCCGGAAAAAGTTGGTGCGTTCGATGCTATGGGACGTCTTCTTGGCGTTCGTAATATCCAGGATTTCAGATTTGTTCCCGTAGACAAAGACCCCGATCTTGCGCTCCCCGATATTGCCGACGATATTACATTCACCTTTGACATCGGCATGCGAGAACAGTTTAGCAAAGACTTCGGCTTCCCTATTGAACAGCTCACGCTTCGCGAACAGGTTTCGGTGATTGGGACGCTGCGAAAAATTACGGCTGCGGAGGAGAAACGAATTATTGGAACGATTCATCGATTCGGCATTGACGGTGCTCGGGCATTTCTTTCCACGGAGTTTGGTGATGGTTTTCGTGGAACGGTGCTTGCAATCGCGGAAAAGTTTTCTGAGGACGATGCAAAACAGATTTTCAAAAGCTTTAGCGAGATTGTTACGTTTGCACAGGAAACTGCGGACACGCTTGGCAAGCGCTTCTTTGCGAAGGACAAAACCTACAACGCCGATGCCGTCCGCACAGAACTCCTTTCGCGTGCCAAAGATCTTCTTGTCACTGCAGAATCCGCCGATGCATCGTCGATCACGTCAAAACTTGCACGATTCAAAAGCGACATCGTGTTGTTTGCGAGCATGTTTAAAATTACGCAAAAGGGACAGGATGTGAAGTTTGAGGACATCAAAGATGTACATCTGGAATCGGTATCATCAAACGAACTTACAGACGCCGATAAGGCATCGATGGTCAGTATTCTCACCGAGAATTGGAGCAAACAAGCACCGGAACTTTTGGAAAGCACGCGGAAGAGCCTTGAAGATTCGTTCAAGAATCCTCGATCGCGATTCGTTATTCTTCGTAAGGGTAACAATATTGCCGCTTCGGTACGATTTGATGAACAGGATCATGGCTCGTTGTATGCGGGATCGTTAAACGTGAACGATGTGTATCGAAGTTCCGGCATTGGTGAGGCCATGTTGCAAAGCACAATTGATTCCCTTGCAAAAACTCACGTCATCACCGCTCATGTTCCAGCGTCTCTTCCGGTAGCAATGAAATACGTGAATGATTTTGGATTGAACATTGTGGGAATCGACGAGGAGATCGCACCCGATGGAACCGTGATTCGCGATCTGAAACTTGAACGCGACGACGAAAAAAATCGACACTATGGCGCACATCCCCACATTGAACGCTTCGATCTTTCGCACGGCGACGATGCAATTCTTGATGCCGTCGCCCGTCAAACGGCACACGGCCAAGTTGCGACGAAATATTTTTCTGATCCGCTCAACCCGACATTGCGATATATCGCGTTCGAAGCAGCAGTGACTTTTTCTCAAGAACGTCAGGCTGCGTAATACTGATTCCACAAAAAATCGAACTTTTGTTTTTCTAACGATGCGATTGCTGGATCCGTAAGCAATACGGCAATCATTTTTTCTGGGGTGAGTGTGATGTAGGACACGGTGTCGTCGTACATTTCCATGGCACTTTGAAAGGTTGTGGGGAATTGCGGAATGAACGCGACGAGCGTGAACTCGTTTACGAGAGTTGAAAAGAGTTTTCGCAATTCTGGTGTGTCGCTCACGATCATCTTTTTGACAATCTTTTTTGCGAGTCGGCGCTTCACGTAGCGATCATTCACTGCGAGAACGTCGCCGACCACCGCAGCATTGTCTACATATGTTCGGATCTCCCCCGTTGCAAGCAGCGAATCATTGAGCGCTTCTTCGATTCCGTCGATTCCTTCAAAGACCCTTACCGTTGGCCTGCCTGTCGTCAAAGAAAACGTGGAGAGCATTCTTGGCAGGGTTTCTTTGAATTCGGCGTCTAGCCGTTCAATCCCCCGCTTTCGCTCCTCTACTAAGGAGGAGAGCTTGGCGGGATCTGTTACGCGGTATGTTTGTTGTTTGCCTTCAATGACCTGAATAAAACCCCGGGCCGTGAGCGATGTCAGCATGTTATAGACGTTGCCGCGGCTTAAACCGGAGTCGTCCAGCAAATCTCGCGCCTTGGTTTCCCCCTTTAAAAGGAGTATCTCGTAGATTTTTGCCTCGTTTTCAGCAAGTCCAAGGCGGGAAAGGATATCAGAGAAGAGCATAAAGATGGAGATTTATCCGTCACTTTTGACACTATATCGCTGTTTTGCCAAATGCTGCAATACAGTACTGTGGATAGTTTCTTGGCTAATATTCGCTATGAATTGCTTGTATTGCCCAGAAGTATTTGACACTTCCATGGAATTATGGTATGGTATAAGCACGATGAAGTGAGGCAAGAGAACAAGACGAGAACTTCATCAGAACCTTCCAAACAATCAACCTAGAGAGAGCGTGACGCCCACACGACAAAGGGCCGTGCCACTTCGCAGTATAGCGGATCTGGCTAAGGCAGGATTCCATCTCTCGATACACGAAAGATTGAATCCTGCCTTTTCTGATTCCTCGCGAGAGAGCGAGTTGAGTCAAAAAAGCCTTGTCCTCCGAAGCTTTAGCGAAGGAGGAAACGACGCGATGATGACATGAGCGACTACTTAGGGAAACGCCCTGAGAGAGAAGTCGTGACTCGTACCATTATCAGCTTCTGTGCTGACGACGAAACGCCAGCAACGACCGGAACCGGGAGGAATACGCAGGATTCGATACCTTCGAATGCCTACAACCCGACTTCCCCCTGCAGTGACCACAGATCACGCAGTGGTAAAGAGTGCACCCCACATGGTTCGTCGCAAGACAAACAATGTCGGGGCAGTCCTTATCACAAGTTCGGACGACAATAATCCTTCACAACCGAAGAGATCCTATATGAGCATCTGGAGTACCGCTGCAAAGCGTTCCGCTCCAGCCGCTCTCAACGTTCACGATCCCAAGTACAGAGGATTATGGACGATGAGAGCGACTCGCAATTAAGTCCTGTAAGACGTGTAACCGGTAATCCTTCCGGCCAAACGACACCACATCGACCCAACGCATTCGTCTCATTCGGAGTCTTCAATGACCACGTACTTCGGCTTCGGCCTCGCTGACAACATGTTCCCTGCCACCGCCAACGTCTCCCGCCGCGAGCTCACGCCCGCGGAGGCCAAGGCAGTCATCGAGGGTGACTGTGCCCTGTGCCTGAACCCGTCGCACTCGCTGACGATCGCCGCGATGAACAACCGGTTCGGCATCTTCTGCGAGATCCCCACGAAGGCGGCCTCGATCAACCTGAAGCCCGGCGACTCGTTGCTGGTCATGGGTGTCGTCGGCCTGCCCCGGCTCGAGGGGCGCCACGAGTACACGCAGGCCGAGATCGACGGGGCGAAGTTCCGGTTCGGCCTCTGGACGGTGTCCGAGGGCTAGAAGCCTCGGCGCCGACACCACTACGAAGGCTAGTACAACCTTCCGAAAAACGTACTGACCCGCCGGAGTTCAATCCGGCATGCACTCGAAACCCACCGCAGCCCTGCACAAGCAGCGGTGGGATCTTCGACATATTGCTTAACACTTGAGCAATGCGTCGAGGAACCTGACGCACGTTGATCGAACCGGAACCCCGGCGAGACAACAACCGTCACGTTACTCACTTGTCGAAAGACAGGAGCTCTCATGTCCATCCCTGCCCTCGTCCTCTCCTCCTCCATCACTCTTGCCACCCACAACGGAGAGTTCCACGCAGACGATGTCCTCGCGGTCGCCGCTCTGCGGCTGATCGCGAACTGCGATGTCATCCGCACCCGCGACCCCGCGATCCTCGCCTCCTGCGACATCGTCGTGGACGTCGGCGCGGTCTACAACCCGCTGAACGGCCGCTTCGACCACCACCAGTCCGGCCGCGCCGGCACCCGCACCGATTCCCCCATCTTCCTCTCCGCGTTCGGGCTCATCTGGAAGCACTACGGTGCGCAGATCTGCAACGGGGACATCGAGGTGGCCGCTGAGGTCGATCGGACGCTCGTGATCCCCGTGGACGCGACCGACAACGGCCAGCGGATCACCGGCAAGAAGCGCGGGTTCGAGGGCGCCGCCCCGTACACCGTCAGCCACATCCTCGGGGCGATGAACCCCGCGTGGAACGATGCCGACCGTGACTACAACGCCGCCTTCGGGCGCGCCGTCGAGGTTGCCGAGGGCATCATCCGGGACGCCGTTCGGAACGCCGCCGCGATCATCACGGCCCGGCGCGAGGTGAAGGTGGCGCTGGCCAACGCGAAGGGCAAGAAGGTCGTCCAGTTCGAGACCTTCAACTTCGACTGGGCGGACGAGGCCAGCGCGTCGAAGGCGGCGAAGTTCGTCGTCTACCCCAGCGAGGACGGCTCGTACTGGTACATCCGCAGCGTCCCGCCCAAGCGCGGGAGCTTCGCCCAGCGTCTCGCCCTTCCGGCCAGCTGGGCCGGCGTCCGCGGCGCTGATCTCGCCACCCTCACGGGGGTGGAGGGCGCGATCTTCTGCCACCCCGGCAGGTGGATCGCCGGTGCGGCAACGCTCGCGGGCGTGTACCGCATGGCGAAGCTCGCGCTCGTCGGCTAGCGCCCGACGGTTCGTCACACCCCCGTACCAGCGGGATCGAGATCTGGGAAAAGCACTCGAGTCTGAGCTCTTCTTCGCCACGCACTGCGCGTTGAAGAGCTCCTCGATCGGCTTCTGAAATATCTTTCGCTTGTTGGAAGAGATTTAAGAAGCCAATCGAGGGAATCCGTTCCTCGAAATTCAACATCAGGAGCAGCCTTGTCCTTAAAAAACCTTTACTCCCGGGAAAAAACCAACTCGTTCCGCCCCACGCCGTGGGGCTGGACGAAGGAACCCTTCCCCGCCTTCCGCGGCGAGGGAGCTCGTCATCGCGGCTTTCTGGCCGCACGCTGGGAGTATCAGCCCGACTTCCAGCTCCCCGTCACCGCCACCTTCCTCGGGTTCGATCCGAATCCGAGCAAACTCACCAAGAGCAAGGAGAAGGGAACGCTCCTCGTGACGCCTTGCGCGCTCCACGAAGATGAGCAGATCCTTCTCCTCACGCTCCGCGGTGGGTTCCGCGGTGGGTACAGCCGAATCATCGGCGTCGGTGCCGAGATCCTCGTCCGAGAGGAGAGCAACATACACTGTTGCCCCACGGCGCATCTTGTCGTTCGCCTCACCCACCCGAATGGATTCGTCTATGCCGAAACGGGACGACGGTGCAGCACCGGCCTTGTCGAAATCTTCTCGTGGCGCGGCATTGTTGAGATGCCCACGGAGGAGTTCGAGGTGTGGCTCACCGGTGCGGCGCCTAACACCTCCAATGCCAGCCTCATCGAGGCAAAGAAGGCGGCGGAGATTGAGCGACTCGCAGCGGTGGACTACCCGAACAAGGTTCGGCGAGATGCAGAAGAAGCCGAAAGGCAGAAAGTCGCGTTCCTCGCCGAGCTTCCGACCCTAGTCTCTCAGCTTATCGCGCTCGGTGTGGAGCACCATTTGGGAGAAACGTGCTTTGTTGCACGTCGTGGGTTCTACGACGAATACTTCAGCTTCGACGCCGATGGGATCGCGAAACTCAAGGCGCTTGTCGCGAAGAAGGCGGCCGAGAAGGAGCAGGAGTCCATGCGGAATCTGTTCCAAACCGTCGCCCCTCCGTTCGTTGCTCGTCTCGTCGCGCTCGGCGTAAAAACCGATCTCGATTACAGCGGCGTGCGGCTCGTCGTTGATGGATGCTGGAAGACTGCGTTCCCCGCCACTGCCACGGGTCTGCAAGAGTTGCAGGCGTACGTGGAAAAACAGGAACGGCCGGTCGAGGCAAAGAAGCTCGACCTTTCCGGCCTGTTTGGCGGCGCAGCAAAAGTCACCAAAAAGTAACCCTCTTTTTAAAACGGGAAGCGCCAAAACCGGACGCGCTGGTGGGTGAAAGAAACCACAAGTTCCGATGCACTCAACGTGAGAGAATTCCGGCCATGCACAGCGCCGTAGAGTTCTCTCTCCTTGAAGGACATGTTGAAGCAATTCGACACGTCCTCAAAGGAAACGTTTCGGATCTCTCTCCCGATGCATTTCTCAAACACCCTGCCTATTTGGTGGGGTGTTTGTGTTTACCGCCTTCCACCTATTGCGCATGATAAAATACTTGTAATTCTTTTTCGTTTTTTATGTTCGATAAAAAGCGTACTGGCACACTGAATAATCCTTCCCGATCTGAAGCGTATGATCGTGAAGAAGTTCAAACCGAATGGGAGTTATCGATTCGCCGTGCGATACAGGATCCGAAGATGCTCAAACGCTTCGTGAATGGGAATTTTGATGTTTCTCCTTCTTCGTACGATCGTCGTTGGCATGGCGCGTGCCCCTGGTATCCATTTTTCGCCATCGTCAACGGCGCTGCAGGAATATACGAACATCGCCCTTCTCAGCCCCGAACCCTTCTTCTTCCGCTCCCAGAGCTTGGAACCAAAGAAACGCTTGCTCGAAATATTGCGCAACATTGGCAGCCAACGTGGTCTCGATTTACTCTACAAGAACGTCTTCGCACGCTTGAATTTTCTGTTCCTGATCTGGAGCAAACAACACGAATCGTCGATGATTCATATGACATTTCCGTGATCCTTCGTTACACAGGCACGCTGTCTCGGAACGACACCGCCGTAAGTGAACCTCACATCCTTCTCGCGGAAGAAACCATTCCTATTCCTGACAATACATCAGATCACAACGCTATTGCCAACGAAAACCTTCCCGATATTGATCGTGCTTGTGCGCTATGGGCTAAACGCTATCTTGATACCGGAACCGCGGAATTTGCATCCGAACATCACATCGCTCCAGATCACATTTTTAGCGGAATCCTCACGACGAAACATTGGATCACTCCAACGTACGAAGTAGAATCTAACGACACCCGAAGCACACGCATCGAGGGAGGCGATCCGGTGGTCGATATTCTTATTGATGGCAAGCAACTCATGACTATCGCGCGCGCATCCTGGCCAGCAATTAAAGAATATTTTCACGCTGCACCGGAAGGGCCGTGTGTATTAACGTTTCGAGAACTTCTTGCCATGCGCACAATTGTTTTCACAAGCCCGCGCGGGAAAGCGGCACTCCGCGCTGAAGCACAATCCACCGCAGAACGACTCGCAGAATCTCTATTCCATGCTCGTGCCGATGCAGAAGCCAAGGTGAAGCTTCGCGATATTCATCGCGCAAATGCCGCAGAAGTTGAACGTCATCGTGTTGCCGTGGAACGTGAAGGCTCCATGGAAACGTACCGCGTCTTGTTTGCTGAGGCATTCCAGGTGCGCAGAGCCCCCTTTTTCCGATGCATGGATCCAAGCCTACAGCAACGCATTCGGGCAATTGCCGATGGGAAAGGTCCTGACTGGTGGCATTCTCGTTTTGATGCGGATTCCGCAGATAAAACCGCTCTTGATTCTTGGAATTCCTGGGCAACCGCCATTCTTTCCGATGTACGCATCGCGCAACCTGAAGCGGAAATTTTTGCCGCAGAAGAAGCTCGCGGGGAGACATTACACAATTTTTCTCCCGGAAATCCGGACGACTCTAAGCATGTTCGCGGTTGGGTGATTACCGCAGACGGCACGTTGTGCAAAGGATCCACCCCAACTTTCTGGCCATTGGTCAACCGCGATGAGCTTGCGCTCGCATGGCGTAAAAATACCGCTGCCGCACCTCACGTATTCACCGTTGCAAAACTTCCTGTTGATGGCGTTACTCCTGCACAGCGCACCGCGGTGCATGCGCTTCTCACAGCACTTTCCCAAGAATGGGACGGTGTTACCGGCCTTTCTGGACGCACAACGTCTCCTCCTATTGGTCGTGGATGGGATCTCTCGAGTACCGCGCCACGCCAAACATATGTTCCGTATACTTTTGTTCACTCATCACAAAATATCGTTCCTTCGTACTCTGCCGCCGTTGACACTTTACCAGCTCAAGATCCACTCACCCTCCACCTGCTCCCCATCCCATCGCTCGAAGAGCTCACTAGCGCCATCGATGCCCAGCATATTGCTGAACGAGAACACCAACGAACAGCAAAACAACGCGCCCTCGATATTGAAGCAGAAAGGGCCCGAGCTCATGCGGCATTTACTCCGGAAGTTTGCGCAATATTTCGAGAACGATTTGAGGAACTTGATGCGTATGCGGCGATATGTACTACACTTCCGCAAAAAAGCGCTGATGCACAAAAATTCGTCAGAGAAATTCAGAATAATGGTTGCGATGCTCATGGACCACGCTATCATCTCGATCATCGTACGATGAGCACAAGCGCATTGAACGCCGATATTGATTGGCGTATAAACACCATCAAGACCTTTGCCACACGAAAAAAGATTAACGATGAATATCCAAAATTATGGGACAAAATCTGTAATCGCGTTGAGCAATGGCGATCAATTCCTGCTTTGGTTGATGCAGAAATTTTAAAAGGCGGCGATGTTGCATTACTCATGGACGAAACGGTTGACGGAGTGTCACTCACGACATCACTCATGGCGAAACGCGTTGCGCGACGGTTTTTGGAAAATCCTTGGGGCATGTCCGTTGCCGACGCGATTGTTGCGGAAACGAAAGAGCTCTTTACACTTCTTTCTTAAACACATCAACGGCGACCTTGCGGTCGCCGTTTCGTTCCGTGGCCCTAGGCCGCGTGCTCTGCAGACATCCGCTGGAGAATCCCGATCGCCTTCGAGGGCTGCCCCAAATTGATTGCCTTCATCAGCTCCTGTTTTTCAGGGGTATCGGGCACCCCGATTGCGAATAGAGCATCTTCCACGAGGCGCCGAGTCTGCGCCTGCTCCTGGTAGTGGTTGTCGGTGTTGTCGATAATGCTCTGCAGTGCGGAAATGAGGTTCTGGATACGGTTCACGTTTGCTCCATGGTTCGAGGCAAAGACATCGTAGCCAAAAATGAAAAAACTCGCTATAGTCAGCCCATCTATGGAACCAATCCGCCTGAATAAGTACTTAGTTGATGCTGGGGTGTGCTCCCGTCGGGAAGCAGATCGGCTCATGGTGGCTGGGAAAATCGTCGTCGATGGCAAGAAAGCCGAGCTCGGAATGAAGGTCACCGGAGCCGAATCCATCACGGTGAACGGTAAGCGTGTGGCACAGCCAAGCCAAAAACGGGTGTATCTCGCGTATCACAAACCCGTCGGCGTCATCTGTACGTCGGATCCCAAGGCAAAGGACAATATTATCGAGGCTGTGGCGTATCCTGAGCGTATTTTTCACATTGGCCGCTTGGACGTGGCGTCGTCTGGCCTGATTTTGCTCACGAACGACGGCGATATTGTGAACAAAATTCTTCGCGCTGAGGGCAAGCATGAAAAAGAGTACGTCGTCACCATCGACCGCGCTGTCACCGACGACTTTGTGCGCCAAATGTCTACCGGAATCGAAATCATGGGACGAAAAACATTCCCGGCAAAAGTGGAGAAACTCGGCGATATGAGCTTTGCGATTACCCTTGTTGAAGGCAAGAATCGCCAAATTCGCCGCATGTGTGAGGCAATGCACGTCAACGTCAAAAAGCTCGAACGCATCCGCGTCATGAATGTTGAACTCGGCGGACTCCCCCAAGGAAAGTGGCGCCACCTTACGACAGGCGAAGAGAAAGAATTGCTCGCGATGCTTGGACCCCGATAAGCGCGATGCCACCCCTTCTCCTGTTCTTTCTTCTCGTCATTGTGGGCACCATGGCCTGGGGCTCGCTTCTTGCGGCTCCGTGGGTGCCAACCTTGTCGGCGCAACGGAAGTTGCTGGTTGATAATCTCGTCATACCTCCCCCCAACCCCTCACTCTCCTCGCCCAACGACAGGCTCGTCGAGCGCCTTCGAAAGGAGGGGAAGAAATCGGTGACCCTTTACGATCTCGGCTGCGGCTCTGGGTCGATTCTCTTCGAATTCGCCAGTCGCTATCCGAATGCCAAATGCATTGGCTACGACGTCTCGCTCCTCCCGTTGTTCATCGGCGCGATGATAAAGCTTCGGCATCCCGTACGATACAAAAATGTTTCGCTCCGATTTGGAAACTTTTTCACAAAGCACTTTTCTGATGCCGACGTTGTGGTGGCATTCCTCATGCAAAAGGCATACCCAAAGTTCATCGCGACGCTGAAACGCGAGCTGAAGCCCCATGCCCTCGTCGCCATCGAAGCCTGGCCATTGCCAAACATTGAACCAATCCAGACGATCAACGGCGAAAAACTCGTACCGTGGTACGTGTATCGCGGACTGTAAATTGCGACATCGAACCGACCGAACGTTGTGAGTGATTCAACGGGTGGCACCGAGGACATCGCGAGCGCCAGTGGCGAGGATACATTCTTCCAACGAGCACGCGCCCCACAGCTGCAGTCGAACGCCAGTGAGACGTTGCAGCGTAGGGGATTCGCGCGGAGTGCAGAAGAATGTACCCGAGCCACCAGCGAGTGATGAAGTCTGGATCCCCGCATACGCGTGGATGACCGCATCAATCATCCGCTCACGATTTCGCTGCAACGCGGTATACTTTGGGCGTATGCTCGATTTGCTCACCGTTGGCGATATTAAGTTGGACACCTTTATTTTGGTGCCCGATGCGAGCGTGATGTGTGCACTCCACATGCCGGACTGTAAAATGTGTATTGCGTACGGGAAAAAGATTCCCGTTACCGCCATGACGTCGCAAATTGCCGGAAGCGCACCAAACGTTGCGGTTGGCGTCGCAAAATTTCAAAAGAAAACTGGCGTTATCAGCGTTATGGGCGACGACGACGTTCATGTCCATGCAAAATCGTTCCTCAAGCGCCATAAGGTGAGCTCGATACACGTCGTTGCAAAGCCCGGAGTTCGATCAAGCTCAGCAACGGTGCTTACGTACAAAGGCGAGTCTACGCAATTCGTGAATCACGCCAATGTTGAATACCGTTTGCCAGACACCACCAAGCACGCATCGTGGATTCACGTTTCGGAGCTTGGCGAAGGGTATGAACAGCTCTACGCCGACGCGATTGCCATGAAAAAGCGCCACGGCACACAGATCAGCTTCAATCCGGGCACGGTGCAGATTACCGAAGAAAAGACCCCGCTCTTCAACCTTCTCCGCGCTACCGATATCCTTTTCGCGAACATGAACGAAGCGCGATCACTTCTCCACATTCACAACGGAGAAAGCGTTCACGGCATTGTGGCGGGATTGCACCACCTTGGCCCAACAATCGTCGTCCTTACCGACGGCGCAAACGGGGCATACGCCTTTGATGGCACAACATTGGTATTTGCCCCCGTATTCCCCGGCGATCGCGTTGAAGCCACCGGGGCCGGAGACGCGTTCTCGTCGGGATTCCTTGGGGCAACGCTTCACAACCTCCCGATCGATGAAGCGCTAAAGTTTGGCTCCGCAAACGCCGCGTCGGTCATTGGCCAAGTTGGCCCAACCGCTGGGTTGAAAGCGTTCGCGGATCTGAAGAAAGCCCTCGCGGCACACCCAACATACACAACCAAAACCCTATGAAACCCCTGTTTATTCTTCCGTTCGATCACCGCAGTGGGCTCACCCACGAGCTGTTCAATGTTCCCTACCCCCCAAATCCCACCATTGCGAAAAAAATTCTCACACTGAAGTCCATCATCTTCGACGGGTTTTTGAAGGCGTACAAAGACGTCCAAGACGACGGCGACTGCGGCATTCTTGTGGACGAGGAATTTGGTGAAGCGATTTTGGCAAAAGCAAAGAAGCTTGGCATTACCCACATTGTTTCCACAGAAAAAAGTGGTGGCGCAACATTTCAATTTATTCACGGCCGAGGCTTTGGTCGAGCGCTAGTCAAACGAGACCCAACATTCGCGAAAGCCCTCGTCAATTACAACCTTGGCGACAAGGAACTGAACGAGGAAAAAATGGAAAAACTTCAAGAGCTCTCCCATTTCTGCATCGAAGAAGGCATCCCTCTCATGCTCGAACCGCTGATTCACGGGAAGGCTTCTCCCCTCAAACGCGCAACCATCGCGCTGAAAGACATGCAAAAACATGGCGTTCATCCAACCGTCTGGAAGCTGGAAATGTTGCCAACGATGAAAGACTGGAAAAAACTCGCGCCGATCGCTCAAGCGCCAATGATTCTTCTTGGACACGGGGCATCAATGAAAGAAGTAGATTCCTGGGTCGTGACCGCAGCAAAAAGCGGCGTGGTGGATGGATTCGCCATCGGCAGAACCATCTTCTTTGAACCGATCAAAAAGTATGCGGAAAAGAAGTTCACCAAAGTCCAAGCCGTCAACGCGATTGCGAAAAACTATATTCATTACGTGAGGCTTTGGAAAAAATCTCAGAAGAAATAACGTTCTTCCTATACGACGAATCCCCGCCAGCTTGCGCCGATGGGGATCGTGATTGAGAGTCGAGACACGCGTAGTGCCAAGGCTCAAGTACCGAGCGTCGTCACTCCCGGACGAAGACAACGGAGCCGAAAAGCGTATTCGTCACATCGTGCCTGGACGCGCCCAGCTCCAGCCCGCCGCGCCACACACCGAGGCACGCGCAGCTCTCACGGTTGGAGATGTGAACGGAACCGGGAAGGTCCATCACGTGATTGCATTTGCCGTGCTGGATCCAGATCGCGATACCCACGTCGGCCGTTCCTGCATAGAGCTTACCGGTGCACTTAGCACGACAGTCGCTCGGCTTCTTTCCGAGGTTGGGGCTTCCGTCGTGGGCGCGAACCCAGTACGGCGCGGAGGGCATGACGTGACGGTCGTCGAACGGCACGAGGGACGTGTCGTCCCAGCCGTATTCGGCGAACCTCAGCCCATCCAAGCGGCACGAGCGCGTGTGGCCCAGGCGCGGATCGACGAGCACGAGGAGCGGAAGCACAGGATTGTCCGCCACGAGGCTTTTGGGAATCTCCGGGATGGTCGCGAAGTAAGCGTGGAAGGAGTTCATCTTGAGCTCCCGGCCGAAGCCGAGGTCCCAGAGCTTCTTGGCCTGAGCGATCCGCGGGTCACCAGCGCTCTTTCCAACGCCGCCGTTTTCCAGGCGAGAGATGAGCTCCTCCACCTCCCGGCCGATGCCGGGCAGGCCAGCCTTGAGGTGAGCCTTCTGAATTTCGTGGAGTTTGGCGATGTGCCCAAGGTTGAAGAGCGCAGACATAGGAACCTCCGACAGTCGATATCCTGATACGAGCGAACCCGTATTTTGGTCCATCGAACGTCAGAATGCACGGAACGCCGTGCCGTTTGCCCTGAAGTTCCGGAGAATTCCGGTACTCCATGCACAATAAGTATAAGCAAAAAACACTAAAGAAGTCAATACTTCTTGGCTAATATTCGCAAAGTTCTTTCATTTTCTGGAGCTGATATACTTTACGCATCTATGCCCCTCCCCACCGTCCTCACCATTGGCTCTGCAACACGCGATGTGTTTTTGTTTTCAAAACTGTTCAAGGTGATGCCAATGCCGGGAAGCCCGGGGGTGATGGCGGAGTGCATCACGCTGGGAGCGAAAATCGATGTCGATGGTCTGACGATTGCAACCGGAGGAGGCGCAACAAATGCCGCGGCAACGTTTGCGAATCTTGGGTTTGCCACGAGCCTCATGTCGCGTATTGGCGACGACACAAACGGACGGGAAATTCTGGCCGATCTCGCCAGCCGCACCATCAACACCACTCTCGTCTCCATCGCAAAAAAGGAAATGACCGCGTACAGCACGCTTCTTACCGCAGAAGGTGGTGAGCGAACCGCGCTGGTTTTTCGTGGCGCGAGTGCAAACTTTACGGAAAAGGATATTAAACTTTCCAAAATCACCGCAGATGTGGTGTACCTCACATCGCTGGCCGGCAACGTCGCGCTTGCGCTCAGTATTGCCAAAACCTGCGAGCGAAAAAAGTCGATACTCGCGTGGAACCCGGGCGGACAGGAGTTGAAAAGCGGCCGCGGACTCGATCCCATCCGCAAACTCGTCGCGATTCTTATTGTGAATTTGGAGGAGGCACAACTTCTTACGGGCAAATCGTCGAACGATCCAAAGGTTCAATGCGAACTTCTTGCGTTGCCCGGACAAATCGTCGTCATTACCGATGGCCAAAACGGCGCATGGGCACGAAAGGACAAATCCACCTGGCATTGCCGAACGAGTGGCGCGACATCAATCTCCAGTACTGGTGCTGGCGATGCATTCGGTTCAGCATTCACGGCGGCCATCGCGAACAACCTCAGCATCGAAGACGCGCTGCGCCTGGGCACGATGAATGGTGAAAGTGTCGTGCAACATATTGGCGCCAAGGCTGGTATACTTCGCGCATGGCCGAAGGAATCCGACCTCGCGGCGTATCGTATTCGCAAAGTGTAATCTCTGTATTGTATGGAACCAATGAGTCCAGACATAAATCACACACCAACCAGCAAAGTCCACACCTGGATGCTCATTTTACTCACGTGGATTGCGGTGTTTTCAATCGTAATTGTAGGAATTTTGCTCACAAAAGGATCGGACAACACCCTTTCTGCTACCGACCTTTCCGCCGCCTGCCAAAACGGCACGATCAACGGCATCACCACAAACCTGACCCGAATTTCGGAAGCGTGTAGTGCAGAGCCTGCGACGACCCCTGTGGCAGCAACAACGGAAACGAGCAAAGGGCTCTCTTACTCTGGTGGCGACTATCTCCCTTCGCTGACATTACCGATCAACTGGACCGGGAGCGGCTTCGAAAACAATGCAAAAGATCCAGTTCGACCACGGGCAACTTTCGCAGGAACAACAGGGATCTATATGAACTGCAACGAGTGCGGTGGTGTAGGCTTCCCCTCTCAATTCTCAATGGCTGGAGACGTCATTGCGAACCTTGGCATTGTTGAGACGACCGTTGCGCCGCGATATCCGTTGGGATCGACGGATGAAACAACGATCAAAGCAAATCTCGCGAAAAATCTCCAACTCAGCAATGTTACGGTAACAAGTGTTACAAAAGGCGCAGGAACATTAGTCACCGTTACAGGCTCTTTCGACCCTGGCGGAATCGATGAGTTCTCGGGGCCATTCACACTCCTCCAATACCACACGCAAACCAACGTTGTTGAACTTTTACGGCAAAGCAACGTTACCGACAGTGAATGGAATACTCTCCTTTCATCTCTGGATTGGTCGTCGATCAAGTAATGAATCTGTCGTTGCGAGGAGCATCGACCGACGCGACAATTCAGATCTAGTGTACGAACTTAGTTCGTAACAAACTAAGTTAGCCTTCCGAATGCTTATGACTCGAATTTTTGTTACCCGCCATATCCCCTCGCCCGGCATCGAACTACTCCGATCAATGCCGAACGTTGAGGTCGATTCGTATACTGAAGATCGAATTATCCCGCGAGACGAGCTCCTCAAGCGCGTTGCAGGAGTCGATATTCTCGTTTCGATTCTTACCGACAAGATCGACACCGAGCTCTTCGATGCCGCTGGCCCACAACTAAAAATGGTCGCGAACTACGCTGTTGGATTCGATAATGTGGACGTTGCCGAGGCAAAGAAACGCGGAATTATCGTCACGAATGCTCCAACGCCGGAAATTAACGAATCTGTTGCCGAACACGCCATCGCGCTCATTTTTGCGCTCGCTCATCGTATTGTAGAAACGGATCGCTACACTCGCGAAGGAAAATATCACGGCTGGGGCCCAGAGCTTCTTCTTGGCACCGACATCGCCGGCAAAACGCTCGGAATTATCGGTGGCGGTGCGATTGGATCCGGCATTGCGAAACGGATGAAGGATGGATTCGGCTTACGAATTCTGTATAACGACCTGAAACCGAATCCGAAGTTCGAGAGTGACTTTGGTGCCGAGTTCCGATCGAAGGAATCGTTGCTTCAAGAAGCCGACATCGTCAGCCTCCACGTCCCCCTTTTGCCATCAACCACACATCTCATCGATCGTGCAGCACTCGCGATGATGAAACCGACCGCGTTCCTCATCAACACCGCCCGAGGCCCGATTGTCGATGAAACCGCACTCGTCGACGCACTCGAACACGGAAAACTCGGCGGCGCCGGGCTGGACGTGTTCGAAGGCGAGCCGAATATCGCCGCCGATCCGGCAATTGCGGACCGCCTCCGCAAGCTCCAAAACGTCGTCCTCACCCCACATACCGCAAGCGCCACCCTCACCACTCGAATGGCTATGAGCAAACAGGTGGTCAAAAATATTGAAGAATTCTTGGCCGGAGAAACGCCGGAGAATGCGGTGAAGTAAGGAATATAAAACACCGTCGGAATCGACGGTGTTTTATGGTGGACCAACAGGGACTCGAACCCTGGACCCTCTGCTTGCAAAGCAGATGCTCTACCAACTGAGCTATTGGCCCTGAAACAGACCATCCTGAACGACCAAAATAATACCAAAGTCTCCAAAAGAGGTCAATCGATGACCTCTGCTGGAACCGATCGCGGCAAGTCGTAGAGCGTTTCACAGTGGTTCCGATACAACAGTTCATCGGAAAGCATGTTTCCCGTCCGCTTATCGAAGGACTGGCGGAAAATAGCGTTTTCACGAAACACTTTTCCTATCTTCTTCGAACGAAGGAACCGATGGTCGCGTTCCAGAATCTTGTACGAGATCGGGGTCATCACATCAGATCGAATCTCACCACGGAGATGCGTCTCGTTCACGCCGATAACGATCTGAAACGTAATGTCCGTTGGATTATAAAACTGAAGATCCACATAGTTGTAATACACAGCAGCACCCGTTCCGAATGGCAGCACACGACCGGAGTCCGGGAAGATATCGTAGCTGTGGCGATGACGCTCCCGCACAACAAGCGGAGAATGCAACGCCATCCAATACAATAAGTTTGCCGACTGACACAATCCACCGCCAATCCCCTCTTGAACCCTTCCATTTGATAGCAACATTCCGGTCACATACCCCTTTCGCGCCGTCGGCCAGCCCACGAGTCTCCAAAATGAGAATGTCTCTCCAGGACGAATGATCACGCCGTCCATCCGCGAACATGCAAGTTTCAGATTCGTTACTTTATTATGCTGCAAGCGCATGTCGGCATCGCCGAGCTTTCGAAGAAGGATCGATTCGTGCGATGCAACCTTGAATGGCAATACTTGTGCGCGGCGCACCGTAGCCAAGCGCCGAAGAAATATCCACTGAAACCAGCGGAGTATCCGAAAACGCCAAATACTCACAACGTGCAAAAATGGAAAGCGACGAGAAAGTTTCATAAAACGATGAGCGGAAGGCAGTATACTACGTGTATCTATGCTCAGGATCAAGTCCATCCTTTTATCGTCAGCGATTGCGCTCTTCGCTCCGATGTTGTGTATGGCAGCCTCACAGCCTGACGTTCGCATTCTTGATGCCGATGGGAATATCGTCACAATCTTTACCCCATACGCAGACCCAAATGCACTGATTCAAAGCGTCGCAAGCGCCGATCTTGGAACAGATGGAACAAGCGAAATTCTCGTCGGATCAGGAGAAGATGCTGATCCAACGGTTTCCGTGTTTCGGCAAGATGGATCATTCATCGGATCGTTCCCTGCATACGACAACGGTTATCGTGGCGGCGTGAATGTTGCCGCGTGTGACGTTGATGGAGACAGGCGAACAGAAATCATCACAGCGGCGGCATGGTATGGCGGACCGCATGTTCGAATTTTTGACGCGATGGGCAACGTGAAAAATCCAGGATTTTTTGCATTCAATGAATCCTTCCTTGGTGGAGTAAATGTTGCATGCGGCGATGTTACTGGTGACGGCATCGGCGACATCGTTGTTGGCGCCAATGCTGGCGGTGGCCCAGACATCATCGTCTTTAATGCACGCGGAGAAAAAATCGCGGAAACATTTCTTGGAAGCGCGTTGAGTAACACGGGGATACGTGTTGTTGTGGGCGACGTGGACAGTGATGGCGTCGATGAGATCGTCGCGTCACCAATGACATACCAAAACGTCTCCACCATCACCGTTCTCAAGTTCAACAACGCAACCTCAGCGCTCGACGTCGCGTCGTCAGATGTTGATGCAACGCAAACACATATTCTTGCATCGCCGATCGTTGTCGATGGAGACGTAGGATACGTTACCGAAGGATATCAATCGCCGAAGATCGTTTTCATGAATGCATCTGGAACAGAGACACAATCGATCGCGCCATACGCATCCGACAGTACTGATGCACTCGTCGCATCACCAATCGTCGATGATGCGAAAACTACTGGTATTGTTGTCGCAAACACTGCTCCGCACATGAATGATGACGTATCGGCAAAGTCGATTCACGTCGATAAATCACAGCAACGATTAACGAGTTACGAATACGGAATTCCTGTTCACACGTTTCTTGTTTCAACAGCGAAGAAAGGTTTTTACACTCCAGTTGGAAAAACTTCAGTGCGCGTAAAGCTTCTCTATCACGATTACAAATGGATTTGGGGCATTGGCAATCCAAACAACTACAATGTTCCACACGTGAAATGGAATTTACAAATCTACGATCACATTTATATTCACTGGGCGTATTGGCACAACAATTTTGGTCATCCGATGAGTCATGGATGCATCAACATGAACGCAACAAATTCAGAATGGATTTACAACTGGACCGATGTTGGCACGCCGGTGAATGTCGTTGATTAACAATTCAACTGTGTATAACTTGCACACTTTTTCACAAAAATCTTTTTTCTGTGCATTTTCACTGCTATACTTCAGGTAGCGTCATGAAGATTTCTTCGTGATGACACTGGCCACGATATTTATTTCGTGCGCCAATAACTAATGTCATACTTTTATGGCAATGAAGAAGAAGGCACGAAAGGTTGCGAAGAAGGCCCCAGCAAAGCGCAAGGCTGCAAAGAAGCGCGCACCTGCAAAGCGCAAGGCTGCAAAGAAGGCTCGCGCCTAGTTTCAAAAAACATTCCCGTACGGTGTTGGTGAAAATCCTGGAGGAGTTTCATCAGCGACCGATGCGGGAATGTTTTTGTTTTCCAAAATATTCTTTAACGAACATCGCGCCCATCTCCGGAGAGACAGGCGCGATCGCGCGTGTGACGAGTACCAGACCTAGGTTCCGAGCGTCTTCTTCTTTGGCTCGGCGAGGACGAGGAAGTGCCGACTGAACCCGACCTGTACGTTGAAAAGGAATGCGCTCCGCCTGCGGTTGTTCCCGTCCAACACAAGAGCACAGACGTTCCCGTTGGAAGCACGGCACAACTGGCCGAGAATAACGAGCGGGGTTTTTCTCTGAACATCCTTGTTCTCCGCTGCCCACTTCAAGCCCTTGTCCGGCATGACCGACCGCATCGGGGGCGTCATGGCGGCAAGGTACACGGGTGCATCCAAATCGGTCCACGGGTCCATGGGGATCTCGACGGGAACGACGCCTTCGGTGGAGACGAACGCATCGGCTCCAGGAAAGTGGATGTCGTCGATCTCGGGATTGACGTGGCCGTCGCACGCGAGTTCCTCCATGAGCATCGCAATACCGTCGGGGATAACTACCTTGCCGTCGAGGATCGCGAGGATGTACTCGCGGGTGGCGACGGCCTTGGGGCTGGTGTCGGCGATGAGGACAGAGATACGGGAAAGGAACGCGTCCATGAGATTTCCGGAACAGAGAGTTGCCGTCGTACTGGCGGTTGCCGGGTTGATAGCGTGTATATAATAGCAAAAATGGCTGTTTTGTCAACCATTCTTTGCTAATATTCGCTATTTTCCTTGCTTTTGCCTACGCCATTTTCCGTTCAAGACGGGTAATACGACTCACTGCGCTAGTGAGTTGAGGTTGGATATTTTGGTCGATAACATCATCTCGGATTTCGATCCGAACTTTTTCGAATCCCTGAGCCATTTCGGTTCGAACGCTCTTGAACTCCCGCGTCATTTCATCTTTTAGATTCACGAATCCCTGGTACATCTCACCTCGAACGCTCTTAAATTCCTGACGCATCTCATCACGCAGTCCCTCGAACTTTTGATCGATATTCAGACCAAACTCTTTCAATACTTCCCTAAACACGCCCACTGTCAGCACATCGTTCTCATTTTTCATAAAAGAAAAACGTTGTGTATCGCCTCCCCCGTGGGTCAGAGAACGGTACGGATTTATTTCATGTTCATCCTATCATTTTTATCGCCGTCAAATCAATGTGGATTGCTTGGGTATTGCGCGATCGTTTTCACCAAAAATTTTCACCTCACCGTAAATGCCATCATATCCCGGCGTGATCGAGACCTTACCAGATCGAACACGAAGCGCTGCATCGGCAATCAGCTTTCCCGCAACATGTTCAATGGATGACGCATCGGCATCAAGGAGAATATGGAACTCATTTCCAATCTCACGAATCATCTTCTCGTACATTTCTTGAACCTTCTTCCCTGCTGTCGATGACACGCCGACGCATTCGGCAATGATCTCCTGAAGCGGCACGATCGATTTGAATGGAACATGGTTCGCTGGCATCGTATTAATCTTCCGATCTGCGAGATCGTGAACTCGTGATACGACACCGACGGTGAGCGGTCGCTTGCACGTTGGGCAAACGCCTCCAATCGCCTTCGTCTGGATCGGCTCGCACGAGAATCCGCAGGCGGCACAACCGTCGATATGATACTTTCCCTCCTCTGGGAGGAACTCGATGGTGTATTGAAACGCCTTCGTGTCCCGCTCGCGAAGAATCCGAATGAACTCGTCGTACGAGTACTTCGCGGGATTGATCTCAAACACATTTGCCTCGCGACCAAAGTTTCGGGGCGAATGCGCGTCGGAATTTGAGATAAGCATCACATTGTCGAGCTTCGAGAGCGATCGGTTCATCAGCGGATCGCTCGAAAGGCCGGTTTCGATGGCGTAAATATACGGCGTCATTTCGCCGAAGCATTCCTCAAGCGAGTCAAAGCCGGACTTTGACCCAAAAACGGAAAACCACGGCGTCCATGCGTGTGCCGGAATCATCACGATACGTTCATCGATTCCGCGAAGGCGCTTATACAATTCTTCGGAGTCGAGACCGAGGATTGGTCGGCCGTCGGATTTTCGATTGTACCCACCGTCGTCAAGCCACTGATTAATCCTCGCGACAACCTCGATCGATGGCACAAGAATGATGTTATGAATGCGTCGGGTCTTGCCTCCGCGTTTATAAATCTGCGCAACTTCCGTCGTCATCATGTACCGCATCGATGGAAAGGCTCCAGACCGAAGCGCGTACAGTCCAGGTTCAGCTTCAACAAGCTTCTCCGCTATCTCCGCAAACCACACGGGATGCGTAAAATCTGCCGTCCCAAGCACATTCACCCCCTTCTTCTCACACCACAGCGCATTGTTCTCGAGCGTCAATTCCTGTGAACATGCGCGGCTAAACCGAGAATGCAGGTGCCAGTCGGTGATGATGCGCATACTACTTCCGATGCGCAATCCATGCGCTTATTGTACTAAGCGTCAAAATCACCAAACAGTACTCCATCGCGCTCCCCACGGTCATGCTCCGATGCGACATCATGTATAAAATGTCTGAAATCGCAGATATCGAAAGGAGAATAAGCACACCGCTCACCGCAATAAGTGCCGCACGATGCCGCGCAACATGGAACCCGATCGCAAGGATGGCAAGGAAAATAATGAACGACTTTTCAATTGGCAACAGCGTAACAATATGCGTTCCGAAAATGGCGACAACGGCAATCGTCGACGCGATGGCTCGCGAGAGTGCTTTCGTCTGAAGAAAGTACGCTCCAGCAGCAATAAGAAGAACACTTAGCCCCGCAACAGCAATCGCGCTCTGCGAAAGTTCGGACGTCATTGTGCCAACGCCGCGAGATGCAAACGATGCATCAACGAAATTTCCAAAGTATTGCCAAAGCAGAATAGGAACCAGACCGAGCACAACGCCCGTCGCAAGAACAATGCCGCCAAACACTGGAGATGCGCGAAGGAGGCGCATGATGTCGTCACGGAAGGCGAACGCGGCATCGCGTATGTTCGTTGATTGATGCTTGAGGAGAACAAGGAGATCCATATCCCAGAATGGTACCAAATCCGTCCTTACGACGGGAGGCGCTCCCAGAGTTCAGAAAAAAGCACCCTTTGCGTTTCGTACATCGCGCGATTATCGATGATGAGACCCATAAACTCGCCACGGCCGTCCAAAAAAATGTTTGCAACCTTCCCCGCGTAAATCAATACGTATGTTGGAGCGCCAGCCGCACCTTCCACATGTCGGCGCTCGTCGAGACCAGCCTCCTTTCCTGCTTTTCCGAAACTGATGTTCTTTACACGAATCCCCTTCTCAATGCGATCCTTGGTGTAATTGGGATATCCGGCATACAGACCAGCATTTCGAACCGCACTCGCGGAGTACACGTAATACTCGCGGTCAGTAACCGAATCCATGGTGCCGAGAACATCCTCGAGAATTTGACGAACCCCGTCTGCGCCCTCGTACATCCGAACAATCGGCTGGCGATCCCCGCCGTCGTAAAGTGTCTCAAGCTGAGAAACAACCGATGTAAGCTCACTCGTCGCCTTCCGCAAATTCTCTTCTTTCTCGAATAACATCTCCTCAAGTCGCTTCGGGGAAGCGGCCACAAAGTATTGCCGAGTTTCTGCATTATAAAAACGCGCCAGGCCATGGGCCTGGAGCTCTTTCAGCACATCGTAGACAGTGCCCCGGTTCATTCCCGTCGCGACAGCCAGCTGCCGAACACTGCTCGGACCCTCTTTCACGAGAGACAAATAGACTTTTGTCTCTTTTGGAGCCAATCCGAGTGCTGCGAAAAGTGATTCGTAGCGTTCCATGCCAGAAGCGTACCGAACGCGCACCGGGGTGTCAACGAAAGCTCTGACAGTTATCCCTGGACCATCGCCTCCGCGCGAGCAAGTTCCTCTGGCGAATTAATACCCACAACATCCATCGGATCCGCATCAGCAGTCACAATCGGCACACCTTCCTCCATAGCAGCACCGATGAGATCAGTGAGGTAATATTCTCCGCTTGCGTTGGTATTCTTCAAGTTTTCCAGCCGATTCCATGCCCATTCAGCCGGGAAGGCAAAGATCGCCGGGTTCACTTCGGTCACTGCGAGCTCGTCCGGTGTCGCATCCTTCGCTTCACGAATCGCCGTCACATTCCCGTCAGCATCGCGCAAAATTCTCCCCCACTTCGCAAATGTTGCAAAGACCTCGTCGAAATTCGGCACCTTTGCCGTCAACATAGCCACGGACACCGAATTCTTTGACTGGATCTCGACAAGACGATTCATCACCTCTGGGCGAATAAACGGGTGATCGCCGTACAGCACCACCACACGATCCGCATCGCCAACCGCTTCCTTCGCCGATCGAAGTGCATGACCAGTACCAAGCTGTTCGAGCTGGACGGCATAATCCACCGAATCCTTCAAAACATCACGAAACATCGCCTCGCTCCAGGATCCAACCACAACAACAGGCTTTTCATCGATTCCCGATTCCTTCACGCTCCTTACCAGACGCGTAATCATCGGCTCCCCCGCCACCGGAATCAGCGGCTTTGGAATATCGCTCTTCATTCGGGTTCCCTTTCCAGCGGCAAGAATCACAACGCGAGTGGTGAGCATAGTGCAGAAATGGTAGCACGTGGGCGTTATTTGGCGAGTTCGGCAAGTTTCTGAAGCGCGGGCTCGCAGTGAACGGCGTGAGATGCCCCAAAAATGACGTACGGCCTCTTTCCACGAATCATGGCGTTGCCGATTTCTTTTACGAGGAATTTATCACGCTCGGTATTCCATCGAGCACCGACTCCGCCTACGGCACCCGAAGGCGTATTAATCTCTTTCATTAGCGCATCGTCAGCTTTTCGATCTCGAAGCTGCTCCAAAGTTATCGACAATCCAAGTTTTACATTCAGCCCATCAAGAAACTGTTGGCCGACGAGCTTTCCATATTCTTGAAATTTTTCCGAATCTTTCATCAATTCACGAATTTCACTCTCTGTTTTCTTATCACGAATCCAGTCCACGCCAGATACTTCCGAAAAATGAAACGCTTGCTTTGCAAATTCCAACACTGAGTAGTCTCCACTTCTTCTTGTGCCAAGCTCCGTCGTCCATTGCCGAAGCGTGAGATATGCAGCAATGTCGTCAGCTCCGAACTCAGACTTTAGCGAATTCGCAATATCTGCTTCCGATGCTTCTGGAGACGAAATTTCCACGGTGATTGGCGGGTCTCGTCGTGCGTAATCGGCCACGCACCACAACGCAACACCGGATTCACCAAATTTTTCAATCGCTTCATCGATCGAACTTACGCCTTCCATATCCTTCAGCGCCTGTTCACGATCATATGGCGTATCGCTGTGGCGCCCCTCGATCATGAATGCGATCTTCTCTGGATCCTGCTGTGATAGGACGTTCTCACGAAGATCTGTCCGCAACTCTGTAATCGACTCCGTTTCTCCATGAGTTACACCAAAAAACGTCAGCTCGCGGGGTCCTTCGTTCGGAAACGCCAACTTCTTAAAGGGTTTTATTAAACTTTCAGGACTCGTCTGACGAGGGTCGCTATCCTTCTGGAACCGTTGAACCTCTGCAGAACCAAATCCCTTCAACTCCCCAACTGCTTCCGAAATAATCTGTTCATTTGTTTTTTCTGGAGGATTTAGAAGATCGCGCTGGGACATATGCGAGAATTATACTTGAATTCAGCGTAAACCCTTGTTAATAACCAGTGGCGAAATTGGGGGTAGTGAGTACAATACATGTAGCTTGATTCCATTCGCTGTTAAAATCTATGACGAAATTCACTTTATCAGAAGACGAAAAGGTGCAGATGCGCGAAATCGCTGAAAAATATTTGCAAGAATATACAAAAAATCAATCGAGCAACGGACGATTGGCGCTTTTGGCAAAAATGCTTGACGTGCGGCCGGATATCCAAATCGAGGCAAGAACGCTTGGCAATTCAGCGAAACAAGCATGGCTTGATGAGAAACATGTCTTTGGTCATTCGGAAGGTCCAGACCCTTACGCAGATGGATATGCGAGCATCATTCCTGAAGTAGAAGGATTGCGTGAATTGTGGCTTGAGTACCAAGAGAGAAACAATGAGGTGGTGAGCGAATTCGAACGAAGAGTGAAGCCACTCGGTGGAGCGACTCTTCCGACAGAGATGCCAAAGATCAGATAATATTGGTCGATTTTGCTTTTACCACGGAAATTTCTCGCCCTTAAACCAGAACTGTCCAGTTTCTGGACGCGAGTTTGCGAGTGTGAAGATGTCTTCCGCGGCCTCTTCAGGCTCAATATCGGCGTCTGCGCCACCCATGTCAGTCTTTACCCAGCCTGGATGGACGGAAGAGACGATAATCTTGCCGTCCAAACGAAGCGCGAGGCAACGCGTAACCATGTTCAGCGCTGCTTTGGAAATTTTGTAGTCGGGATAATCGGAATGATATGTGTGCCCCATCGATCCTGAACTCGATGAGATGTTCAGAATATGGCCGCCTTTATTCATGACCAAAATCAATCGTTCAGTAAAATCGATCGTTCCAAAAAGATACACCTCGAGCGTTTTTCGCAAAAGATCAAGACGAATAATCGGATCGCCCTCAATTCCCGACCAAATACCTGCGTTATTAATGAGAACGTCAATCTTCTTTCCGGAATCGATGATTGCTTTCGTGCACGCCTCGATGCTTTTTGGATTCGCGAGGTCGAGCTGGAGCATCAGTAATCGTTCGTGTTCGATCGGAGAAACACCTGAAGTCGATGTTCCAATAACGAAATCACCATTCTCGAGGAAGCGTTCGGCGAGCGCGCGACCAATACCTCGGCCCGCGCCGGTGATAACGATAGTTTTCATACGAACATATTTTACTCGGCAAAACAAAAACGAGCCACTGGGGCTCGGTTTGTTCCTGACTGTGAAAGGGTTCTCTGTCCTGGCGGCCACCTACTCTCGCCACCTTGACTACCATCGGCCCGTGCAGGCTTAACGACCGTGTTCGGGATGGGAACGGGTGTTGCCCTGCCGGAAGTGCCACCAAGACGGAGGATCCTTTCGATCAGTTTCTGCAAATAGTGAAGAACGTATTGTTACTCGTTTCCGAGAACAATCAGTGAATGGAGAGCCCGACCTATTAGTACCGCTCGGCTGAACGCATTGCTGCGCTTACACCTACGGCCTATCAACCTAGTAGTCTCCTAGGGGTCTTAGTGAATATTCATCTTGAGGTCGACTTCGCACTTAGATGCTTTCAGCGCTTATCCGAACCAAACTTCGCTACCCGGCGGTGCCCTTGGCAGGACAACCGGTACACAAGAGGTTTGTCCATCCCGGTCCTCTCGTACTAGGGATGAATCCTCGCAATATTCGACGTGTGTAGTAGATAGGAGACCGAACTGTCTCACGACGTTCTGAACCCAGCTCGCGTACCGCTTTAATTGGCGAACAGCCAAACCCTTGGAACCTTCTCCAGCTCCAGGATGCGATGAGCCGACATCGAGGTGCCGAACCTGGTCGTCGCTATGGACGCTTGGACCAGACTAGCCTGTTATCCCCGGAGTAGCTTTTATCCGATGAGCTTCCGCCGTCCTATGTCGCACGGTCGGATCACTAGCTCCTACTTTCGTATCTGCGCGGCGTGTCGGCCTTGCAGTTAAGCATGCTTACGCGCTTGCACGTCCAGCCCGATTTCCATCCGGGCTAAGCATACCTTTGTGAACGCCTCCGTTACTTTTTGGGAGGCGACCGCCCCAGTCAAACTACCTACCAGCCACTGTCTCAATCACCCGATTCAGGGCGACCGGTTAGAATTTACACAACATAAGGGTGGTATCTCACTGGCGCCTTGCGGCTCCCACCTATGCTGAACATACGGAACATAAACCCAATGGCAAGCAGCAGTAAAGCTTCACGGGGTCTTTTCGTCTAACTACACATAGAGAGCATCTTCACTCCCCTCGCAATTTCGCCGAGTACCTCTTCAAGACAGTCAACAACTCGTTATGCCATTCGTGCAGGTCGGAACTCACCCGACAAGGAATTTCGCTACCTTAGGACCGTTATAGTTACGGCCGGCGTTCATCCGCGCTTCAGTTAGAGGCTGCCCCAGTAAACTGGATGACCCCCTTCTTTAACGTTCGGACACTGGCCAGGCATCAGCCCCTATACATCATCTTATGATTTCGCAGGGACCTGTGTTTTTGATAAACAGTCGGTTGTTGTCTTTCGCTGTGGGTCGCTCCCTCCCGGGAGCAACCAGGCCTTATCCCGAAGTTACGGCCACTGATTTGCCTAGTTCCTGAAAGAGGTTTCTCTCGTACACCTTGGTGCATTTCGCACCTATCAACCTGTGTCGGTTTGCGGTACAGGCACACGACGGTTAACCCTAGAAGCTTTTCTTGGTTCACTGTTCTTCCCCCTCTCTTCTCTTGCGAGAAAATTGCGATGATACAGAGACTTGTGACGCGCGGATTTGCCTACGCATCGTCCCCATACCCCCAACGTCATAGCCATAGGACGCGGGGAAGTTCAACAAACGTCACTCCATTGGAACCGTCACGTGGTGCTGGAATATTAACCAGCTGTGCATCGACTACGCATTTCTGCCTCGCCTTAGCTCCTGACTAACCCACAGTCGATTTTCGTTGCTGTGGAAACCTTTGATTTTCGGTGGACACGGTTCTCACGTGTCTTTCTGCTACTCATACCAACATTCTCTCTTCCCAACGCTCCAGCATACCTCACGGTACACCTTCAGTGCAGTTGGAAATGCTCCGCTACCGCTTTATCCTCAAAGGATAAAACCCTCAGCTTCGGTACATGATTTAGCCCCGGTATATTTTCGGCGCAAGGAAACTTGACCAGTGAGCTGTTACGCTATCTTTAAAGGATGGCTGCTTCTAAGCCAACCTCCTGGTTGTATAAGTCTCCTCACCACCTTTTACACTTAATCATGATTTAGGGACCTTAGCTTGAGATCTGGGCTGTTGCCCTTTCGACCGATGGAGCTTCGCCCCCATGGTCTGACTGCCGGGAACACATACTGGCATTCGGAGTTTGGCCGGGTCACCTACCTTGCGGCGGCGTACCCAATCAGTGCTCTACCTCCAGCATGTTTTTTACCGACGCTAGCCCAAAAGCTATCTCGCGGAGAACCAGCTATTACCGAGTTCGATTAGAATTTCTCTTCGAACCACAACTCATCCCCTAGTTTTGCACAGCTAGTGGGTTCGGGCCTCCATATGGTTTTACCCATACTTCACCCTGGTCATGGTTAGGTCACCCGGTTTCGGGTCTTTTGTTTGCGACAAACGCCGATTAAGGCTCGCTTTCACTGTGGCTCCGTCCCAAAGGACTTAACCGAGCCGCAAACAAAAACTCGTTGGTTCATTCTTCAATAGGAACGCTGTCACCCCGATTGCTCGAGGCTCCAACTCCTTGTAAGTATATGGTTTCAGATTCTATTTCACTCCCCTTCCGGGGTTCTTTTCAGCTTTCCCTCACGGTACTTGTTCACTATCGATGAAAATATGTATTTAGTCTTGCCACATAGTCGTGGCTGATTCCGACAAGATTTCTCGTGTCTCGCCGTACTCAAGTTCAAACACCGCATGTTCATGTGCATCTTTCGCGTACGGGACTATCACCCTCTTTGGTGATGCTTTCCAGCATCTTCCACTAGTTGCCACAAATGCATGCCACCAATCACCAGATTGGAATCGTGTTTCACTTACAACACTTCAGATGCAACGGCTGGCGCCTTTCACAGTATCTTGGCGTTCCCGAAGGAACGTTGCGATACAATTTCACATCATGAAGTTTGGACTGCTCCCATTTCGCTCGCCACTACTTTGGGAATATGAGCACGATCTATCATCTCGCCCCTCGAAGCATCGAGTGTCGAGATGAAGATCTTACCCGTTCGTTTCTTTTCCTCTAGGTACTGAGATGTTTCACTTCCCTAGGTTCCCATTCGCCAGCTATGAATTCACTGGTCGAATACTCAGGCATTACCCTGAGTGGGTTTCCCCATTCGGACATCTCCGGGTCAACGGTTGTTTGCCACCTCACCGGAGCTTATCGCAGGCTACTACGTCCTTCTTCGGCATATTTTCTCGAGCCATCCACCATATACCCTTAATGCTCTCCATTCACTGATTGCTGACAATGCGGTCCGCCCCTATTTGGGCTATTTTCGGCTTGCACCTTCGCAAACTTTTTCAACGTACACATGAAGTACGTTTCAAAAGCTTTGCTCGTTGCGCACCGAAACTATCACCAAATATGTGCGTCCCGATCATTATCGTCATCAGTACGTTTTTCTCTATTTGCAATCTTCAGTTGTGAAAGTTCGGAGGTTAGAGCTCAAGAAAACTTCAGCGCTACATCTCCAAAGCGGACGTTTCCGCACAGGCTCAATGTGGGCGAAATGGTATAGGACTGCGGAGTGACTGTCAAGAAAATCCGTATCCGAACTATCCACCATTGTTCCACATCGGTTTCTGCGCTAAGATTCGCCCTTATGATCAAACTTACCCTCATCACCGTTGGCACCCTCCCCCGAGGCCCTTTTCAAGCAATTGGGGATGATTTTCGCCTTCGGCTGAAAAAATTCGTCATGATGACGGAAAAAATCGTCAAATCCGCCGACGATGTAGACGACGCCATTCCCGCAGGCGATATCCTCATCGTTCTAGACGCTATCGGCCCAAAACACAGCAGCGAATCCTTCGCCGCCTTCCTCAAGGCTCACGAGGACCTCGGTAACCACATCACCGTCGTCCTCGGCGGCCCCCGCGGCCTCCCGGAAAGCCTCAAAACCCGCGCCGCCCTCCGTCTCTCCCTCTCCCCCATGACCACCACCCACGACATGGCCCACCTTTTCTTCCTCGAACAACTCTACCGCGCCTGCACTATCAATCATGGGGTGACGTATCATTATTAAATCGTAAGCAAATATTTATGTGGGATTTGGCCTTAATAGTGACCGGGTCAGTTATAAACTTTGGACTATTTCGTTTACAGAAGGGTTATTTTTCAATTCATGAATTAACTACGGGTTTTGAAGAGAGAAGTGTGTTCATAAAACTCGCAAAGCTGTCGCTGCCAGTAATTGTGGGCATTATATTTTCAATCACATTAAACTATTTAAAACTTGGATACTCGGATGCCGTAGCTATTGGCGTTGGTCTTTTCTTTCCTTTATACATCTTGATTCCATTGGCGCTGAATAAAGAACTGACTCCATTCCGAGTAATCGAACAGAACAAGAGAACCGAGCTTTTGATTATTCTAATTCTCTTTACTACATACTACGGCTTCGCGAGTCGTATTGGATTTACTTTTGGCGATTGGATTATTGGAAATATTAATGGCTCTCTTCTTCCTTCTTCAAACCACGTTCTCATTGACGGCATTTGGGTTACTGCGATGATTGCGGCTATCAACTGCGTATGGAAAAAGATGACTTCACTGCTATCTCATTAAAATCCGAGGAACTAGAAAGGCTTTCTCTCCTAGTTTTTATTAATCCTATTGAGAAGGGGGTTCTAGACTGTGGCGATCGCCTCTCTGCAGACTTCTTTGTAGATCCTTTGTTATTTGAGGCAGTTCTTCGTGTAGAAAATTACTTTCGCCCAGCGCGGATAAGGTTTTTGGAAAAAATGGTTTTTCGTCTGCTCCGATATTTTCAAGTGCATGCGTCGATGACCCTTGGTCCCGCACAAATAAAAACATTCGCGAACGAAAATTCAAACCTTTCTGACGAACAACTTATCCGATCGGCCTTAAAGAAAATTCGACAAATATTTTCCTTAAAACCAAAAATTACTATTGGCGAATTTGGAGAGGCTTACAACGGAGCGAAAAAATATGGTCGATTATTAAACTTGGTATATCAAAAAATCGTTTTCGATTCTATTTTATCATCGCCTTCAGTACGTAATCAGCCTCCAGGTTCACGCGATCACCAACATTCTTAAAACCGAGCGTCGTCAACGAAAGCGTTAGTGGCAAAAGCGAGACGGAGAATTCGACTCCCCCATCCTTCATCGCAGGATCGCAAACCGTGAGGCTGACACCGTCGATCGCGATACTCCCTTTCTGCACAATATATTTTGTAAAAAACTTCGGCGCCGTAATCGTCACCCAGCAGTTCTCGCCGTCGATGTCCTTTTTTACGATCGTCCCAACGCCATCAACGTGGCCGAGCACCATGTGGCCGCCAAGTTCATCGCCCATCTTTAGCGGTTGTTCAAGCCCAACGCGATCGCCAACATTCCGATCGCCGATTGTCGTCTTCTCAAGCGTTTCTTCCATCACCGAGAACTTCAAATTCGTTCCGTCGATCTCGGTGACCGTTAAACACACACCATCAACCGCCACACTCGCACCAATCTCGGGAATCGATAAAACGCTCCCAACATCGATCGTCATATCCAAAAAACCTTCGCGACGATCAATCGCAGCTACCGATCCAAGGCCTTTGACGATGCCGGTGAACATAGAAAATCACTTAATCTGCATCTCAGTCATTCTGAACGAAGTGAAGAATCTCTCGCAGGTTATCACGGATCACCTGCGGAGATTCCTCGCCTACGCTCGGAATGACTGAGCCTGGATTGCCGCGTCGGGATTACCCTCCTCGCAATGACGGATTATCGAATCTCTGCGTAATCGTCTGCAAGTGATTTTCCTGGCTCGTAAACGATCGGTTCTGCGGCAACCTCTAAAATCGATTGCAAAATAATTGGGTATTCTTCTCCTCGGAAATGTTCCCCGGTTTCTGGGGTAACGAGCTTTGCATGGAAGACCGATGCGTAGCGCTTTGCGTGGTCCACGGGAATGGTTGGGTCGTTCTGCGCATGAATGACGACGAATTTACTTGCACGCCACATGAGCACTTCAAAATCGAGCTCGGACATAAAGAACCCACGGAACCTGTCATCCTTGATCATCCATGGCGTCGAGATCATCACCATGGCGTGTGGGGTCGATCGAGCCTCGGCAGCCTCGAGCATACGCAACGCCGCAGCACCGCCGAGGGAATGGCCGACAATGATATCAGTCTCCTTCAGCGGCGCGCACGTTTTCACAAGCGTTTCCGTCCAAACATCGCGATCCGGCTCCTCGGGATTCGGCAGCTCCGGAATGACCACGTCGAAGTCTCTTGCCCGCAATTCACGCTCAAGCCACGGAAAAAATCCGCTTTTTGGTGTGGCCTTATAGCCGTGAACAAGAATAACGCGCATACCGGAACACTATACGGCAGATTAATCGTTTCGCAAACGAAAGAGTTGACTTTTTCGCTTATATTTGCTATTTTCTTTGTGCAACCCAGGGCCACTCATGCTCATTCTCCTCCTCACCTCCGCCTTCTCCACCGCACCCACCCGCGAAGAGCAGCTCGCCGAGCACGTCGCCGATGCGTTCATGACCGGACACGGTCTGCCGCTCAACATCGGATGCGACACGGACCCCGTCGCTGCACAAATCCCCGAATTCAAGGAGCGGTGGTCGCCGCTGTGCAGCCATGGCACGCTCACGGAAACGAGCAACATGCTCGTGTACAACGTGTACATGCTCGAGGACAACCCGAACGCCGACGGCGCAGACTACGCCATGCGCGAGAAGGAGCGGAAGTTCCTCTCGAACCCGGCCAACGTGCGCGCGACGTACCGCAAGCTGAAACCGTTCGTGCTCGGCTCCATGCTCCTCGCAGACCGGCAGAAGCTCGTCGAGATCCGCACGTACCTGGGCCTCCTCATCCAGGACTTCACGATGACCGTCCCGCCCGAACTTCGCAAGCTCTGGCTGGCGGAAGCGGCGGCAGACAAGGCGATGATGGCGTCGAGTACGTTCGACGGTGCGATGATGCACTGGAACGACGCGGACCACGCGGCCTATACGGCAGCGAACGCGGCGTTCGGCACCGCAGCGCACGCCGCCTGGTTCACCGATCCGCTCGCCCTGCAGTGGCGGCTCCGTCGGGAGCAGGAGGGCGGCCAGGCGCTGGTCGATGCGTACCGCGAGATCTTCACGGACTTCGCGAAGAGCATCTGACACGTCAGGCTGAACGCACCGCAGACGCACGGCGCGGTCGCACTCCGGGAGCAATCCTGTGAGAGCGACCGCGCTTTGGTTTTGTAAAACTTTTATTCAAGAATTGTTTTCAATAGCTCCGGAAACGCTTCCGTTCCCATGTCGTCCAGGCAATAGTGTCCGTGATTCGGAAGATTGATGACTTCGCCGCCAAGAGCGTTGTGGAAAATCTCTGCACTCTTTTTTCCATCTTCTTCCTCGTTGTCTGATGTAAAAATTACAATCTTTTTCACCCGATCTTTGATGGTTTCATCAATATCGTAGGTATACAACGCCATGCGCAATTCGTCAGTGGGGTCTGGAATTTTCCATGGGGCGACAAGGATCAGCTTGCCGATGTTGCGCTTCGTGTCTCCAAGCCATCGAACAAGAAAAGCGCTCCCACAGCTATGCCCGACGAGAACGGTGTGCTCGTTGATGTGATGCTGCTCGAATATTTTTTTGTACACCTCGTAATCGGGCTTCCACGGATTCGGCATCATTGGATTCTCTGTTGGAATTCCTGCAGCAATCAACTCGCGTTGCGACCACTTCAACCAATGTTTATCAAACGTCCGAGTCTCCGGATTCATCGCCTTCTCCTCATCCGACGGACAGCCGTGAATAATGATGCAGTTCATAAAATTCTTTGGTGGGTAGAGAGAGACTCGAACTCTCATGCATTGCTGCATATGCTCCTAAGGCATACGTGTATACCAATTCCACCATCTACCCATGCGAAAAGCATCATACCGAACCTGGAAGTTCTCGCAAAATGAGGAACGGAAGTTTTTGCGGTTTT
The DNA here is from genome assembly GCA_943354605.1 of Candidatus Uhrbacteria bacterium. Taxonomy (GTDB): domain Bacteria; phylum Patescibacteriota; class Patescibacteriia; order UBA9934; family UBA9934; genus CAIKHN01. Next base: position 107,169 of record CALRCK010000001.1, on the reverse strand, counting down.
TCTGACGACTCTTGGTGTTCGTGGATAATGAATTCGGTGATTAGCGAATGAAAATGGATGATTTATCCCATGCATTCTTCTTGAAGCTGAACACCAAATATGGCACTGTGGAGGTACAAGCAACTCCCCACAACCCCTGAACAAGGGCTTGTGGGGAATTTTGTTTGCCGCGGGTACTCGTGCTTATTTCTGCAGAATGTATTGCGTGTGATCAGCGCAACACGCTGCGTCTAACCCTTTATGAAACACTCATATGCCCTGGGACTCCTCCTCGCGTTGTCCGTTGTGCCTGCTCTACCCAATGTCCGAGCGGCCGAACCACCAAGCGCAATCATCTCGGAAATCGCGTGGGCAGGATCGGAAAAATCGACGGCTGATGAATGGATTGAAATCCGGAACATTGGTTCCCAAGCTCTCGACGTAAGCGGCTGGTCGCTGACCGGCGTTGGAACGAGCGGTTCGGCGATCACCATCCCGAGCGCGAGCTCAATCGCGGCTGGATCGGCATACCTCGTCGCGAACTATTCGATGACCGATCCAAAGACAGCGCTCATCGTAAAGCCCGATCTCGTTACCACTACCGTGAGTATCCCGAATTCGAGCCTAAACGTCGCACTTGTCGATGCTACCGGTACCGTCGTCGATTCGCTCGTTGATCCTGGCGCGCCGAACTTTGGGTCGTCGACCACGTTCTCTACGATGAAACGCGATCTAATATCGAGAACGTGGTTCACCGAAACTGCATCAACGAATATCTTCCATGCATCGGCCACGACATCAGCATCCGTGGAAGCAGCGTCGCCGACCGCTCCCCCGGCTGATCCAATCCCGCTTGCGCCAACAACCGATTCAGCAGCAACAACAGCGCCTGCTCCCAATACCGTTCTTGCAGAATCTCCCGCCCCCGATCCCGCCGCAACGGAAACCGCGCCAATCGAAACGCTCGTGACATCGGATTCGGTCGAACCCGTCGTCACAAATGCACAAGCATCCGTTCCAACTGATGCGATTACCGATGCGAACGTCGCCGATACATCGCTCGACAATTCCACTCCTTCGCAGCCGAGCGCCCCTCCAACGGTCGATATCGATCCTGTTGTTTCTGATTCACCTTCAACATCAACAAACACTCCCGCTCCGGCTGTCGACGAACAGCTCGCAACGTCAACAATTGAAACACCGACAATTCTAGAAGCTCCAACTATCGTCGACACCCCAGGTGTTGCGGCAGAATCTCCGGCTGTTGCTGAAACTCCAGTCGTGAATGTCTCAGTCGTCGCTATGAAAACACTTGAGCCTGTTGCTGCAGCAATCATTTCGTCACCGAAACCTGTTACACCAACCCCCGACGTACCGGCATCTCCACCATCAACCGCCAAGATCGGCGATGTGATCATCAGCGAACTTCTCCCATCACCAAGCGCCGGAAACGACGAGTGGGTCGAGCTTGAAAACATGACGAACGCTTCCTTACTCATTGACGGCCTCACACTCGTTGACGCCTCGGGAAAGGTCACCTCCCTCAGTGGCACAATCGGCGTAGGCAGCTACACCCTCATCCCAAATCCAAACGGTAAACTCAATAACGGTGCCGATAGCGTGACATTGATGAACAGCTCAACAACTCTTGATTCAGTGAGCTACGGCGACGCAACACATCCTGCACCAAAAAAAGATGTTTCGCTCGCTCGGATCAACGGAGTGTGGATCGCTGCGACACCAACACCAGCCGCGAAAAACATGAGCACAACGACAGCACCGCAAACCACCACAACCATTATTCCAACCCTCTCACCAACGCTTTATGCTGGCACTACAACGGTCACGACAACCAAACAGGCCACAGTCACAACCAATTCCTATGAATCAACTCATTCATCAAGCGCTCCATCGACTGTCGCGCGTCATGTGGTTGCCGCAGTCCAAAGCGTCGCAACCGCTGATCCGGCTTCAATTGCAAACAGCGTAAACACCGCATCGGCGATATCGAAAACTGCGAAACCAAAAATAACAGTAAAGAAAAGTTCAGCACGATCGAAGTCATCTGTACGGTCCATCACCATCGACGACATCGCGACGCTCACCGATGGCGCAAAAGCAACAATCGACGGAATCGTTGTTGCGGCTCCGGGAACGATCGGAAAGCGATCATTCTTCCTTGACGGTCTTGAAATCTATCAGCGGAGCGGCGATCTTGCCGACGTAAAGATCGGCGACCGTGTCACCGTTGCCGGCAAAGTGAGTGTGCTCACTGATCATCGTCGCGTAAATGTCCGAGAAGGCGCAGTCGAGGTCATCGATCAATCCACACCAATCGTGCACGACTACGCATCAACGCTTCCGTACGGCAGTCTTGCCCGCATTACTGGAACCGTCAGTGCTCGAGATGGCAACGCCGTACTGCTGAATACCAATTCTGGCACGATCAAACTCGCCGCAGGAAGCGGGGCAACAATCGCGTGGGCTGATCTTGCTGGTCAAACAATTACCGCAACAGGAATTCTGAAGCACAGCGATCAAGAAACCATCATTCTTCGATCCGCCGCCGACGTCGCGCAGCAGCAGAACAACGAGCCGATCTCGTCCGCAACAGTCGCGGGAACAACGGCATCGTCGTCATCACTACTTTGGATGACTGCTGCCCTGCTCGCACTCGGGAGCGCCGGATTTGGTGCATGGATCTGGTACACCCGGCCAAAAGCACGAACGTCAAACCTTATTCTTCACCCAACCACCGTATGAGCGACGGACAATACCAAAAGGGATGGCTCGCCATTCTCCAAGACAACTTTCATGCACTCATGAAAAAGCACGACATGCCAGAAGACATCGCAAACGACATCGAAACGTTTGTGCTGACGGTGGCGAAGGATCAGTTCCGGGCCGGAAGTAAAGGCGCCATTGGATGGTACTTAAAACAGAAAGCCATGGAAGCTCGTGCGCCAAAACTCGCACTCGCAACCTAACTTCACGACCATATGGGATGTTGCTATAGTGCGAACATATGACGTTCGACCAAACGCCAATCACCAAAAAAGAAATGGTGGAACTTCTCACAGAGTTTCGCGATGAAGTCCGAAACCGATTCGATGGCCATGAAAAACGATTTGATGGAATCCACGTGCGATTCGACGGCATCGATACGCGATTTGACGCGACGGATGCAAGGTTCGACGCGGCAGATGCGCGATTCGAGGGCATTGATACGCGGCTTGATGGTATTGATATGCGACTCAATGGGTTCGACGGACGGTTCACTGCGATCGATCAACAATTTGATCATCTCGACCAAAAAATTGATCACCTCGACGATCTCATCGAGACTGTCGCAACAGAAGTGAACGGCGTCCAAGAAACATTGCGACGCCATGAGCAACGATTCGATCACCATGACGGACTTCTCGAGGCTGTCGCGACTGAAGTGAATGACGTCCAAGAAACATTGCGGCGTCATGAACAGCGGTTCGATCATCACGATGAACTTCTCGAAACCATCGCAACTGAAGTCAATTCAATCTCCACCATTCTCGAGCCCCTCGTCCCGGTTCAACGCGATCACGAGGAACGTATTTCTCGCCTTGAGCGAGGATACACGCGACTCATTCTGAAATCGTAACCCTTCAAACGCCGCCCGAATCGGGCGGCGTTGCCGTTGACCAAGAAAAAGCCCCGTGATATAGTTTTGCGGCAAGAAACGAGCGAAATGCGGCAGTAGTTCAGTGGTAGAACGTCTCCTTGCCAAGGAGAAGGTCGCCGGTTCGATCCCGGTCTGCCGCTCCAAAAAATCCCGACTCCGGTCGGGTTTTTTTGTTCTCTGCTATCATCCTTTCCATGCTCCCCACCCGATCCATCGCATTCATGAATCTGTACCTCACCTGCGTCTTTTCGATAGGCGCAGTTCTTGGGACGATTGTGTTGCCATCGTTCTTGCCGATCGAACAATTCCGGATCGAACAATCAAACGCGCTCAAAGATTCGAGACGCCCCAGCGGGGACGTCTCTACACCATCCGTTGCGCGACTCCTCTTCATCGGCGACATCATGCTCGCTCGCGGCGTGGAATGGAGAATTGGAAAAACGAATCTCGAATATCCGCTCAGCGATATCGCTGAGTATCTTTCTGCACCAGATCTCACCATTGGAAACTTCGAAGGCACGATCCGGAACGCGCCAAATCAAGAACTCGACGGATTCACGTTCGACACGACGCCAACGATTGCAAAAACTGTTGCTGATGCCGGTGTTGATTTCGTTTCGCTCTCAAATAATCATAGTGACAACTACGGATCGGCAGTTGTTGCGTCTACTCGAAGTACAATCGTGGACCTCGGCATGACACCGTTCGGCGATCCGTACACCAGCAAGGATTTTATTGGACACGCAACGATCAACGGTATTTCGATTTCCTTCATCGGCTTTCATGTATTCGGCGAGGAACCAGAATCGATCGTTGATGCGATCAAAGCAGAAAAAGCTGCGGGCAACTTCGTGATCGTCTTCCCGCATTGGGGAAACGAATATCAAGACACGCCGAGCAGTGCGCAAACTGATGCTGCCCATCTCTTCATCGATTCCGGCGCCGATGCGATCATCGGCGCGCATCCTCATGTCATTCAAACCTACGAAAACTACAAAGGAGTTCCGATTATCTACTCCCTCGGTAACTTCCTCTTTGATCAAGACTGGAGCATTCCAACACAACAAGGCCTCACACTCGGCTTTGACATCGACACCAATTCCATCACGATGACGTTTGTTCCAGTCTCCGATTCCAAAGAACACGTCACACTCATGAATGCCGACGATGCAGCGAAGGTTCTTACCGCACACGACCTGCCTTTCACGCTCAAAATTTCACGTCCAACAATCCAAAATACTGTAGCGCAGCAATAAGCCCGGGCCGTTTCATTTCCCAACAGCCTTCGATGAGTTCCTGCGGACTCCCCCAATACACGCGAACAAATTCGCGATGATGTGCATCCAAGTTCATCGGCGTGCCCGGCTCCATCTGACCAAACACATAATGCTGTTCTTGACCGACGAAACCACCAGGAAATTTTGCGATATACGCGTCGTCCCAACGATAGCGAAAGGCCTTCTCCATCGTTCCGAGAATTGTGATCACCGACGGATCGACGCCAAGCTCCTCCGACGCTTCGCGTAGTGCTGCGTCGATCACGCTCTCCCCGTCATCGATTCCGCCCTGAACGATCTGCAGCGCATCGCCGTACGTGTCGTCGTGTCGCTCACAGCACAACACGCGGCCGTGGCCGTCGGTGAGCAATAGCGCAGCGTTTGGACGATAGCGGTCGGTTGATTCCATATATTTACTCTCCGATCGTAAGCGTCTGGCGCGCGATTGATCCGTCTGGCGCAAAATGAAACGCACCGCTACATGTTTTTCCTTCTAAAAACGCCGGCAACCAAAATGTATCGTCCGGCCACATCTCCGTATACGGAATGTCTTCGATCGCGAACCATTGCGGCCGCATTTCTTCAGACTCGACGACATCGCCGTGCCACCGATCCACGCGGAACAGGTGAACCTCGAGAATTCCATCCTGACCTTCAAACGTAAATTCGAGAACACCGCCAGCGCTCATCGATTCGACGACGAGGCTGCACTCTTCGGTAACTTCCCGCCTTGCCGCGTCTTCAATGGACTCGCCCTCTGCAACCTTTCCTCCAAATCCATTCCACTTCCCTGCCCCAAATCCGCGCTTCTTCATGCCAAGCAACACACGATGCGGTTCGGCGATCACACACAAGGTAAGGATTTTGTTCATACGGGGAATCAATAATGAAACCTTATCACAAAAGGAAACACACAGAAAAGAAAAACACCGCCTTTCGGCGATGCGTTTCTGGTGCCAAGAGCGGGAGTCGAACCCGCATGACCTTTCGATCCAGACATTTTAAGTGTCTTGCGTATACCATTCCGCCATCTCGGCTCACAAGAACTTCGTCATTTCGCCCATTTTCGGCTTGCTGCGTCGCAAATTCGCTCAACGTACCGAGAAGTACGCCTCGCGAACTTTGCTCCTTGCGCACCGAAACTGGTCTGAAATGAGAAAGTTCTTATCTCCTCACACCCCACCATTCTGCCCGATAATTTCGTTTCAAACAAGCAGGAGCCTGGCACGCGTACGCGCCAGGCTCCCGTGTGTCACGCGTACTGCCGAACCTTTAGCCCTCGCCGTCCGGGAGCGGAACCATCGCACCGTCCGGGAGCGGCTCGTGCTCCAGGTACGTCGGCCGACGCGGGGGCTCCGGCCGCTCGATCTCCGTCGGTCGCACGCCCTGCCGACCCTTGGCTTCCATCATCGCCCTCACATCGAGATCGTCACCGAAGGCGACAGCGCTCTGGCTGCTGATGACCGGGCCAGCGTACGCAGCAAGTGCCGTCTTGAGTGCCTCCAGCTCCTTCTTGTCGAGCTCCAACAGATCGTCGCGCTCGGCGAGGAGTTTTCCCATGCGATAGTCGCGGAGCCGAAGCGGGTTCTTCCACTCCCACCACATGAGCGTCAGCCTGGTGAAGAGCCCGCCTTCCGCCTTGAGGTACGCACTCTCCGCCTGCTCTCGAGCCGCTTCCACGAACCGGTCGTCGATCTCCACCCGCGTGGGCGAGCGAGCTTCGTCGATCCAGACGTGGTAGCGATTCGCATCCGCATCAGCCTGCGTCATTGGCGGCCCACCAACGAAGCGAACGATGAGTCCCGGCCAGAGCGGAAGCCGGGAGAACGCCATGTACAGGGCCGCGGTGAGCGACTTCTGAAGCTCGGCGTCGTTCTGTGCGTAGCGCAGCGCCCAGTCCTCCGCCACCTTGCCGGGCGTCATCGGGGCGAACGCGAGATCCACTTCCACGATCATCGTCCCCGGCTCCGCACCTGGGAAGAAGTTCGTCACCCGGGCAGCGATGAACACCGCAACGAGGCGACTGTTGACCGCCACCGGCTTGCCCAGCGGCGTCGGGGATTGGATCCACGACTCCGCCTTGGCATCGGGCACGTTCCGCGTGGTGATGCGGAGCGCAACCTTCTGCAGGACGGGCGGGGGCTGGGGCGGAACGTTGGTGACCTTCGCCGGGCCAAGGCCCAGCGTACGCGCGTTCACCAACGCTGCGGGAATCGGCGGCGCGCCGACGAACTCCTCTTCGGGAACCATCGTGCGACGCGAGAGGTCCACGATCATCTCCGGCGGGAATGCGGCGGTACCGGGCGTGATGGACGGACCGACCGGGCGCAGAACCGGACGCACCGGACGGTCGTTCGGCGGCATAGGGATTGCCGAAGGAACGGCGGAAGGCGGCGGATCCTCGCCGAGAATCGTGGCACGAGTGGGATCGGGAGGGGGCTTGGGGTTTGCCATTGCTGGCTCCTGTGAAATGGAATGTTCTCCTGCTCCGCGGGGGGTCGCGGTGCGCGCATTTCAACACAAAAAATGGTGAAAAGTCAATCCATACGGTACAATTTTGATAACGTATGTTGCACGAAGAAGAACGAAGCGACGCGCCACGGATCGTTGAAAAAACAGCGGATCCGGAAGAGCAAACCGTCGAAAATACCCTGCGGCCGTCGCGGCTGGATGATTTTGTTGGGCAAAACGATTTAAAAACCAATCTTTCGATTTTCATCAGCGCCGCAAAAGCACGCAACGAACCGATTGAACACCTTCTTCTGTACGGTAATCCTGGGCTTGGCAAAACAACCCTTGCGCACATCATTGGCGCAGAGATGGGCGCGAATGTTCGTGTCACGAGCGGGCCGGCACTGGAGCGCGTTGGCGATCTTGCCGCGATTCTCTCCAACCTTTCCCGTGGCGACGTGCTGTTCATCGACGAAATTCACCGCATGAATCACAATATTGAAGAAGTGTTGTATCCGGCAATGGAAGACTTTGCGCTTGATCTTGTGGTTGGAAAAGGCCCGTCGGCACGCACGCTCCGATTAACCCTGGAACCGTTTACCATCATCGGCGCAACCACGCGCCTCTCATTGCTCTCGGCCCCACTCCGCGATCGCTTCGGCTGCACGCTGCACCTCAACTTCTATTCCGACGACGACATGGCGAAGATTCTTCATCGCAGCGCGAAGATTCTCAACCTCGACATGGACGAAGACACCGCGAAAACCATCGCGTGCCGTGCACGAAAGACACCACGCATCGCCAACCGTCTCTTGAAACGCGTTCGCGACGTTGCACAGATTCGTCATGAAGGAATCCTCACTCCGGACATTGCACACGAAGCACTCGCCATGCTCGCGATTGATAATCTTGGTCTCGATCCCGTTGATCGCCATCTCCTTGGAACGCTCATCGACAAATTCAACGGCGGTCCCGTTGGTCTTGGCACGCTTGCTGCCGCAACACAAGAAGAAACAGAGGCGATCGAAGAAGTATACGAACCGTATTTGCTGCAACTTGGATTTTTAGAGCGCACACCACGCGGAAGAATGGCAACCGCCCGAGCATACGAACATTTGGGACGCACAAAATAATGCTACAATACGCACGTATGGATATTCCATTGTGGATTCTCCTCGTGCCGCTTGCGTTCATTGTTGCGTTCACGGCACTGTTTCTCTTTTTTAACATTTTCCACCTTGCACGCTACGGCGTGGTTGGTCGCGGCGCGATTGCGCTCATTTTGGTGTACATCGTGAGTTATCTCTTTGTTTTTGTTCTTGGGGTCACCGCACTTCTCGATATCAAGTGGACCGAAACTGTGACGCTTCGCGACATTCTTCCGTTTACCGGCGGCAGCTCGTCGTCCTTTGGCTTATGATGAATCTCAGTACCCTTCCGAACGCATTGCCGAACGAGAAAGTCGTGCTTTTTTTGCGCAGGCATTGGATTGATCTTATCCGCATTTTCTTCTTTAGCGGCGTGCTCTTTGTGCTTCCCGTCGTCGTTGGGACGCTCATCGAGTTTGCGAATCCAGATCTCATTGCTCACGTGTTCTGGGGTCCGGCACTCGTAGTAACCCTCGTCGCCTACCTTCTCGTCATTCTCGTCCTCACCCTCACTGAAGTGACCGATTACTGGCTTGATGTATGGATCGTCACCACCGAACGTATCATCAATACGGAACAGCAAGGACTGTTCAACCGCGTGGTTTCCGAGGTGTACCTCTACCAAATTCAAGACGTGACAAGCGAACAAAAAGGATTGCTTGCAACGTTCCTCACGTTTGGCGACGTCTTTGTGCAAACCGCGGCAGAACGCGAGAGGTTCCAATTCAAAAATATTGATAATCCCGAGGACGTGAAGATTGCGATTGGAGGACTTGCGAAAACCTGTAAAAACACCCACGGACATGCAGTGCATCATGAAGAAGAAGTACCGGGTGAATAGCGCTGATCCGGAGTGAACTGATCTTGGATGGAGTGAGAGGGAACCAAGCAGAGATACCGACATCGACGACGGTAACGCCACACGCTCGGCGATTAAGTGTCCAATAATACAATTCACAACTGTCAAGTTGACTTGACACTCGACGTGCAAAATCATTGGCAAATATCGACGTGAAATGTAAAGTCAACTTGACAAACATCAATATTCAAATCGCACACCCAGGATCGCCGATGATGTGCATTCGTCATCACGCTATTCCTCACAACCCCATCAAAGATCAGTTCAGATCCTCCTTATGCATTCATACTCTCATCAAAAAAACATTCGATTCATTTCCCGTATCTATTCACTTCGCATCGTCGAGCCAATTTCTCAAACCGATCTCGCAAAAGAGCTCGGGATCAGCCGCCAAGCCCTCGTTGCAATCGAAAAAGGGACAGCTCAGCCATCCCTCTTCACCGCACTCCGTATTGCAGAATATTTCCGAGCACCCGTCGAAAAGATTTTCTCGTTCCGATAGCACTATTCCCACTTTTTCGTCACATCAATGCCCGTGTAAAAGTATTTCAGGATTTGGTCGTATGTTTGGCCGTCGTTGGCCATCGCGAGCGCGCCAGATGCGGACATTCCAACGCCATGTCCCCACAACGTCTTTCCAGCATCAGCCGGAACTGTAACGCCCACACACCATGGCACCGTGCCGTACCACACCTCGCTCCAACTTCGCGTACGGCCGTCACTACGGGAGAAGTATGGCGTAATTGCCGTCTCGCCTTGATACGTCACAATTCTTCCACGCGTTGCGTCCACTGCTGCGGTGAGATTCGGCGTTCGAGCTTCTTGACCGTACCCTTTATAGACCTGATCGAGCCACGCATCCACGTGGAAATATTCGCTCTTATGTTTTGTGGCGCGGCTCCAGTGATAAAACGCGTACGTTCGCGCTGCGGTGATGAGCGTTTTCTGGAATTCTGCTGGCGAGATGTTGGATGTTTCCGCCAAGCCGCGAAGGTAATACTCCATCGGCAGCTCGTTGATGAGCCATGTGCGATCGTTTGGCGTGTTGTATCGAAGTTCAAGAATGTTTCGGAACGTATTGTCCGTAAACGACGACCCACGTGTCACTTTACGATCAAAATTCGAGACTTTCATCACTGCATTTACGGTTTTTGGAATAAACCGGATGCCGCTTGAAACTTTCTCAACACCCTTCCCCCTATCGAATGTGTATGTTTTTCCGTTCCACGCTGCAGTCACCGATTGCCCCTTTTTCATTTCGGCCAACAAGTTGCCATCAATATCCTTTACGTCGAAATCACTGTCGTCCGACGTAATGACGACTTGGCTATCCGTTTCCTCGTCCACAATAAGCACACCAACACGAATCGTTGGTTCGTCGATGTACGCAACACTCTGACTTCCATCGTCAACGCTGTCGTCCTTCGGTGCATTGATTGCTTCAGCGGCGCCACCGGTAACCTCAACCGGAATAGAAACAAATGTATCGTCAACGGCGGCATCGTTTGCGGTAAACTGGAATTTCGCCGTGTGTGTGCCGTTCGTTTTTGGCGCCGTAATCGCAAACGTCACATATGCCGTCTCCCCCGGCTTCACGGTTCCGACGGTCGACGTTACAATGTCACCCTTCCACGATACATGCTTAAACGATCCCGTGGACGCGATGCTCATGTCCGGCGCACGAAGCCCGTAGCTCTTCCATGTGGTTGTTCCCGTATTTTTAAACCCCGCAGAAAGCGTGACCGACTTCCCTGCCACTGCCTTCACCTTGTTTGCGGAAACCATGGAGAGCGTCGCGTGGTCAGACGAGACTGTGGTTGATGTCGGCGTGGTCGTGGTGGTCGACGACGATGAAGTGGTCGATTTTGCTGTGGTCGTCGCCGCATTCTTCACGGTGATATTCAACGTAAACTCCCCGCCGTCGAACCAGGAATACGACTCTGAGGCCAACTTAAATGTTTCCGCGTATGTTCCGGTGGTTGTTGGCGCCTTCAACTGGAAGGTAAATGTTCCAATCTTTCCCTTTGCGACCGACGCCTCGGCCATGCGTTTCACCTGGCTTGGCGAAAGCCACGTGCCAGGATCAAACACACTCGTGCGATATTTTGGGCCGTATGTGTAAAGCGAAACGTACCCTGCGCCGTCGTTCTTCCACGTAAAATCGGAAGTATTTTGAAATGTTGTGGTAATCGTCTTCACTTCGCCCGGCGTCATGGTGATTGTTCCACCGCCAGAATTCGTGACTTGCAATGCCGAGTACACCGCTGCGTGAGCAGTGGGCAAAGGGCAAAGGGAAAGAACCGCAGCCGCCACGACGAATGCAGAACAGATTCGACGAAAAAATGAGAGCATAGATGCAAGCGTATTGTAACAATTCTTGCTATCATTTGCACTAACTATGTCCACCGAACGCAGCGCGCTCGCGAAAAACACCGTGATTCAAGTGATCGGCAAGATTGTTGGCACCATTCTTGGACTCGTCACCTTTTGGCTTCTCATTCACACACTTGATGATTCTGGTTATGGCGCACTCACCAAGGCACAGACCTACGCCTCAGTGTTCGCGATCCTCGTCGACTTCGGGCTAACGCTCACCACGGCGCAGATGATTTCGGAACCGGGCGCAGACGAAAAGAAAATCCTCGGAACCATTTTCTCTGTTCGCATGATCAGCGCATTTGTCTTTTTAAGCATCGCACCGATTTCGGCGATGTTCTTGCCGACGACGCCGGATGAACGCCTCGCAATCCTCTTCTTTGCAGGATCGTTCTTCTTTAGCTCCATCGCCCAGGTGTTCGTGGGAGTGTTTCAAAAACGCCTCATGCTCACCCAAGCAACGCTCGCCGAAACCGCGAACCGATTTGTTGCGTTTCTTGGCGTGTTTGCCGTATGGCTCTGGCATCTTGGGCTTGGTGCCGCTGCATTCGCGTTTGTGGTTGGCGGGATCGTTCACGTCGTTGTGATGCTCCGCAGCGTGAGAACCCACATTCCAATGTCGTTTAGCTTCGACAAACGCATCGCGAAAACCATTTTCGAAAAAAGCTGGCCGATCGGCATTTCGATCTTCTTTAACCTGCTCTACTTAAAGGGTGACGTGCTCTTTATGTGGTTCTTTGGCCGGTCCGATACGGAAATCGGCTATTACGGCGGCGCGTATAAAGTCATCGACGTGGTGACGACGGTGCCAACAACGCTCATGGGCCTACTCCTCCCCCTTCTTGTTGCCGCATGGGCCGCACACAACCGCCCGCTCTTCGCAAAGCGCATGCAGGACGGCTTCGATATGCTCGTGATGCTCGGCGTTCCATTCGCATTTGGGAGCATATTGTGTGGCGTTGCCGTAATGACCCTCATCAAATCTTCCCTTGGTCCGGCCGGACAGGTGCTCGCGATTCTCGGCCCCACTGCCACCGCCGTGTTCCTCGGTTCCCTCTTCTCCTACACGGTTGTCGCAATCGGCAAACAGCGTGTGATGACGTTTGCCTACGCATTCGTGGCAACGCTCACACTCATCGGCTACGCAATCTTTATTCCTCGGTTTGGCATGTGGGCCGCTGCGGCAATGTCGTTGTTTGCCGAAACGCTCATTGGCACCATCGCCGCCGTTGTCGTTATTCGACACACGGAATGGAAGCCGGACCTCAAAATCTTCACCAAGTGTCTTGGAGCATCGCTTGTCATGGCATTCGGTCTGTACGCCGTTCGCGACATAAGCGCATTTGTCTCTGTTCCGATGGGAACGGTTCTATACATCACCACCCTCGCCGCACTCGGTGGCCCGTCGCCAAAATCGCTGCTCCGATTATTCCGACCCGATCCGGGAATCGTGACGTAGCTTCTTCAGTCATTCTGAGCGAAGCGAAGAATCTCTCGTGGGTTACGTGTTGGTCACGACGAAGATTCTTCGCTTCGCTCAGAATGACACGATCTCTGTGAATATTTTCTATGATCTTCCCCATCCTCGTCACCGCCGTAATCGCCGCCTTTGCTGTTCTTTCGTGGCGAAATCAAAAACTCGGCATTGTTCTCCTCTTCGCGCTCCTGCCGACGTATCTCGTTCGATTCACTATTGGACCGATTCCTTCCACGCTGCTTGAAGGATTCCTTTTAATTACGATCGCGAATGCGGTGATTCGATTACGGTCGGAAACGGCCCGCCGGGCCGTCTCTACGATTTGGGAATCGTTTGGCTGGTATCGGATTCCGATGGCACTCGTCGTCATCGCCGGAATAATTTCTACCATCATCGCACCAGACACGCTTTCTGCGCTCGGCATTCTGAAGGCGTACATCATTGAACCAATGCTCCTCGCGTTCGTGGTCAGAGCGGTTATGACTGATCGTGACGACGTCGAACGTATGATCAACGTGCTCATTGCATCGGCAACCGCCGTTGGTATACTCGCTATTCTGCAGATCCTCACCCACGTTGGTATTCCGGACGCTTGGGCCATCGAGAACCGCGCAACATCGCTGTATGATTATCCAAATGCTGTCGGACTCTTTATTGCGCCAATCGTGACGATGGCGATGGTGCAGCTTTCCAATCGAATCCTCTCCGTGCGTAAAAGCCCCCCTCCGACTCCCCCCATAAATGGGGGGAGAGGAATCACCGGGCTTCTCTCCGCCATTTATGGGGGAGTTGGAGGGGGCTTGGGTGTATCTGAAATCATTACAATCTTCCTCATGCTCGGCGGAATTGTTGCAGCAAAAACAGAAGCCGCTCTTGTCGCAATCCCCGTTGCGCTCGTGATCGTCGGACTCCTCGCGCCGATTGCTGGACGAATCAAATACGCCATCATCGCCGCAACCATTACCGGAGCATGTGCGGTGTCGCTCTTCGCGCCGTCGATCATTCAAAAAATTGCACTCCACGATTCGTCCGGCCTTGTTCGCCGCGCGCAATGGAGTGAAACGCTCACCATGCTTGCAGATCGCCCGTTCCTTGGGGCCGGCCTGAACGGCTACCCTGCAGCGCTTGCGCCGTATCACGACGCGACGTTCTACGAAATTTTTCAGTATCCGCACAACATCATGCTGAATGTGTGGTCAGAAATGGGTCTTATTGGCCTTATTGGCCTGATCACTGGAGCGTTCCTTCTTACGCGAACCGCATGGCGACGCAAAGACGACGCGCTGGTCCTTGCCTTCGCTGCCGCAATACTCACAATGACGATTCATGGCTTGGTCGATGTCCCATTTTTCAAAAATGATTTAGTGATACTCACCGCATTCTGTTTGGTAGGAATGTTGGTATCGCGCAAAACTCACGTATAGAATCCGATCAGTCATTCTGAACGAAGTGAAGAATCTCCCGTAGGTTACCAGCACTCCCTGCGGAGATGTTTCGCTGCGCTCAACATGACTGAAACAAAATAGCGGCAAAGCGCTTCTAAAATCGAAACGCCGCCACCCCTATTCAGGAATGGCGGCGCCGTCGTGTGTCACGCGTACTGACGAACAGTCACGAGTCACACTGGCTGAACCCGACTAGCTCTGGCAGCGACCGTTGCCCAGCGCGATGCGCCAGGCGTAGGTGGTCGGCTCGCCGATCGCGTTCCGGAGAACGCTCTTGATCGGGTCCACCTGACCCACGGTCTCGCCGTAGCCGGGGTGGTACCGGATGATCGTCCCGGTCTGGACATCGAACGCCTTGGTGACCGGGCCCGGCTCCGGGTAGAACACCACCGACTCCGCGGTGACCGTGATCTCCTTGGCGGTGCGCACGCGGAGCGCGGTCGTGGGCCAGGAGCCGCTGCGGATGCAGGGTTCGATGGCCGACACGAACGTGCCGTTGAGCATCGGGATAGTCTCGCCGGTGGTGGGATCGACCGTGAAGCCGACGAACACCGGAAGGCCGTCCTTGTAGATGCCGTTCGTGTACCCCTCCGGGTCCACCACGCGCATCCCGCCCGGTGCGTTGCTGTTCTGCGGCACGAGGAACGTGCTTCCCGTGTTCACCACGGTGACGCAGTTCGTGTCCGCCGAGCAGTTCGACGCGTCCATCGCGAGCTCCACGTTGGGGAGGTACGGATGGGCCACCGTACGCGGGGCCATGGGGCCACCAGCGGCGGCGAGAGCGAAGGAAGAAACGAGGAAGAGGAACAAGGACATGGGAACTCCGGGAGGTTTCGAGACGAGGAACGTTTTGCGGCAATAATGTCCCGAGGGACTCCATCAAACCGCGAGGAATGGGGACCGTATCGTGGCCCATCCGGCGGCCGGCCCCTTTCGAGACCGACCGCACCACACACCGACGACTACGAGCCGCTGTTCTCGCAGGACTCGAGCAGCTTGCCCTTGGCCTTGAGCGCCTGCTGGCACTCACCGAGGGCGGCGCTGTTGTCGGTGGTCGTCGCGGGCTGTGCGGCCGGCTGCATCGGCATCACCGCGCCGGGGACGACGGGGTGTGCGGCGAAGGCGGCCTGGCCGGCGCCAAGGCGGTAGAGCATCGCCATCTGCGGATCGACGTAGCCCACCGACATGCCGGGGACGTAGCCGTTGCCGTTGCTGACCGCGGTGCCGTACGCGCTCCACTCGGCCGCCGGACCCGCCACGAAGTGGAGATCGCCGTTGGCCTTGGAGCTGTAGTCCACGCTGCCGCCATTCTTGACCGCATCCGCGCCGGCCGAGATGAGGGTGTCCTCGGACTTCGAGCGGGCGGTGGCGACCTGGTCGGCGCGAGCCTTGTCGTCGCGGCGGGCCTTGTTGGCCATGCACTTGCCCTTGGCCGCCTCGATCTCGCCGGCGAGCTGCCCCGCCTTTTTGGCGGACAGGTTCTTGCCGGTGACCTTGACGCTGCAGTTGCTGCCGATGACGAGCGACACGCCGTACTGGCTGGTCGGGATCTCGGTGGCATCGGCCGCCTCGTCCGTGACCGCGGGGGCCACGACCGTGACGTTGATGGTGGGCTCCTCGGCACGGGCCGCGGAGATGAGGGAAGACAGGATGAGGGACAGGAGCATGAGAGACCTCTGGCGAGAGAAACCGATCCTTTGCGGCATCGGCGGGTGAATCGAACAATGTACACGAGTTTTGAAGGAATCTAACCCTTTACTATAGCAGAAAAACAGGGAAAAGTAAAGGTGGCCCTGGGGAAACCTCATTTTCCCCAAAACCCTCCTTTCCCTTTACTTTTCTGCATTTTTCTGCTATTCTCCCCAGTCCGGAAATCCTGGGGAAACCCCTTATTTTCCGCATCTTTCAAAACTCGCGTCAATTGTTCAATTCATCACAGCCCCGGAGAATTCGCCATGAGCGATTCCAACTTCCAAAGCCTCATCCGTGCCCTCACCGAAGACGGAGAGCAGCGCCTCCCCGACGAAATCGTGGCCCGCATCCGTGGGTCCGACAACCTCGAGGGATTCGTGGGGGTCATCTTCGACCTCTACGCCAGCATCCCGAACATCGCCAGCCCGGCCATCCTGTTCATCGCTCAGCGGTTGCAGAACCGTGGCGGTGTGCTGTCCCTGCTGGGCGAATTCGTGGAAACCATCCCGCCGACGTCGCGCATGCTGCGCGGCGTGACCGGCAAGACCACCGAAGAAGCCCGTGCCGACGTCGTCGCGCACTGGCGGAATTTTTCCCGCAACCCCCGAATCGGAGCCCTCATGGCCACCCCCGCAACCGCCTCTCCCGCAACCACCCCCACCCCGGCAGCTGTTCCGGTGGCGTCGTACTCCCGCGTCCAGCGCGCGCTCTCCGGAGCAACCGCAGGCGCCGGGTACTCCGACACCCAGCAGCTCGTCCTCCTCTACATGTTCCGCCTCATGCGGATCGAAGCCACGCCCGGCACCGACATCGTTGCCGAGCTGGAAGGCGAGGCGGCGGTGGCCGGCGTGGGGTTCCTCAACACCCTCCGCGACAACGCGGACGACATCAAGAACTGGCTCTCGGGCCCGGACTTCGATGCCGCCGTGGAGTTCGTGGGGGAGATCCGCGACTTCGAGAACCACGGGTGCCAGAGCGGCCCGAACCTCGAGGGCTGGCGGCGCTCCGCGGAGAACTTCGTGCGCCGGATGATCCCGGCGTTCGAGTTCCTCCTCGTCGGCCAGGCGGATCGCAACCAGGGCACCAACGCCGTCGCCAGCGGCATGGACATGCTCGACCGGCTGCACCTGTTCGCAGGCCTCCAGCCGAGCAGCGCGTTCGTGAAGGCGCAGGCGGCCATCCGCACGGCCGCCAACGTGAGCAAGGGTTCGGTGGCAGTCGTCGGCGCGCTCATCATCTACGGCATCATCACGCTGTGGATCGGAAACTGGCACCAGGACTGGCTCCCGGGCTTCGCCTGGGGGTCCACCGTGACCATCTTGGGCGTCTCGGCGCTCATGATGGCCTTCGGCTGGATCGTCTCCGGCGCGGTGCAGGTGGTGGGCGTGCTCCTCGGCTTCTACGCGGCGCCGATGGCGCTCACCCTCGTGTGGGTGATCACGGCGATCTTCACGCCGACGGTGGACTGGTTCGCCTACTGGGTGAGCCTCCTCGTCATCGTGACCTTCGACTTCGTGAGCATCAACCTCCTCCAGAAGGGTGGGCAGACGGTGGGCGCCATCCCGGCGTTCATCAAGAGCATCATCCGGATGGAGAAGGAACACGTGGACGCGCTGTCGAAGGAGCTGGCCAAAACCAACTTCCTCGTGAACATCAGTGCCACGGTCGCTTCCGCGATCGTGCTCGCGTGGATCCCTCTCACCCTCGCGCTCGCGCTCAACACGCCGCAGAGCTGGCGCATCGGCGGCATCACGTTCATCGCGATCCTCGCCATTGCGTACGGGTACCTGAAGCGTGGCGCCACGATGAAGGTGTACGGCTCGTACGCGGGGAAGCTCGGCGCCGAGATCGAGAAGCAGGACATCCTCAACCTGCAGTACGGGTACAACGCGCTGCGCGTTGTCACGGCCGGGGTGCTCGCGGCGTTCATCGTCGTTCGCATCTTCGGCGCGCAGTGGATCTCGGAGACGGAAACGTCGATGAGCCACGGCGCCACGCGCGCGGCCGGGGTCGTCAGCAATGGCGGCTCCAAGGTGCTCGACTACGCGGAAAACGCGGTTGGCAGCGGCAGCGGCGCGACGTCGGGGTCGAAGCCCGCGGCCAGGCAGCCGCGAGCCAAGACGAAGGCGGAGAAGAAGGCGGAAGCCCTCGAAGCCTACGGCGGCCGCGCGCAGTGCGACAAGGTGAACGACACCTCGTACCCCTGCAACTGAGGGGACGCGCGACGAGGTTCGGGTGACGGTGACGTGACCCACGCAACGGAGACCCCGGCGTCCGAAAGGATTCCGGGGTCTCTCGCTTTTCAAACGAAAAAACGACCCATGCGGGTCGTCTTTTCTGAAATCGCTTTTTCAAACTATCCCGTAGCTGTCGCCAACTGGTCGATGACGAACGTGCTGATGGCGTATGCCGAGAGCAAGATGATCAGACCAACAACAGATGTGATGAGAATGTCCTTTGCTTTGTCCACCTTCTTCGAGTCTCCCTGTGCGGTCATCCAGGTGAAACCTGCCCAAATGATGAGAAGCAAGAAAATCACACCAAGCACGCTGAGCAATGCAGAGATCAGCTTACCGATGGTTGCGGTAAGGTCCTCCGATCCAAGCGATGCGTCAGCATTCACGTCGGAAAGATTCGTGGTGAGATCTGGCGATGCGTGTACTACTGGGATTCTCAATGCTGCACCGAATGGCAGTGCTACGAGCGCTGCGCCGATGAGAATGTTCTTGAGCTTCGACATACGATGGACAAAATATTATGTGAATAGTGTATCACGTTGAGAAAATACTCGCTGTGGATGATTGCCCGAGATAAACGCTCTCATTTGAGACCAGTTTCGATGAAGGGCGAGGAAAGCTTCTGAGGCGTACTTCTCGGTACGTTGAAGAAGTTTCCGAAGGCCTGAGTCGAAAATGGGCCAAATGCGAGCGTTTATATCCCGCCGAATCCTCCAGCGGTCCCAATAAGATCGACCACGAAGAAGGAAATTCCGTACGAGAGTACAACAATGATGAGCCCGATGACCGCCTGCGACAGCATATCCTTTGCTCGCGTCACTTTCTTTGAATCCCCCATCGCCGTCATCCATAAATACCCCGCGTAGAGCGTAAGGAAAAGGAATATGAGGCCAAGAACGCTGAATATCGCAGTGATAATGCTGTTGATCAGGGAAAAAAGGGTGGTCGAAGGCACGGTGCCACCGTATGCCGCCGCACCAGCATTTGAAAGTGGATCAGCATTGAAGGGCGCAGTTGCCGCAGCAAGAAGTCGGATCATATCGGCACTAGGTTACCGTTCCGGACGTCACGGCACTCAAAATTGCGTTCGTCAGCACGTACGATGCAACAATAATCACCAATCCCACCGTTGCCGACACCAAAATATCTTTTGCTTTGTCCACCTTCTTCGAATCCCCCTGCGCCGTCATCCACAACACGCCGGCATAGACGGCAAGCACGAAAAATGCCAATCCCACCAAGCCAAAAATTGGCTGAATGATGTTGTGGCCGATGAAATACGACAGCGACGTTGCGCTCTGCGTGCGAACCCACGTTGAACCAAACGCCGCGGTTCCCGTTGAAGAGAGTCCCGTTGTTGATCCGTCTATTGTTGTCAGCGCCAACAGTTCTCGCATAGTGCAGGCCCCGAATATTCTTCGGGGCGAGCGTCATGAGACAACGTCGAATCGATTATCCTGCTGCCGCACCAACAATCGAGCTGATAACGAACGATGCAATAGCGTATGCCGAGAGAATAATCGCCAAACCGATGATACCGGCGATGATGAGCTTCTTTGCTTCGCCAACCTTTTCGTCACTTCCGCCAGCCGTCATCCACTTAAATCCACCCAAGAGAATAATCACCACCGCAACAACGCCAAGGAATCCAAGTGCGACACGGATCAACGAACCGATCGTTGTCGTGAGATCGCCCTGACCAAGACCGGTTGCGTCACCAAAGTCCGTCCCGAGTAAATCTGTTGCCTCAAGCTGACCAGATGCCGCATGAACAGCACCGATATGTACGAACGGAAGCGCAATAGCCAGGCCGAGTACCACACTCATCGCGAAACGGACGAGAGATTTCATCATACGGGAGAAGAATAATTGTTGAGAATAGTATATCACGCCATTTTCTTACGTGGCATTTCCGGATGTGATTCCGGAAATCAATGCATTCACCAGCGTGTACGACGCAAAGATAATGACCAGTCCAAGCGTAGCCCAGGTAATTGTATCTTTCCCTTTCGTAACCTGTTTCGATTCACCGCGCGATGTCATCCAGAGCAAGCCGCCATAAACGAACATCAACAATGCAAGTCCACCCACGATCGATAGTGCCGCGGAAATGACTCGACCAAAAAGTACGCGAACATCACGAGCCTCGTCGCCAAGGGGATTGATCAATGTCACCGACGACGTTGATGTTGCTGCGAGCGCAACATGCGCAGCAAATGGGAGGAGCACAATTGATGCAAGAATCGCGTATCGAAAAATCTTCTTCATATACCATTATTCAGTAGTAAAAACTCCGGTCGCTCCTGTGCCGCCCGTCACACTTTGATTCACCGTATCTTCGAGCTTTCCGGATGATGGCGTCGCGCCCCCCTTTGTGGTGAGACCAGAAACAATAAAGTTAATCGCAACGTACGCGCCAAAGATAATACAAAGTCCAATAATTGCCGCGGTAATAGCGTCCTTTCCTTCGGTAATCCAGTGTGAATCCCCACGGGAAAACACCCACTTAAACCCACCATAAACGAAGACGAACAGCACCGCGGTTCCGCTGATGCCAAGAATGAACGTGGAAAGGTTCACGAACACCTGCAGCACATCGGAGAGCGTACAGTTTCCGTGGTCGCGACATTCCGTGCAGTGATTGAGCCCGGTTGTTGGATCCGTAGAGCTAGGACAGATTCCTGCAAAAATAAGCCCCTGCGAAGACGTTCCTGATGAATTGATCTCCGTGTACTGCGCACCAAGATCTGCAGCACGCACATCAACGGCTGGCACAAAAATACCAAAAGACGTTGAGAGGATCACACCAAGAACGGCAATCTTAAGCGCGCGAAACATATAGAACAAGTATAACACGCGCTGAATGGCGTTTAGAGATACGTTTGCGACACCACACGCGCCGCGTTATCTACAGCCTTCTGCGGATCGTCGCCATATGTGTTTGCCAAGTAATCATCGATGAGTTGGTTCATTGCCGCCTCTTCTGCGTCCACATCGAGCCCGCGATACCAGGTTTTTGCGGTTAACAACTGCGACGCGAACACGCCAAGATCCTCGTCGTTCAACTGACTTGCAATGAGCGATCGCAGGGCCGTTGGTTTCTTCGCATCGGAAAGATAGCTCGTGACATTGTCTTCGTTCGTTGCAAACAACACAAAATTCCATGCGTAATCCTGATTTGCAGAATCTTTCGACACACCTTCTGCCCAATAATTTCCGTAGTTCACCTGCTGCGTGGTGTCTGCCGTACTAATCTGCGGCAATGCAGCAACCGCAACATTCAGTTTTGGTGCAAGTGTACGGATGATCGGCAAGTGGTAACTATATCCCAAGAACATCGCCGTCTGACCGTTCACAAATGCGTCGAGCGACGACTGCATCGTGTCGTTCCACGTATACACCTCCTTTGTTGGGTTCGCGAAATCTGTATAGAACTGCACCGCACCCAAACCAGGCGGCGTGGCATTTCCGGATCCTTTTGGCGCATCGTTAAATGTCACACGACCGCGATCGTCCACCATTTCTACGCCATTCTGCATCATGAGAACGGAAAGAATGTCCGGTGCGCGCTCCACATTCTCCGATGTTCCCATACCAACGGCGGACTGCGTGATTTTTCCTGCAGTGTCGATCTTTGTCAGCGATTTCACTGCCTCCTGGAAATCGCTCCACGTTGCTGGCGGCTGCGGAATACCCGCGGCATTCAACATGTCCTGGTTGTAAAATAACGCCAATGTATCCATCGCCATTGGCAATGCATAAATCTTATCGACGGGATCGGATTTTGAATCCTTCACATACGGCATCACCACGTCGTCAACCACGGCCGGAATAAAATCCGACTTTAATGTTTTCATGCTCATCGTGCTTTCCGATGTTGCGACAAGAACGGATTCCTTACGCAGAGTTCCCTGCGTTTCCATGTGCGTCACATTCACCGCATCGGGCATTGGCGCAAGCAAATCCGTAAATCCGCCAAGCCACGTGTTGTGCACCGCCATCACATCTGGGCCCTTCCCCTCTGCAATCGCACGAATAAGCTCGTCTTTGTATTCCTCAAATCGAAGCTTCGTGTATTCCACGGTCACGTTTGGATGCAGCGTGTGGTATTTCTCAATAAGCGTCTTCCACGAATCTTCCTCGTCGAATACGCCCCACACTTTCAGTGTGATTTTCGACGACGTTGCCGAGCTACTCCCGCCAAAGCATCCTGCGCC
>CALRCK010000001.1:41867-84253 GCA_943354605.1 Candidatus Uhrbacteria bacterium | reverse complement strand
ATAATTTCTTCAATTCCCGCAGCAACCGCCTCTTCGACGATGTATTGAATGACCGGCTTGTCTACCACCGGCAACATCTCCTTTGGCTGCGCTTTTGTGGCCGGCAAAAACCGCGTTCCCATTCCCGCCACCGGAATAATCGCCTTGGAAATCCTCATAGTACTCCGTAGTATAAAACATTTTCCTAAGGCCGGATGTTATTCGGCGGATTGTGGAGCAAAGCCGACATAAAATGCGTCGCCATCCAATACAAATGCATGGACTGGAACGATGCGATCTTTGGTACGGGAAACAAACAGCTTCGCATCATTGTCGCTCGCACCAAGAAGAATCGGCGCAATGTCGGCGTCGGTTGCGAGAAGCGAACGCGCAACTTCTTCTGCAGCATGAAGCAACGCCGCGTCGATCTGCATCTGAAATTTTTCACGATGTGTTCTGTATTGATCCATAAAAACGGTTAATCGATATCCTTAAACAGGGGCTCTGTAATTGCTTGATTCATTATTTTCTCGTCGTGTGCGATTGCCGCATTCCGCTCCGCAATCGAAAGCCTACCAAGCAGTCGCGACCGTCCGAAGTCAATAAGGCGTGGAAGACCAGTTTTTCGATCGATCATGACATTTCGGGCTTCAAGATCGCCGTGCGCAATGCCGGAGCTATGAAGATCTTGAATGTAGGCATCAAGCGCTTCCACAAATCTCTCTGCATTGAATGCCTCCGGCGCGGGGATCTTCTTGGATATCACGCGCTGAAGATTTACTGCATCAAGTTCTTCCATGAGCAGGTAATCAAAATCTTCTCCGTGTTTCGCTTCTAAAAATCCGTAACAATATGGAACGCGAACGCCGGAAACTATCCGCGACGCACGACTCCGAAGAATATTTGCTTCTACGACAGGGTGATTCCCGATATCCAACAATGCGGCATGCGGACTGAACCGACGAGGAGTCATTACTTTCATACATAGCCCCTCCGCAATACGAAACACAGATCCTGCGCCACCCTTGTCGATATAATTTTGGGGAGTATTGATGGAATTTCGAACATACTCCGCAAGGGCGAGCGCGGTTTCATCGTTCAATTCCGCGTGTTCGAATGTAAAAGGCGATTTTCGCTCTTTTTCTTTTGGCGTTACTTCTGGAACAGGAAAACCTTCGTGCATACGATGGAGATTTGGTTTGCCCCAAGTGTACTTGAGGAAAGAAAATCCCGCGCCTCCCCCTCGGGATACTTTCTCCGCACCCAATTGCCACCATCACCGATTCATGATACTTTTCCGGTCGTTCACCACTATTTGGAAAGGTGGCAGAGTGGTCGAATGCGCATGACTCGAAATCATGTGTACCTGAAAGGGTACCGAGAGTTCGAATCTCTCCCTTTCCGCCACAAAACAACCCCTCGTGGGTTGTTTTGTTGTGTTACGATACATGCAATATGCATGAATTTCCCCGCAATATTCCAAGAAACGAAAGTCAAATCATCAGTGAGAATAGTATTCCCGTCCGTGTCACACAAAATCCGGAATCAGCTCTTCATGCAGACAAAGTGACACTTGGCATCGGCGGACTTGTGCAGATGGGGGAAATTCAGGAGCCTGTTCTGCGCGAAGAGGCGCGATTACAACGGCACATTAAAAACCTCAAAGCAACGCTCCAAAAAAACGCTTATGCCCGCGTGCGGGAAACACACCCAGACGCGACGCTTGAGTACTCTGACTACCCACTCACGGCGCGGATGATGGAACGAATGCTTGAGGAGAACCCAGAGCTTCGTGAAGACCTCGAGCGCAACAACGCCTTACTCAAAAGCATTACTGAAAAGCGATATCAGTTTGGTGACGACACAAAGCACGACCTCTTTGTGGGCAAGGAAGGCACGCTCGTCTATTCCCTACAAACAGGGGAACAGGCGGCCTACGAACTGAAAAAAGCGGTCGTCTGGAAAAGAGATGAACACGGAGGCCAGTACCCCGATCCTGATTGGCAGCCAAGAATCGACGACATTCGGACACGAATACGCAACGCACCGCACGTCGCCGACATTCATCAGGTAGAGGTACTTCCCGAATACCAGGGCAAAGGTTTAGCAAAAGCACTTCTCGACGTCGCTCTTTGGGACATCGAGCATACGAGACGCGACGTTGAGTTCACGGTAGCACGCATTTTGAGTGATAATCCTGACGGCGAAAAAATGATTGCGGCATTTAAAAAAGCGGGGTTCGAGGCATTTTCCGCCGGAAGAGTTTCGTGGGACAGTCCGCTTGAATTTACCCTGGTTGTTCGGGAAAATCCCTATTTCGTTCGCAAGCCTTAAAACGCCCTACATCCACACACGATCGTATGTTCGGATGCGTTTGAGTTTTCCCTGGGTCATGAGTTGAAAAAAACTTCCCATGTCTTCTGGAACGCACGCGAGTCGGTCCGGCGCCCACACCAGAATTCCGCTATACAATCCTTGTTCGATTTCCCCAAGCATTGCCCGAAAACCTGGACGATCGTTCCCCGGTGCTCCTGGTTTTTCCATGATCGTTTTGTATATGACAAATCCTTCTTTCTCTGCGACTTTCTGCATCTCCTGCGCCTGCAAAAGCACAGAAACGGCTTCCGCCTCGCCAGCCTCCTGTTGCCGAAGATACAGACAATACGTTATTGGAGACAATTCAGCCATACATCTACAAAAGAGAGACTCTCCTCATTCTAATGGAACTCGTACACAAAGAACAGTCTCGACGGGTGTATGCTGAAGGCATTATTCACCTTTATCATCGCGTTATGAATCATGCGCACTCACATAAAGTTGGGTTGGCCGTTGGCGGAACCGTTGCCATCATGCACGCGGCATGGTCGCTCGTGGTATTTGCAGGGCTTGCAGAATCGTTACTGAAATGGATTTGGGGGCTACACTTTATTAGTATGAGCGTCACTGTGCTACCGTTCTCTCTTTCAACAGCACTCATGCTCGTTGTCGTGACCGGAGCAGTTGGCTACGTTGCCGGCTACGTTGCCGGGGAACTTTGGGGCTGCGCAGGAAAGGGAAAGTAAAGATCCTTCAAAAACATCCTCAACAGGATGTTTTTGTTTCTCCCTATTTCATTTCGTCACGAACAATCTTTGTCACCAAAGGCTCGGGCTCGATGCGAACCTTAAAGCTCGCCTCAACAATTGTGTCGAATGTGGTGTGATGCGGTCGCACAATCTTTTCGACGATAACGCTTTTCGATTCAAGGCTCGCGGCAAGGTCATCCATCGATCCCGCGGTCGGGTACATTTCGATATGATCAAACTCCGATGCCTGGCTGCCGTCTGGCTTCTGATCGGAAAGCTCGAGGAACCATATTTCCCCAAGCGCCGATGGAATGGGTTGTAAAAACTTCACGATCGCGATGCGTCGATTCGAAATAATCGACTGGTAGATAAACGCGCTTTCCGTCTCGAAGAGCTTTCGAATCGCCTCAAATTCATCGGCTGATTCGCATTTGTAGCAGATATGATCGGCAATGGCCTGCGGGGCATACTTCGCGGCCCACGCATCAAAAACCGCCATCCGCTCTAACGCCCTCGAAAAAAAGACGCCCGTCGATTCCATCATACGGTGGATATCGTAACATCAGGCCTTCCCCTTTTCTCCACATGTTGTACATTGAAGCTAAAGTTAATTTTTCCGATATGCAATTTAAGCATGCGTCTCTCCTCCTCATCGTTGTTCTTCTTGGAACGGCGGTGCTTACGTTCATTGTTGTTCAGCGACAAAAAGAACTCGACGATCAACGTGCCGCAGTCTTGAAAGACATCGGCGATGCAATCGATGTTCCAACAGCAACACAAACCCCAGCGCAAAAGATCGATCCCGCAACACTCAAGGCGAATGAATATCTTTCCACGTCCATCGACCTCAATGGTGACGGTGTCGTGGAAAACATCTCGATTGAGGTAAAGGGAAACTCTATTGAGGGAACAAGCACAGTGCTCACGGCGAGCGGATCGTCGATTGTGTTCCCTGGAACAAACCCCGACGGATATTTCGGGATTGTTGACATTGATACCACCGATCATGAAAAAGAAATCGCGGTGAGCGACAGGGGCGGAAGCATCGACTATACAACGGGATTCTACCGATTCGACGGATCGGTCCTCCAGCTCGTCGGCACCGTTCAGGGAAGTTACGAAGATATCGACTTCGCCGGCAACGGAACACTTACAACACAAACTCGCGCAACAACGCTTCAAACGTGGACCTACGAGGACGCCTTCACGCTCGGCACCGATCACAAGCTTTCACACGTTGAGAAAGATTTGTATCTCATCGACCCGTCCGCAATCGGAGCGCACCTCACGATGCTCCAGGATCTGCCCCTCAATACTGACACGAACGAAGTGATTGGAGGAGCAATCGCTACGACACTCAAAAAAGGAGAAAAGATAACGTTCATCGGTTGCGACGACGTTCGATGGTGCAAAACGCAAAGTGCAACAGGAGTTGCTGGCTGGTTCGCCGTTGAAGATTTCAACACCATTATCACCATCGACGGCACTCGCGTCCAAGCAAGCGAAGTGTTCGAAGGGCTCTCAAATGCGGACTAGTCAAAATGAATCCCAACGTATTGTCTTTGGAATATATGCGCATTCCTCTGAACGCCCTACCGATGCTTGCGGCGATTTTGCTCTCTGGGTGCGGCACAGCAAACACACTCACGGTCGGTAACGACTTTTCTCCCCCGCACGGCCGCGCCGCCACAGCAAAACCCTACACCGCAGGAGTACGCCGCATCATGACTGCCATGTCTGCCGACGGCATTCATTTCATCCCAACCGGCAATATTCTCTCCGATCGTGCAAACGTTCCAGACGTCCATATTGCCGACGACGGCGCAATTTGGGTCTACTACATTGGCCAGGATATTGAAACGGGAAAAGAAGAGAGCACCGTGCTCGCAACGTCGTCAGATCAAGGAACGAGCTGGACGTATCACTACCTCACGTTCAACGACTTCCCCAACCACCGCGACCCGAGCGACCCTGACGTTGTGCGCCTTGAAGACGGAACGTACCGCATGTTCTTTACGATGAGCTTCACGGCAAAGAAATATGGTATCGGCTATGCAGACAGCCCAGATGGCTTAACATTCACCTACAAAGGAAAGTCCTTTGAGGGCCCGCTCGACGCCGTGGATTCCAACACCGTGTATTTTGATGGAGTCTGGCACATGTTCGCTGGGCAAGAAAAAAATCCAGGCCAAGTGCACGCAACATCAACAGACGGCATAACCTTCACGTTGGCAACCGACCAAACTCCAGTGTTCCCTGGAAAAAACTATTACTCTAGTGACGAACTTGTTGAGAATGACGTTCTTCGCTTGTACGCATTCAGCGGCGACGAGAAAAACGCGCGATCGTTCACCACAACAGACGGCAGAACATGGACGCCGGACGGCGTCGCGCTCAGCGGCGACGACACAACAACCCTTGGAACCGACTACTTGCAAGACATCAGCGTCGCAAAGCGCTCCGATGGAACCTATTTCATGGCATACGTTACCGAACTGCCAGGAGAATAGCGAACACCCCACGCCATCAAAAAACAATCGAATTCATCGATTGTTTTTTGATGGCGGAGGGGGCGAGATTCGAACTCGCGGACCCTTGCGGGTCAGTGGTTTTCAAGACCACCGCACTAGACCGCTATGCGACCCCTCCATGTTGTCTGTGAAACGTCACTTCTTTAGATAACGCTCTTCACTGTGACAGTTTGGGCAAATCAGTTCAAGGTTCAACAATCGGTCATCTCTCCGAGCTTTGTCGCGGAGGAATCGTAAGTGAAAAATGGGTTTTAAGCAACCCAGCCGCAATTGTGAGAGAATAATCATACTATGAAAGAAGTCCTTGCCATCGCGTCTCTCGCCCTTGGATTCGCCACATTCGTTCCGTACTGCGCGGCGATGCTGAAGGGGACGGTAAAACCCCACCTCTTTTCGTGGATTCCCTGGACCCTCACCACGGCAGTGGGATTTTGGGCGTCACTTTCCCACGGCGGCGGATATGGATCGTGGCTGTTTGCGCTTCAAGCGGTGTGTTGTGCGGCCGTCCTTGTATATGCCATTTTTCGTGGCGAAAAAGAAATCACTACGCTTGATCGTGCGGCGTTCGTGGGAAGCGTCCTCGCGGTCATCATCTATATTTTCACAAAAGATGCGGTCGTTTCAATACTTCTCGCTGCAACCGCAGATTGTCTTGGGTTCGTCCCAACGTTCCGAAAATCCTTCATGAAACCGCGAGACGAACCCGCGTTAACATATATCTTTTCCGGCACAAGCTTTGCACTCTCCATTGCGGCGTTGTCGGCATATACTTTTGAAACCGTGTTCTATCCATTCGTTCTTGTCGCGGCAAATTATGTGTTTGTTCTTTTTGTGACGCACCGAAAGGCAGCGCTGCGTTGAACGCCTTGTTTTTCGTGGTTTATCACGTATCATCACTCCATCATTCTTTAGCCACTGCCCGATTATGCCAAATCGCGTTGCCCATTTTGAAATTCATTGCGACAACCTTGAACGTGGAACCGCATTTTATCGAGACGTTTTTGGATGGGATATTCAGGGATGGCCGATGCCGGATGGCAGCACGTACTGGATGGCGATGACCGCGCCAAAGGGCAGCACAGAGGTGGGCATTAGCGGAGGGTTCGTGAAGCGCCCATGCCCGGCGCCAGCCGAGAAACAAGGGCTCAACGCGTTCTGCTGCACGATTGTGGTCGATGATTTTGATGCAGCGATGGCGAAAGCGCTTGAACACGGCGCAATAGTCGCGATGCCGAAATTTGCCCTCACCGGCATGGCATGGCAGGGCTACTTCATCGACACTGAGGGAAACACCGTTGGATTACACCAGGCAGATGCGAACGCGAAATAATCTTCATCGATTCCAAATGAAAACACCGCGCCGATATTGGCGCGGTGTTTTTGTAGTCTACTTCCCCATTGCCTTCTTGAAGGCGTCGACGAATGGAATTCCTTCCGGCTTCACGCCATTCTTCATTGCAAGATAGTAACTCACGAAACTTCCGAACTGGAGCACTTCGCCAACTTCTTCGAGTGGCTCACTTCCGCTCGTGACGTAATCGACCACCGCGATTCCCTGCTCTTCAAGCATGTCGGCCGTCACATTCACACGCTTTTGTGTTCGAGTATTGTACAAGCTCGATTGCACAAGGAATGCGACCGTCCTTGGCGCAAACGTTTTTGGATAGGTGAGGCCTTCAAGCAAGTGATGATTCAGCTCCGGAAGCGCGAAGTATGTTGCAAATTGTTTTGCGGTTTCGTTAATCGAATTCGCTAAAACGTGCGCCGCACCAACAAGGTGCTCTGCGGCAATAATGAGCACTGCGGAGTCCGCAAGCGTCTTCGCAACCGTTTTTGCCGGATTTTCTTTTGCAGGAACATCGACTGCGCACAAATCAATCACCTCCCCCATTGCAATGCGCATGAGGTCGATTTCTGCGCCAGTGATTTTCAACAGTTTTGCACGCTCGAGCATGCCGAGCAGCCCGGCAAGCGAGAATCCCGTTCCAAGTCGAGGTTGCTTTGCGAGTTCACCAGGATCAAACTGATACATCGGCCATTTGTGCTTTGCGGCACGCTTTGCCAAATCGCCGCCAGCAGCAATCGCAAAAATCATGGCACCGCGCTTTACCGCCTCGTCGCCAGCAGCAAGCACCTCTTCCGTGGTTCCCGAAAAGCTGGAAAGGACGACAAGCGTTTTTTTATCCACGAACCCCGGGAGCGAATAGCCGTTCACGATAGTGACGGGAACTTTGAGCCGATCAAAAAATGCCGTGGTGAGCATGTGTGGACCCAGTGCAGAGCCGCCCATCCCAACAATAACAATCGACGTTGCGCGCTTAAACGACTCTGGAAGATTCAGCTCTCGCGTCTCTTCCCACCCGATCCGAATCTGTTCCGGAAGGTGCTCAATGCCGAATCGGATGTCCGAAGCGTCCAATGTCGCGTATGTCTTGTGGCTGTCCAGATTCATAGCAGCAGTATTCCAGTGTTTTCACGAAATAGCGAGAAACTTATTCACGGGCCGCGATTCGTGCAGTTATAGTAGCACGGCCAGAAATATCGCCGATCAAGACGGCACCAACGACCTTTCCCTTCCGATAAAACTCTTCGACTGAGGACGAGTCTGTCGCAACAATCTGCTTCACCTCGTCCGCCGCTTTCCGATCAACATCGCCGATGAACACGATGTGCATGTCAAAAAGGTGCGTCGCGTAGCTTGAAACAAGGTTGAACGGCATGCGTTCGCCGCAGATCGTTTTTGCGACGGCACGACCTTGCGACTGCGCGTTCATCCAGTTGCCGTACACCACATGGCGCGCAACATTTGTGTCGAAAAACTGAGCGCCGTCGCCAATGGCGTACACCGACGGATGTGCAGTCTCGAGATACTCGTTGGTCATGATTCCGCGATCAATATCGATTCCGCAATCACGATAGAATGACTGGTCTGAATGCATTCCGATTCCGACGCCGAGAATCGAGCACGGAAGCTCCGCGCCAGACACAAGCTTCACCCCAGTTACCTCACGCTCGCCAAGAATCGTTGGTTCTGCTTCGTTTGTGTGCAAGAGCGTTCCGCCATCGAGCGCTTTCTTTGCAAGAACGGTCTGCGAGTGGTCGGACAGCACCGATGACCAAAATCCCCGGCCGCGCATAACCACGTCGCACGAAATGCCAAAATGTTTAAAAATGTTGATGTATTCCAAAGCGATGAATCCGCTGCCGTACACCACGCCACGGCGATCGCCTTCAGGACGCATCAACGTCTCCTTCAAAAGACCAACGAGCTCGTCGGCATCATCAACGCCGCGAAGATACGACACACCACGAGGCTCGCCGCCAATCACGTTCAATTCGCCGCCACCAGCGAGGATCAAAACATCGAATGGAACCTCGCGGCCTTCCGATGTTCGAACAAATCGATTTGGAATATCAAACGACTCAACGCGAACGCCGGTCATCATCTCAATACGATTCTTTTCGTACCACTCCCATGTTTTCAAAAAGACTTTCTCACGCGGAATCTTTCCCTTCACGTAGTGCGGCAACAATACCCGCGAATACAGCGGATGATGCTCCTGCTCAATAATCGTCATCGCAACATCGGCATTCTTTTTGCGAATCTCTTCGGCTGCCGTGGTTCCGGCGATGCCGCCACCCAGAATGACGATATTTTCCATACTAGAGCGTTGGGTAGAGCTGTTCGCCGGTGTCCACATTGAAAACGGTAATGGCAAGCGTTGGGCACGACTGTGCGCCAAGAATGATGTTCTGTATCTCGTCCTCCGTCGCCTCAACAACGCGTTCATACGCTGGAGTGCCCTCGGCAACACCGTGGTCGATAACCTCAGCCTTATTCTCCGTGTTCATCACAAAGGTATCCGGAGCGATCGTTACGCAACTCGCTGCACCGATACAAAGATCTGGATCCACAACAATGCGAAGCTTCATAGATGGCAACAGGATAGCGAACATCGGCACTGAGCGCAAAATACCGAGCAAAGCCGGTATTTTGAATGCTCATTTGATTACGCAAGCTTGAGATGACGTTTAATCTTGTGAATCTCTCGATCGTGTTCGTCCAGCCTTGGCAAAACGCTGTTATCGAGCACGTCGGTGATGCCGTCGATGATTTCTTCTTTCATTTCCTTCATTCTTTTCATCATTCTCGTCTCTGACGCAAAAACTTCTGAACGAATCACTGAATGCATTTCATCACGAATTTCACGCTTCAAGATGGAATTATTCGTAAGATTGTTCTCACGAAACATCTCACGAAGAATCTGAATATCATTCTTATCGAGCATAAAATATGCTTACGCAGTCCACCTGGGCGATCCCTCCCTCGCCTCAAGGCCGCGAATATAAACATCGTGCACATGGGATTGTTTTTATCCTACCAAAAATATTCAACGCCGACTACTCGCCTCTTATCCCCAAAACAATCTCTCGAACCGTCGAAATTGCTCGATCGATATCCGTGGCCATTGTTGCTCGACCGAGTGTAAGCCGGACGCTCCCGTTGATGCGATTTGCGCTAAAACCAAGCGCAGCAAGGACGTGGCTTGGTTCAGAACCGCCTTTGCACGCCGATCCCGTGGACGCAGCAATTCCGGCAGCATCAAGGCGTAGCACAAGCTCTTCGCCTTCAACGCCATCGAAAGCGATATTCACGTTGTTTGGCAAGCGACGAATACGATCACCGTTCAACGACGCGCCGCGAATCGCAAGCAGCCCCTCGATCAAGCGTTCGCGGAGCGGTAAGAGTCGAGCCGACTCGTGGTGACGCATCGCGACCGATTCCGATAACGCCGAGGCAAAACCAACAGCACCGACGATATTTTCAGTGCCCGGTCGCCGACCACTCTCCTGCTTTCCGCCACCAAAGACCGATGCCAACGGCGCATTCCGTCGGATATACAACGCACCAGCACCTTTTGGTCCGTACACTTTCGGGCTTGAAAGCGTTAAAAGATCCACATGAAGCGACTCAACATCGATTTCCAAATAATTCGGCGCTTGACTCGCGTCAGAATGAAACAGTGGGTACACCGACCCTCGTTTCTTTCGCCACGCATCAATCGCCTTCCCAATGCCGTGTGCGTCGTGAACAACACCAATCTCATTATTTGCCATCATCACGGATACCAACACCGTATCGTCGCGAAGCGCCGCAAGAATTGATTCCGTCGAAACATGTCCACGATCATCAACCGACACAATGCTGACGTCGGCCCCGGCCGCACGAATCGCACCAAGAACAGCGGCGTGCTCTGTGGCAACGGTAACGATATGTTTTCCGCGTATTGATCCCGCTCGAAGCGAACCGAACACTGCAAGATTGATCGACTCCGTCGCGCCGGATGTCAAAACAATCTCGTCGGCATGCGCGCCGATGCATTTCGCGACAGATTCATGCGCGGCGTGAAGGGCTTGCGCGGCCTTCACGCCCTCCTGATGCAAACTTGAAGGATTCCCCCACGCTCCAGTGAGGATCGGCTCCATCGCCATCCACGCCACCGAAGAAAGCGGCGTTGCGGCGGCGTGATCGAGATAGATTCGATTTTGCATACTCCGAAATCAATTCTGCAGTCATCCTGAACGAAGTGAAGGATCTCTCGTAGGTAATTCGGAGTTCCCTACGAAGATTCTTCGCTGCGCTCAGAATGACTGATGGCATTCCTACACTTTACATCCACCAAACGTAAACGCATACATTTTCAGCCCCGCACTTCGCACACCAAGCTTGAGCGTTGCGCGATGATAGTGATCGGCGCGAATAATGCTGTACATCCGATGGTTGGTAACGTGAATGTGGGTTTTCCCCGCCTCATCAATCACCACGTCGGCGCCAGCCATTGATGCCGGAATTGGCGCACCGTCGATGGTCACGTCAACAATCGCCTCGCGGTCGTCCAGCGCACCTATCACAAGATTCGTTTCAAACGCGGAGTAGCTCATCTGAAGATACTCGGTAGCGACCGCCAATGTTCTGGTGTGTTCAATGAATTCTGGGGCGATGCGCCAGTGGCCGTGGAGATACGGAACATCGTCGGCATGCTCAGCGGCATCATCAAAAGCCTCCTCAGTATCTGGAAGTTTATCGTGCGCATTGCCAATGTGGCCGCGCAGATATCCAAGATACGTCTCGGACGTTGTCCGATAACACACACCTCCGACGCCGGTGCTGTCCGGCGCGATTGCCGGCAGCTTTGCAACGCCAGCTGCACGAAGCATGTTCTGAATTGCGGCCTCCGTCTGCGCAGCACCGCCTTCGCCCTGATGGTCGAAAACAATCGATCCGAGTGCATCGACTAAAAACACATGAGGCCAGACCCGATTCGCATACAAATTCCACATCGCAAAATCCGGATCGAGGACAACAGGATATTCAACACCGAGGTCACCGATCGCGCGCCGAACGTTTTCTTCCTCTTTTTCGAAATCGAATTCCGGGGAGTGGACGCCGATCACTGTGAGGCCGAGCTTGGCATACGTCTTATGCCAACGTTTCAGGTACGGCAATGTTCGCAAGCAGTTCACGCATGAGTACGTCCAAAAATCGATGAGCACCGGCTTGCCTTTGAGTGATTTCATCGTCATCGGATCCGAATTCAACCACACCAGGCCTTCTGGGAACTCTGGTGCCCGGGTTTTTCCGAATCCGCGAAATACCATACGCTAGGTCGAAATCGGAGCGTGAAAAATCATCGGCACAAGCACACCAAGTCCGTACCCAATTGCTGCCGCGCTGGTTGAAACGATAAACATCTCAAATCCCGACCGCCAGAGATTCGTTCCAGTGAGTTTTGCCTTGAGTACACCAACAAAAAACAATGCGACAAGCGTCATGGTGATCGTGAGCGGAATTGCGACAACGATCGGAACAAAGAGATACGGTGCAAACGTAAAAAACCCACCAAGAAGGTAAAATCCGCCCATGAACATCGCCGCAATCACCGGTGTTGAGCTCGTATTTGGCGCGTATCGATATTCGTGCCGAGAAACCTCCTTCAACCACAGCCTTCGTTCACGTCCAATCGCTTCAACCGCGACCGCGATCTCGTTTTTTGAAAAGCCTTTTCGGTGGAAAAGCTCGGCGAGCGATTCAGTATCGGTTACTCTTTCGTGCAAAACACGGGCATGATCCTGCCGAGCACGTTCGTCGTACAAGTCCTTCGCTGATTTTGACGACAAGTAACTTCCCGCGGCCATCGAAATTGCCTCAACGAACACCAAAACAACGCCGGTAAGGACGACATAAAACGCGTTGCGTGATCCCACTGCAACGCCAGTAATCGTCCCCAACGTTGAAACAAGGCTGTCTTCCAAGCCAAAAACAACATCTCGCACATTTTCGCGCAAACTCCCCCACACGCCTCCTGCCATATGCCCAATTCTACCACGATGCCTAAGAGTATTGAGGGTTTCGGAAGCCGAAGTATGCTAGAATCGGAGCGTATGGAGTTTTCCACACACTATCCCCCGTTTGCGGAGAAAACCGTCGTCGTCTTAACCAACACCGAGAAAGCTCGGGTTCTTTCGGTTGAAGGACGGGAGGTAACGGAAATCGAGGAGCTGGCCATCAACGTTCCCGAAATGGCCGATTTCGAGGCGCAAAAAGCCGCACAAATTTCAGCGCTTGCAAAAAAGGTCTCAAAATCTATTGAAAAACTCCTCGCGTCGTCGTGCACTGCCGCAATTCTCTGTGTTCCCGAAGTAAACCGCGAACAGCTCCTTGCCGCGATGAACCCAGACACCGTGGCCAAGATCGCAACAATTATCCCCAAAAATCTTTGCGCGATGAAATTAGAGACCGTGATGAGAATTTTGTTAGAGAACTAAAGGGGTCAGGTCTTGCTTCTGACGATTTTGAATATGACGGCGCGAAAACCCGGATCGAAGGCAATCGTTGTTCACGCCGGCAAAATTTGTCTTGTTCTTCGGGACAATAATCCGAACATTGCGTACCCGAACCTTTGGAATACGCCTGGTGGCGGAATCGACGATGGCGAAACGCCGCGCGAGGCAATGCTTCGCGAGCTCAAAGAAGAAATCGGCCTCGACACAACGGAAATCATCGACCTTGGAACAACCACATATTCCGACGGCAGCCTTGTGTATCGGTTTTTTATTCCCGTCACCGATGAACAGTTTCGAAATATTCATCTTGTAAGCGAGGGCCAGCGTCTTGATTGGTTTACGTTCGATGAAGTTCTTGCGCTCGCCAAAAGCCCATATCTCAGCGTGTACCTGGAAACATTCGCCAGCGACATTACCGAACTCCTCGCTGGGCGTCGCGACTTTGTGCCACGAAACGAAGTTCTCACGATTTCTTAGTATCAGCCTTCTCCGCATCCACAAGCCATTGAATGATTCGAAGATCGTCGTAGGAATACTTTCCCTGGAAGTGATCAAAAACTGGACGAAGGAACCGGCCGCGGGTTTTGAGCTCGATGATGACTGGCGCAACCTCGGCGTGAATATCCTTCACATCATTCCGCAGTCGATCGAAGACATCGGCCGGCAACTTGTCGAGCGCACGAACATCTTCAAGATGACCGACGATGGTACCGACAGTTCGCGAACGCTCCTTCGCAACGTCCATAATCGACTTCCCGCTGACGATGAGCGCGAGTGTTTCCGTCCATTTTGGTTCCTTTGCCTTCTTTGCGGGCTTTGACGGGAAATACGCGGAGAGCGCGTCGATCGTCTCACGGATGATCGGCTCCTTTTTTCCGCCACACGCCTTGATAAACGCGTCGGCATCAGCCTTACGGTCCGCTTCGCTCCGATCCGAAATCGCGGCCTCGGCAGCAAGCGACTGCGCACGGAACTGTTCATCTTTCTCAAGCACGACGGGATCGACTTCGAGCGCTCGACTGTTTAAGCCGCCGAGGTACAAGCCAGCCAACGATCGAACGCGGGAAAGCGCAACATAGCCTTGGCCGTACGCAAACGCGGTGCCAAGATCGATAAATGCACCGTCGAGCGACATGCCTTGGCTTTTGTGCACGGTCATGGCCCACGCGAGTCGCAGCGGAAGCTGACGAAGTGTGGCAAGCGGTACGCCGCCATCGCCGTCCACACTCCACATTCCCGGCTCAACACAAATCATCCGACCGGATTTCATTTGAACGACCGGATACTTCGTCTCGGCATCAAAGTCAACAACATCCGCGATTGAACCATTCACATAGCCCTCAACCGGATTATTTCGCGTAAACATCACGCGGGCGCCGATCTTCAGAGTCAATTTTTCCGGCGACAAACATCCGCGCTTCATTTGCTCAACAAGCTTTGGATTCCCCGCCGACGTCATGGTGTACGTTTTTTCTTTTGCCAAAAGCATTCGCAAACGATCCGTGTTGATGCGATCAACATCCGCGTTGTGCGAGTACAGCTTGGTAATGTCGCGATCATCGGACATGCATCGACGTGCATGAAGCGCCGCAATGTGATCCTCCGTTAACGATCCGCGACGAAGCGCGGCGAGAACACCAAGAAACACCGGATCCTCCTGACGGTGCTGTTCCGACAAATAACACACCGTGAGGTTCGCGTCGTCCCAGCTTCGTGCGGCAAATGCAAAACGTGCCGGCGGTTCGTCGTGCCGCGTGACGGGCGGAAGCTGAAAAAAGTCACCGACCAGTACAATTTGAATCCCACCGAACGGCAAATCCGAATCCCGCACCACGCGGCACACCATATCCACCGAATCCAACATCGCGGCATCGAGCATCGAGATTTCGTCGATGATGAGCGTCGATGTTTTTCGAACGCGGTTTGCGAGTGCGGAATTCGTTGCAAGGTCTTTACATTCCCGACGGCTGATGAATTTCCGAATCCCCAACCCGCTCCACGAATGAATGGTCATGCCGCCAATGTGTGTTGCCGCAATCCCCGTACTCGCCGTCATGGCTGGAGCGATGCCGTGTGATTGCAAATACTTGATGTACTCACGAATGGTGTGACTCTTCCCCGCACCAGGCTCCCCCGTCAAAAACACGTTTGCGCCGGTCTTCAACATATCGAGCGCATCCGCTTGAGTCATAAGTGCTCTACAAAATCGATGATGATTATTCCGGCAAGTATCCGCCGCTCTGCAGCCTCCACAGTCTATCGTACATTCCGCCTTTCCGTAACAACTCGTCGTGCGTCCCCTTTTCCACAATCTTTCCCCCGTCTAATACCACAATGGTGTCCGCCATATACACCGTCGATAATCGGTGTGCGATGACAATCGTTGTTCGTCCCTTCATCACTTCTCGCAAAGCCTCCTGCACTTTTACCTCGGTTTCCGAATCAAGTGCACTCGTGGATTCGTCGAGAACCAAAATTGGCGGATTTGAAAGGAATACTCGCGCCAAAGAAACGCGCTGGCGCTCGCCACCGGAAAGCTTCACGCCACGTTCGCCAACAATCGTGTCGTACTTTTTTGGAAGGCCAAGAATAAACTCATGCGCCTGTGCTTTTTTGCACGCCACCATCACATCTTCTTTCGTTGCCTTGGGCTGTGCAAACCGAATGTTGTTCAAGATCGTGTCGTTAAACAAGACCGTATCCTGCTGCACAATGCCAACCGCGCGACGCAGGTCTTCCATTTTTACCGATTTCACATCGATTCCATCGATGACAACCTCCCCCGAATCTGGGTCGAGAAACCGATTCAGAAATTTCACAAATGTACTCTTGCCGCTTCCAGATCGGCCAACAAGCGCCATGCTTGTTCCCGCAGGAATTGTGAGACTCACACTGTGAATGGCGTCGTTTTTCTTCCCGGCATATCGATACCGCACGTCATCAAACACCACGATTCCCTTCACCTGTTTCAAACGCTTGGGATGCGTGGTCTCGACAATCCTATTCTCTTCAAACCAGTCCTTCGCAAGACGCGCAAATGCCGCACGAGCCTCCCCCATTCTCCGCATCACATCGGCGAGCAAATAATCAAACGGCGCAAGAATGTAGTTCAGCATTCCCAAAAATGTCACCATCTTTCCCACCGTCAGCGAGCCGGCGGCGATGAGCCACACCCCAACCAATAACACGATGACGCGAGAACCTAGCCGAACGATTCCGTTCCCAACCCCAAGCGCCGTCCAGAAATAATGAAGGGTGTGCTGACGTCGCGTTACGTTTTCAATGGCATCGATCTGCTGTTGTTCAATACGGTCCTCGCCGGCAAAGATTTTAATCGGCAAAATGTTCTGCAGCGTTTCGTGAATATTTGCACTCAATGCCTCCCACGCCTCCATGAGTTTTGACTGGCGATCCTCGGTTTTCCGGTGGACGACAAACGTAAGGAATGCTGCGATCGGAATCGTTGCCAGTGCCGCGATTGTCATGCGCCAATCAAGAACAATTCCGCTGATAAGCACAAAAACAAACGTGACGAGCGTTGGGAGAACGTCGGCGAGCATTCGTCCACTCACGTCGAACGATTTTTCCCACGCGCGATCGATGCGTTTTGAAATTGCGCCGCTCGAATCCTTCCCAAACCGATCCGCATCCCAATAGAGAACCTTCCCCAACGCGCGATACAAAAAATCGTTTGCCGCTTGATTCCCCACCCACCACCCAAGGAGCTGCGCACACTGCGAAAGCGCGATACTTATCACAAACGCCCCGGCCCAAAACCCAACAAGCGGAAGAATCCTTGCCATCAAATCGGTGCTTCCGGCAAAAAGCACGTCGATGATTTTTCCGTAAATAATCGGCTCCGCGACTTGGGCAAGCGACGCGATAACAATAAAAAGAACCGAAAAAATATAAGCGCCAAGGTATTTTCTCATGCTTGGCCCCAACATTGCCCAAAACTCATTCCACGTGAGTTGGTACTTTTTGTCCTCCTTTTCGTCGTGTTCCGACATGTAAAAAGTATACCGTACCGCCGTTGCTTTCACGAAGTTTTTCTGATACATTCCCATCGTTCAATCTTGGCCGTGTGGTGAAGTGGTTAACACAGCGGTCTGCAAAACCGCGATACGCCGGTTCGAATCTGGCCACGGCCTCCAAAGAAAATACTCCGTCGTTGCGACGGAGTATTTTCTTTGTATTTTTTCTACTCATTTGTTTTCACGTCACCCACGGCTGCAGATGGAGCCGTGTCCGTGAATTCGGTTACGACTTTCGCTGAGAGAATCACCGGCTCTGCAACGGAAATATCTTGCCCGTTCTGCCACACCGTAAAGAGATATTTTTCGCCAGCGTCAGTCTTGAAATAATACGACGTCGTGCACGAACCCGGATCGCATGGCTCGGTGCTTGCCGCCGCCTTATAAAACCCGTTTCCCAAATCTGTTGCATCTTTTGGAATTGCGCGACGAGAATCCAGCCAATCAACATCGATTTTTGTGTAGTTTGCTGTGACATAGCTGTCTGTTGGCACGGATGCCTCCGGCGTCGTGGTTCGCGCGATGGCTTTATCCGTATTTTGCAATGTAATGACACCCATCGTGTGATTCACGTCTTTTGAAAGAGTCACTGCAGTTTTCAGCGGCTGCGGATAATTCACTACCTCAACCCAGCCCGAAGGCAGATCAAAATCAAGTTTCCACTTGCCGGTGGGATCCGCCGAATCAGCTGTTCCTGACGTAAAACTTGAAAGGCAGCCCGCACCAGTGAGCAAAAGCACCGCAGCACCAAAGGAAAAAAGAAGGCGTTTCATATGTGGGTAGTGTAGGGGAAACGGGCGCGTTGGGCAACGTGAAAAAAAGAAGGGGCTCCCGATTGCTCGAGAGCCCCTTCTTTTGGCTGTTACTTCGCGCGATAGACTTCAATTGCGACGGTGCGAACGCCGAACTGACGAGCACCGGGGCCCTCCTCCATCCAGATGTCGATGCGCTTGTCGTACCGGGGATTCATACGGTCTTCCACCGTAAAGATCTGGTCACCGAAGTACTCAGGAATCTTGACCATTGTTCCCATGGGCAAGAAGTTCGCCGCAATAACTCCAGGACGGACGTGGGTACCGCTTGCCGTAATAAACGGCGTGTCGTCGGTTTGTGCAGGATCGCTGTTGTACGCCGTTGCGGTCACCCGCATGGTATATGTCGGGTCACGAAGATCCGCGCCAGGAAGCTGACCAAATGGCATGGTCGCGTTCTTCATGGCCGCAACCTCAAGTTCCGTTGCCCGACCAACCGAAAATGCGGTTGCCGTGGCACGAGCCGCAGAGGGGAGGGCAAAGTATCCGGCAAGAAGAACCATAGCAGCAAGAGTTGCAACTTCTACCGGTGAACGCTTGAGGATCGTTTTGAGGCGATTGATCATAAGATATAAAAAATCGGCTACTGTCGCCGAATTTTTCATGGCATGAGTATAGCATTTCCACACCATTTTGTCAACGGTTTTTTGCCATTTATTGGCTAAGGTTAGCCAAGTTGTCCACCATGTTTTTTGCCCTTTTTTTGTGCGCAACGTATTATGCAACCAACGCACCATTTTTTCGAACGTTTTATGCAACGATACGGCAAGTACCGAGCCGACCTTCACAAGAACCGCTTTGTTGCCGCGCTTCTCCATCGGATGAAAGCCGTCACCAAAGGGTCGCTCCTCAAAAATCTCGTTCTCGGCGGAATCGCCCTCATTCTTTTGAGCGGCTTGGTGCTTTTTGCTGGATACCTTTGGATCAAACAAACGCTGCCAACGCCAGAAGACATCCTGAACCGCGATGTTGCGCAGTCCACGAAAATCTACGACCGCACCGGCACCCATCTCCTCTACGAAATCGCCGAAAGCGAAAAACGAACCATTGTTCCGGTGGAACAAATTCCTCAAGATCTCATTAACGCGACGATTACCGCAGAAGACCGTCAATTCTACAATCATCACGGAATTAACTATCTCAGCATCGCCCGCTCTATTTACGAGGACATTAAGTGCGGTTGCAAGGCCCAAGGCGCATCAACACTCACCCAACAAATGGTACGAAATGTCATCTTAACCCTTGATAAAACAGCAATTCGTAAAATAAAGGAGATCCTCCTGTCGTACGCTGTAGAGGAAAAATTTACCAAGCAAGAAATTCTCGGGCTTTACCTCAATCAAATCGGATATGGCGGCGCAAATTACGGCGTGCAGTCCGCGAGTCAGGCGTATTTTGGAAAAGACGTGAAGGATCTCGATCTTGCACAGTCCGCAACCCTTGCAGCGCTCCCCAAACAACCAAGTACATATCTCAAAGACGCCGACCGCCTCAGGGAACGCCGCGATTGGATTCTTGAGGGCATGGAGGAGCTTGGATACATCACACACGACCAAGTTGTTGCTGCGGAAGCGGAGGACACTCCCGTCGTTGCAAAACTCGGCAACATCACTGCGCCGCATTTTGTGCTTTGGGTCAAAGACCAGCTCGAGGCAAGCTATACAGAGCGCGAAGTGGAAACTGGCGGACTGAACGTTATTACCACCCTCGACTTCGACAAACAGGTTGCCGCCGAAGCCGCAGTAAAGGAAACGGTGGACGCCAAGGGCGAAACGTACGGGTTCAACAACGCAGGCCTCCTTGCTCTTGATCCAAAAACCGGACAAGTTCTCGCGATGGTTGGGAGCGCAGACTATTTCAATGACGACATCCAGGGCCAGGTGAACGTCACGCAACGACCGCTGCAGCCAGGAAGCAGTATGAAGCCGCTCATTTACGCCGCATCGTGGGAAAAGGGCTATACGCCAAACACCATTCTCTGGGACGTGGATACCGTGATGCCAACCGAAACCGGCCCATATGATCCACACAACTACGACAACGGCGAGCATGGCTATGTCACGATGCGCAAAGCACTCCAGGGGTCATTGAACATTCCCGCCGTCAAAGCCATGTATCTCGTTGGCGTGGACAACGCCCTGACGTTCTTGCAGCGCATGGGATACACCACGCTCAACGATCGCTCCCGCTTTGGACTTTCCCTCGTTCTTGGTGGCGGAGAGGTCACTATGATCGACCACCTCCGAGCGTATGGAACGTTCGCGAACGGCGGAATTCAACAAACCACAACGGGAATCCTCAAGGTCACCGATTCCACCGGCACAACCCTCGAGGAGTGGAAGGCGGAAGATCACGTTGGAACACAAGTCATTGACGCAAACATCGCCAATACCGTCAGTAACGTGCTTTCAGACAACAACGCGCGGTCATATATTTTCGGCGTGAACAGCGCACTACAGCTTGGCGCCCGTCCGGTGGCTGCAAAAACCGGAACCACGAGCGACTTCAACGACGCGTGGACCATGGGCTACACCCCTTCACTCGCTGCGGGCGTTTGGGTGGGAAACACCGATGGAACAAAGATGTATAAAAACGCAGAAGCCGTTTTTGTTGCGGCACCAATGTGGAAAGAGTTCATGCAGAAGGCGCTCGACGGCACACCAATCGAGACCTTCCCCACCCCAACCATCGCATCAACCGGAAAAGACATGCTCGACGGGAATATTCCCGTTCAGACATACACCATCGACACGAGCACCGGAAAACTCGCAACCGCACTCACACCAGACCGATTTACAGAAACAAAAACGTGCGGAGAATATCACAATGTTCTGACGTACGTGAATAAAGACGACCCTCGAGGACCGGCACCAGAAGACCCCACGGTGGATCCGTACTACCAAATCTGGGAAGACGCGGTTCAAGCGTGGATCACCAAACACAACGCCAACCTGAAACCTGGAGAAGCCACGATCACCGCGTGCCAAGATGTTCCGACAGAGACCGACGATGTCCACATCCCACAAAACCAGCCAAGCCTGTCGTTTGTCTCTCCAAAAAGCGGAGATATCTTTGGGCGAGCGGTGACGACGACGCTCAACTCCTCTATCCATCGAGCATTCTCACGAGTGGAATACACTGTGGACGGCGCACTCGTATACACCAGCCACAACATGAACGGCGATACCTTCACTCTTCCGAGCTGGGTCACAACCGGGAGCCACACCCTTGGCGCAGCGCTCTACGATGACGTCGATAACAGCGCGAGCGACAGCGTCACAGTATCCGTCAACGAATCTAGCGGAGAAGCCGCGACGTTCCACATCACGAATCCATTCTCGAATCAAACCATCGACAACACCGGTAACCCATACACCGTCGTCGTTGAAATTCCGAACGTGAATGAAATCACGTATCTCGAAGTAACCGCGGA
The DNA here is from genome assembly GCA_943354605.1 of Candidatus Uhrbacteria bacterium. Lineage (GTDB taxonomy): Bacteria > Patescibacteriota > Patescibacteriia > UBA9934 > UBA9934 > CAIKHN01. Next base: position 62,554 of record CALRCK010000001.1, on the reverse strand, counting down.
AAATCTTTGGACCGGAGAAACGAAGATGATTGGAAGTGCGTCGAGCCCGTCATCAATCACTAGCATTTCCTGGGACATCGGTGCCGACGCGCGATATCAACTTGTCGCGCGAGCATCAACCCCAACCGGAGGAACGCTTGAATCAAGTCCGGTAATTGTTACCGTCACTGCTCCCACATCAACCACAGGAACTCCGATCGATAGCGTGCTCATTACCGCGCCAGTTACCACTCCAGCGCTCTAGGGAAGGAGGCAGATTTCAACGCCCGGCAAACTCCTCGCGAGTCTGCCGGGCGTCGTGTTCGTTGGGTGCAACCCCTATTGTGTGCCACGCGTGTCATGCCTCCGGCATAGGCTGAAACCAGTCCGGTGCCCTCCCAGCACGTTCGTAGAGGTACAGAGCGACGAGCTCGCGCGGCCGGAGAGCATCGTCTTCGTTCCGATCTCCACCGTTCCCCTCTGGAAACATCCAGGCCAGACACGACACCTCGTCGTCGCTCAGGCTGTACCAACGACGCGGCTCTTGCCGTGCGTCCAGATACGCCATGACGAGGAACCAGAGCCCGCGTCGATTCACTGCCTCCGGAATCGGCGCGAGGGACTCCTCGATGATTTCAGCGATCCGAACCGCAGGAATCCACGCGAAGGAAAGAGGCGGATCGGCGCCAGAACAGCGAATTGCGTCGATCTGCGTGGCAACGCCCTCCAAAAAGGCGTCGATTTCCGCCCAGTGCACGAGAATCTCCGACTCTCGAGCACCGAACGGCTGTGTACGAAAAAGAACGGGCGAAGAATCCATTGCATACAGCATCCAGGACTCCAAGAATTCAGCTCATCTTAGCCGCATTTCTCCGGGCCCGTCAACGAAACCCCACACTCTTTGGCGACTACTGCCTGATTGGCATCACGATATACAAATACTTTTCGTCCGGAAGATTGTGTGGTGTCACGACGCAAGGCTGCATGGCGTCAATGAACTTCAGGACAATCTTTTCCGAGGTCATCGCGTTCACACCATCCAAAAGGTATCGGAAGTTCAGCACGGCTGAGTTTGCATTTCCCGTCATTTCGCCTTCAACCGTCACCGTATTCTCTCCACGGCCGACATCTGCAGCAGAAAGCGTAACGGTTTTTTCAGCCGGGTTCGTTTCGAGACGAACGTCGAACAAGCCTGCCTTTGAAAACAAACTCGTTCTTCGAATGGCCTGAGAAAATGCCGCCTTATCGATGGTGATTTCTGTGGTCGATGATTTAGGGATAATCTGTCGGTAGTCTGGATACACACCCTCCACCGTTCGCGATGAGAGTTCGACTGTTCCGTATCGAAACACGATCTGACTCTCAGTAAGCTCGACATCGATGTTTTCCGGGTTCTCTACACTGTCTCGAAGCACGCTCAAAATTCTTCGAAGCTCGCCGAGCGTTCGCGATGGCACGATTGCCTTCCGCTCGCCTTCCGCTGCTTCACCGAGCGCAATCGTCTTTTCGCCGAGTCGATAACTATCCGTCGCTGCAAGAACGAGCTGTTTATTGAGTCCGTCGAAGTGCATAAACACACCAGTCAATGCCTGACGCGCCTCGTTTGTTGCGACCGCAAACAGCACTTGCCCGAGCGCTACATCGAGTGCGGCCACTGGAACAACGAAACGCACACCCCCGGTGACCGGTGGAATTAACGGGAATTCGTTTGCAGGAATTCCGTTAATCTTCGTCTTCGTCTTCTCACACACAATCGATACTGCGTGATCCAAAAGGTCGAGATCAACGCGCTCGTTTGGAAGAAGCGCAACGTAATCCGCAAAAAGCTTCGATGGAAGCGTATACTCCCCCGGTTGATCCACCTTTCCACGGATGGTACAGGTAATGGTGAGTTCAAGGTTTGTTGCGGTCAGCTTAATACCACCAACATCTGCGCGGAGCAAAACGTTGTTCAGAATAGGAAGGTTTGTGTTCTTTCCGGAGATATGGCTCGTGATGGCCAGACCTTGGTACAAATTTTCTCGCGTGCAAGAGAGCTTCACAATCAGGAAATTAATATCTCTATAAGAACCAGTAGTAACAGTAAGGGGTGTGTATGAAGTGGATAACCGTTGTATGCCCACGGGGGCGTGAGGATTTCCTGTTTCTTGCAGTGGACGATCCGTGCAGACGGCGGTGACGGGTGTGGAGATAACTCTGTGCGGCCACCTGATCAGCATTTTTGTCCCCTTGTTATCCTACCCGTTTCCCCAAGGAAATCCACCCACTCGTCCACGGCCTTTTGCACCGTTCATCCACAATTCACAGGGATGTCTCCTTTTATCCTCACGTTATCCCGCGTACAGCTTTTGTTTGATGAGCTCGAGATCCTTTTGAAGCTTTTCGTCGGTTTTAATAAGGTCTGAAATTTTTCCATATGCGTGCATCGCGGTGGTGTGGTCGCGCCCGCCAAGCTCGTCGCCAATTGCTGGATACGACGTTTTCATTTCCTCTCGCATAAGGTACATGATGATTTGGCGTGGGAACGCGAGCTTTTTCTCGCGCGACTTTCCTAGGATGTCCTCAACAGTGATATCGAAGTATTCGGAAACGATGAGAATGAGTTGGCGCGGAGTAACGGTTTTTCGAACGTTTTCGGATTCAAAGCTCGCGATAATCGGCTTTACCGTTTCGAGTGTTGGTGAAATGTTACGGAATTGGTGGATGGCGATGATTTTATTTAGTGCACCTTCAAGTTCACGGATATTCGAATAAATATTGCTCGCAACGTAGTGAAGGATTTCGCGATCGAGCGGGAACGCCTTTTCTATACACTTGCGCTGGAGAATTGCGATGCGGGTTTCCAGATCTGGCATACCAACGTCAACAAGCATTCCCCATTCAAGGCGGGACTGCAGGCGCTTTTCAAGACTGGTGATGGATTTTGGCGGGCGGTCTGACGAGATAACAATTTGGCGCTGTTCTTGATGAAGCGCGTTAAACGTATGGAAAAACTCTTCCTGCGTTCCTTCCTTTCCAGTGATGAATTGAATGTCGTCGATCAAGAGCAGATCGACGTTGCGGTAGCGGTCTTTAAATTCCTTTCCTTTACCGGAGCGGATTGCGTTAATGAAATCGTTCGTAAATCGCTCGCACGTGACGTAGAGGATGCGGACGTTCGGGTTTCGTCGGCGCATTTCGTTGGCGATAGCGTGGAGCAGGTGGGTTTTGCCCAGTCCGACGCCACCGTAAATGAAAAGCGGGTTGTAGGCTCCTCCTGGTTGCGCGGCGACGGCCTGCGCCGCAGCGTGGGCGAGCTCGTTCTGTTTCCCAACGACAAATGTCTGGAAGGTGTACTGCGGGTTCACGGTGATGGTACCAGTTCCGCCGGACTCCGCGCTTCCTGTTGCAACGAATCCATAGTCCTCGGCTCCTTCTTTTGGGGCGACCGGCTTCTTTTCTTCGAGGATCAGCGGCTGCGGGGCCTCGGTTCGTGTTGCGATGCGATATGTGAGGCTACGAACCGCCTGATTGGTGATGCCTTGGATGGTCTCAAGGATGTCGCGGTGGTGTTTTTTACTAATCCACTGCTGCGTGATGGTGTTTGGGACGCCAATAACGACCTCCCCGTTGTGGTAATCGCTCACAAAGGTTTTGCGGAACCACGTCGTAAAGTGAGCTTTGCTTACCTTGAGCTCCATTTCTCCCAAAACTGCCTCCCAAAGCTCGTGTGTGTTCATAGGTATTGCGGCTGGCGATGATGGGCTTAGGGATTCATTGAGGGCAGGAACTTCGGAGGCATCATAGTCAATTATCCACAGCTATGAAAGGTCGAGGTTTTTGCGAAAAGTGGATGACTTTGGGGATAAGTGCGCAAAAAGTGGGGACAACTGCCTATGTTATGCACATTTTTCGTGGAAATCCGTAAAAAAAGATTTTGCGACGCCGTGTGGATGACGTCACAACGGGTCCTGTCGCCGAGGACCCCATCGGGGTGCTCAGCTCGCGCATCCGGTTTTTCGCGATCCTCACGTGCTGCGGCGCTCGTTGCGCTCCCCATGGGGCCTCCCTCGGCGCCACCCGTTGAGTCGTCCGCACACGGATTTTGGTTGACATGGTATGCTTGCCGGCGTAAAGTCTTGCCACTTATGCCTAAGCGAACGTATCAGCCGAAAAAGCGGCAGCGCGCGAAAGTGCACGGATTTCGGAAGCGCATGAAGTCCAAGGACGGAAAGATCGTTTTAAAACGACGCCGAGCTAAGGGCCGAAAGCGTCTCACCGTCACCGCACGCCCCCGTTAGGAAACAAACATCGGTTGAAAAACCGATGTTTGTTATTATAGTGTTGTGCTCTTTGGCCGATTTTGGGCTTGTGGCATCGCAAGCTCGTTCAACGTACTATGATGTACGTCTCACGAGCTTTGCTCACCACGCACCCAAACTCGACGCAAATATCCCAACGCTGTCGGTTCGGTTCAATTCGATTCTATGCTCGCGAAAGATTTTCGACTGCGCCACGAGAAAGATATTGCTCGAGTCTTGAAATCCAAGGCCGGTGCTTTTGATACAGCTTGTGGTGTGAAAGTGGTAAAAAATACTCTCGCGTCGTCGCGATTCGCGGTTGTTGTTGGAACAAAAGTGAGCAAGAGGGCGGTTGATCGCAACCGGATCCGTCGGCAGTATCGCGAAATTGTGCGATCGATGATGAAGGAAATTAAGCCGGGGTTCGATGTGATTTTTTTAACCGCGAAGCCTGCGCTCGATCTCGATTACCGCCAAAAAGAAGCAAAGCTTCGGAGCACACTGCATCGTGCGAAATTGTTATGACGGCTACATTGATGGTTCGGAAAATCGCAACGGCACCGATTATTCTGTATCAGCGAACCCTTTCGTTTGACCACGGACCGATGAAGGCGATGTATCCGTTGGGGTTTTGTCCGTTTTATCCTTCCTGCTCGGAATATTGTCGGCAATCGATATTGAAAGACGGTGTTACCGTCGGCGTCACGAAAGGCGCGTTGCGTATTCTTCGATGTCATCCATGGGCCGAGGGCGGAGTTGATCGGCCATAACAAAATCCAGAGCAATATGCTCCGGAGATGGTCAGCTCCTCTTCCACTGGAGTGCTGGGAGAGGAGCCTCTGCTGTGAGTATATCGACACAGGAAATGAACACAAGTGCATTGATGTGGACAAGATTTCACTGAAGGATTTCGACGAGTTTTTTCTTTGCATTCGCGCCGGTTTTTATGGCAACCGATTTCTGGGGAACGCGAAAATATTTTGAAAGTAATCGAATGAGCTCTGCGTTTGCTTTTCCGTCCACCGGCGCAGATTTCAATCGAACAACGAACGATTCGCCGTCGAGGTTCTCGATTTCCGACCGCCCCGAATTTGGCTTTACAGTGACGGTGATTTTCATACGCGAATGTTCTCGAGTGAATCAGTCGAGATCCACGCAGCTCCTGCGCCAAATCCGCGTTTGTTGATCGTGAACGGCGGAATCGATTCGGGATGGTTGAGCTCAATGAGGATGCAGTATTTGGGAACCTTCCCCCACGTCGCAACATTCGGATTCACGAGGCAGATTCGCTGACCAAATTCGGTAACGATTTTTTCTGCATCCTTCATCGACTTGATCTCAAATTGCCACACCCGCGAAACGACTGCCTTTGCTGTGATCGATTTCCCTGAATCTTTAAAAAATACCCTGTCCCCGATCGAAATCGTGTTCCACGGCGCTCGTCGCGTTTGATACCAGCGAGACTCGATCGATTTTTCGCCACTGAGAATCTTCGGGATCAGTTTCCACGACGGCGTCATGATCGCAACGTGGTCCATATTAATTTAAGTTACTTGTTTCGGGCCTTGTGGCGTTCGCCCATAAATATTCGTACATGCTTTTCATCATCGCAACGATGAGATCGTCCTCGATTCGAATCGCGAGAAGATTCTCTGGCTGCCAGAAGATAATTTTATCGGCTGAGAAATGGAATGATGTTTTAAATGGATCGAGTCCGACAAGAATTCGAGTTTCTCGCATCTCCTCCTGATCCGTTTCCGCCATTCTGTTCGCATTCGGTCCCGGCAAAGATAATATGCGAGATCTGAGTCCGCGCTTTCGGCGCTCAGCAATATATTCTTTTTGATCGTCGCGATCGATGAGATCCAAAAAGTAATCAGCGGATCCGAAGAAATCGATTGAATCCTTCGCTTCTTCCGGTAGCGCAAAAAGCGCTGAAAGATACTGCCCCCGGCCTTGATAGATGCGAGCGCTGCTTGGAAGATCGCCACGCCGATATTTTGTGAGGAGATCCGGAAGTGTTGACGTGAAGCCATTTTGAATCTCGGCACGCTCCTTTTCTTTCTTTTTCAGCAGTTCAGAAACAAGCGACGGCGAAAACACGCTAAATCGCTTGAGCTTCCCGCCTTTTGGAAGTGCTGCGAGCCCCCTATCTTCAAGTGTTTTAATGAGCTTATAGATATTCGGACGAGAAATACCCATTTTCTCTGCAACTTGTGAAATTGGATGCGGTCCAATTTCTAACGAAAGAATATACAGCGTCGCTTCCCCTTCGGTGAGGCCGAGGCTTTTTAAGGCGGCGTATAGTGGTTCGTTTCGTTTTTGGGCTGATTGTGCAGTCATAAGGGTTTAGTGTGTATATAGGGAGTATACACCAATATCTGATATAGAACAATATATTGATTTATGTGTAAAGATATGATATAGTACGTTGTCCGATAAAATCGGAAGTAACGCACAGACAAAACAACTGGAGGACAAATGTACAAATCAAGGTCGATGGAAGAGGTGCGGAAAATCCTGTTGAGTGAAGGATATCTCGCACGCCTCAATCTCGTTTTCGGTGTCACCGATCTCGACTTCTATAGGAATAAGGCTCTTCAGGAATGTAAGGGAAATGGTGGTGTCGTCGCGGTCAGCGGGGAGCAGGAGGCGGCGCTGCGGGAGATCCTCGCCGAAGCAATTCCGGAATGGGCTCTCAGTCGCTTGCGGCTTCAGGTTCATGATGTAAACGATATCGTTGTCAGGTGGGATTCTTCCGGGAAGGCGACGGCGTGGTCTACGGTGCCTGGGATTCACAAGCGGTCCCTCTCGCTCCACATGTTGGAGTTCTCTCGGGAGGGGGACTATTTCTATGAAGGCACGCTTGTGGAGATTGATCTGTTCCGTTACAGCGTGTGCGCTGCGTTTTAGTGGTTCAGTCGACATAGAGTAAAACAAGAGGCGTTACGCGGCGTGAGGGTTGAGATAGGCTTATCTCCCTTTGCGCCCAGAGCCGAGCTGCTGAATTTTCGGCGGTTTGGTACTGCGAATGTCGGATACAACATCACGGAGCTTGTCATGATTCTTTTTTGCGAAAACGGAACCGTCCGCATCAACTCGTTCGAGAGCCTCGAGGAATATCGCGCATGGGAGACGGAGGTCGGAGATGAGCCGATGCGGATCGCTTACGCGATGAAGGTGCCGAAAACGGCGGCCGGCGATGCGCTGGTGAGCTTGTGTGGTGTTGGGTGTGATGACGATGACGGATTCGAAGTCCTCTTGGAAAAGCTTTTCGGCGAGGCGTTTCAGGCCGGCATCAATCTCGCACAAAGAAAGTGAACAACGACGACAAAAACATGCAGCCGCTCTTGGAGGAGAGCGGCTGTTGTTATTACAAACTTTATAAAGTTCTATTTCATCCCCTTTCGAAACTTCTTGAGGAGCGCAATATCCTCTTCGCGACTTCCCTTCTCCTCTTCTCCGTCGAACGGCGTTTCGAGAATGAGATCGATATGTTGAAGTTTTGGATGTTCAACAATGTATTTGAATGCGTCGGCGCCGATGAAGCCGTGACCGAGATGTTGATGACGATCTTTGTGGCCGTCGAACTCAATCTTGCTGTCATTACAATGCGACGCGACGAGTTTTTTGAGGCCGACGATGCGATCGAAATCTTTAAATGTTTGATCGACGGCTTCTTTTGTCCGCAGGTCGTACCCAGAAGCGAATGCATGCTGTGTGTCGAAACACACGCCAATTTCTTTGCCTCGCTCTGCTCCGTCGATGAACGCGGCAATCTCCTCAAATTCATCGCCCATCACCGCCCCTGCGCCAGCCGAGATTTCGATGAGGAGCTGACAGCTTCCTTCGTATCCGTCCATGATGCGATCGAGGCCTTTAATCACCGCCTCAACCCCTGCCTCCTGTCCGATTTCCTTCGCCGATCCCGGATGAAACATGATCGCCTTTGCGCCGAGTTGCGTGCCGCGTTCGAGTTCCTCGCGAAGAATCTTTACCGATCCGAAACGTGTGGTGTTCTTCGCTGATGCAAGGTTTACGATGTACGGCGCGTGAATATACACATCTTTGATATCGTTCTCTTTCATCGACTCACGAAACGTTGCGGCGTCCTCGTCACGTATCGGTTTTGCCGCGAACATTTGCGGAGAACGAGAAAAGATTTGGATAACTTCGCATCCCAGATCCTTCCCGGCCGGTCCCGCCTTCCACAAACCACCGGCCGCTGAAACGTGTGCTCCAAATCGCATATAGAGAAAGTGTACCTACTTCTCCCCTTTGAATCCAATTTTGCTTTTCCTGGAATCGTCATCAATCGTCTGTCGTAACGCATTAAAGACGATTTTGAACTGCTCGTCGTAGTGTTTTTCCAGGAAGTCGATTCGTAACCGGAGATCGGAATGTTCGAGTGCCATGTCGCGGAGAGAGATGAATGCGTTGATGATTTGGATATTGATTGCAATTGCGCGCTTACTTTTAAGAACGCCAGAAAGCATAGCAATTCCGTGTTCGGTGAACACGAGTGGGCGGAACCCTTTGCCACCACGACCAGGCTTTAAGATCACAAATTGTGATCTTAAAGATCTCCATTCGTCCTCGGTAAGTTGGAAGCAGAAGTTTTGAGGAAAACGATCAATGTTTCTTCGAACGGCTTGGTTGAGGACCGTGGTTTTTACTCCGTATAATCGAGCGAGATCCCTATCGACCATCACTTTCTTTCCGCGAACGATGAATATTCGATTTTCAATAATCTCTGTCGGTAAAAGCGGGAGCATAGAGTCTTTATTCGAGAGTGAGGGTCTTGAGGTCGCAATTTGCGACCTCAAGTTGGGATATACAAAATCCTACCAGTATCGCGAATAGCTCCGATGTGTAAAAATGGTTTCAAACGTTCGGAGAAGTACGAATTCTATGGAACTTCCCCACCACATTCGTGTTCTCTACCGTCACTGGTCTCGTCACGTCGGCGTGATTGATCGTGAATCCGATCTCGCTAATTTGACGATAGTGAAAGAAATTTGTGATTTTGCTCATGAACGACTGTCGATTTGGCAAAAGAAAATCTCGAATGCGCCGATGCCGTATACGAACGATCCAATTTTGCAGAGGTATCGATTCTGCAATGTGTTTCGAGAGTTCGATAAGCAAACTATCGCGATTCACACGACGTTGAATCCACTGCGGGATGACTTCCCGCTGTGGCTCTTGAACATGTTTTACTGCCGTATGGTTGCGCGGCCGGAGACGATTGAGAGTGTTGGGCTATTATCATTCGATCCCGAGAAAAATCGCGAGCTTTATGATCGACTCATGGCGTCGTCGCGACCGCGATACGGAACACCGTATGTGTTTCCAGTCTCAACGATTCAAAAGAGCTCAACGCCGAATAGGGAGCGGTTTATCTGCGAGTATTTACCATCGATCATGCAAAAGATCGCTGGCGAAATTGAATCGTGGAGGGCGATGTCGGTGCTTGGTGGTGTGAAAAGGACTCTTCCAGTGTTCGGATTCAATTTGGAATTTCTTTGGACCGAGGTTCTTATCGATATCGCGTATCAATATCCGGATCGCATAGACCTTTTTGCCGCGTTCCCTATTGGCCCAGGATCGATTCCAACAATGCAGATGATTAATGGTGCCGCGGATTTCGTCGATCTCGCTATGAGGCTGCGGTCGATTCCCTTTGAGACCGGAATCACGATCGATGGTGTGCCGCTCCGGCTGTCGGTGGAGAACTGGGAAGGAATCGGGTGTGAATTTCGAAAGTATACGAATCTGAGGGCCGGAAACGGGAGAAAAAGAATCTACCGATGAAAACAAAACGAGATCGTGTCGATCTCGTTTTGTGTAAACTATTTCACCATTGCGGCCATGATGTGGTCCACGACGGCGCGATTGCGCATTTGAGATTCTACAAATTCGCGATATTCTGGTTCGTAGACGCGGGCACGATTTTCGTTGTCTTCTCCAAGTCGGTCGGCAATCACATCAAGCTCGGCATCGACGGCCTTCGCGTCGACATCGATGTTCTCTTTCTTTCCAATCTCGCGAATAAGGAGCGCAACTTTTACGCGGGTTAGTGCGGTTGGAGTGAAATCGAGTTTGGTTTCTGCAACCGTCTTGCCGATGGATTTCAAGTAATCCTTCAGCTCCATACCGTTCTCGCCAACAGAGTGCTCGAGTTCACGAAGCATGCGCTCAAGTTCCTGGTTTACGAGAATGTCTGGGATCACGTCGAACTCAGATTTTTGCGCAAGAAGATCAAGGCATTCGCGTTCCTGGCGGCGGCGTTCTTCAACGGCGCTTTCTGCGGCGAGATTTTCCTTGAGCTTTTCTTCGAGCATTGCCGCGTTCTCGAAACCAAGGCGCTTCGCGAATTCTTCATCAAGCTCTGGCGTTTCGATGGTGAAGATTTCGTTCAAGCGAACCGTGAAGTCTACGTCGTTGTCTGCAAGATGCTTCTGGTAGTGATCCTTTGGGAATTTTAGGGTGAAGGTTTTTTCGTCGCCTTCTGCCATGCCGAGAATTTGGGTCACGAAACCATCGATGTAGTGTGCCTCGGTGGTGTACACGCCGTGATTCTGGCTTTCACCACCTTCAAGCACCACACCATCCTTTTTCATGGTGAGGTTCACGACGGCTTTATCGCCCTGTTCAAGCTTCTTTCCAGCTGCGGCGCGTGTTTCCTTTGTTTGCATTCGGGCGAGATCCTTCTTTGCGGTTTCAATGATCTCCGGGGTTGGTTCCGTTGGCTTTCGCTCAACGACGAGCTTTGTGTAGTCCGCGAGCTTTTTCACCTTTGGCATGAGCGCGATGTCGGCGCTATAAATGAGGTCTTCTCCAGGAATCATTACATCCATTGTAAAATGCGGCGCTCCAACAATGTCCAAGTCTTCCTCGATGAGCGCGGAAGCGAGTGATGCGCGAATCAGCTCCTCAGCAGCCTCCTCGAGGATTTTCATTTCACCAACGCGCTGTTTTACCACGTCGTAGCTTGCCGCGCCTGGGCGGAAGCCTGGAATGTTCATCACGCGAGACAGCTCGTCGGCGGCAACATGCATTGCGGCGAACACCTTGTCTTTTGGAACAACGACGGTGATTTTCATCTGGTTATCGGCAACGCGTTCGATGGTGTGCGACATAGGGAAATCGGATGAAGTTTGAGTAGTATAGCGGTCAGGGAATTTGCGTCAATAATCCAGCGAAGATTAGCCAAGAAATACGAGTTTTTATTGTAACAACCCCGGGGAATTGCTATGCTGGGAGCACTGTGAGTACTTCTTTTTCTCGTTTTGCGGTTCGTGTTGGTCTTGCTTTCGTTCGTCTGCTTTTGGCGGCGAAGGCCATCCTTTTTTGGGTCGGCCGGTTTTTGGTGCTTGCCATTCGTCCGCTCGCGAAGGGTGCCCTTGCGATGGTTTTTGTTCCAATCTATCGCGTGGGCTTTGCGTCGCGACGACACATTGTTCATTGGTATCGGCCCGCAAAGAGTCGGTTTATGTTCTTTATGACGAATCGCGTCATGATGCATGTGGCGATTCTTGGCGTAGTTGGTGGAACGGTGGCAATCAATTTGGGTATGGATACCGTGCGAGCCGAAACGCTCGATGCGTTTAACAAGAGTTTGGCATACGCGGTGATTACTCAAGAGGAGTCGCCGGTGGTTGAGGAATATGCCGACATGGATGTTGCTGCACTTCGTGGCGATGTCATGAGCTACCTTTCTGAAGGCTCGCTTTCACCGGTACTTGGCGCTTCAGACGGTCAGGACTCTGTGTTTGTGAATACCGCTTCGCTTGCTGGGGGCGGTTCGCTTGCGGTGCCGGTGCTTTCCGGATCAAGCGCGAGCGTTGCGCCTCGTGACGGCGTTGAGACATATATTGTCGCAGAGGGAGATACGCTTTCAACGATCGCATCGCGATTCGGTATTTCGGTGAACACGGTGCTTTGGGCGAATAATTTGAGTGCAAAGAGCGTGCTGAAGCTTGGGCAGACGCTCACGATTTTGCCAACGTCTGGTGTAGTGTATACCGTGAAGAACGGCGACACACTGATGAAGATTGCGAAGACCTATAACAGCGACTCCTCTGCAATTTTGAGTGCAAACAAACTTGCGGACTCAAGTGCTATTACGATTGGCCAGAAGTTGGTCATTCCTGGTGGCACGCCGCCGGCACCAACGCCAATCAAACGCGCAACGTCGGTCGCCTCTATTTTTGCGCCAGCACCAAACAAAACCGGAACCGCGGTTTCAAGCAGCTCCCGTATGATTTGGCCATCGGATGGCCACACGATTATTCGTGGTTTGAGCTGGTTTCATACCGGTGTAGACATTGATTGCAGCGGTCATGCCGACGGAACGTCTACCGACGATAATTACGCGGCGGCCGACGGTATCGTGACGTTTGCTGGCCCGCGGTTTCAGGGCCCAAGCGGTGGATATGGAAACTTGGTTATTATCGACCACGGCAACGGTCTTTCAACGCGCTACGGGCATAACCATGCCATTTATGTGAAGGCGGGTCAGCATGTTACGGCGGGTACCCCAATCGCCCGCTGCGGATCAACGGGAAATTCAACGGGAACCCACCTGCACTTTGAAGTGATTGGATCAAACGGATCAAAAGACTACCGCAATCCATTGGAATACATCCGCTAGGCGTTTCGAATACGATATTGCAGTGCTTCGGCGAGATGCGCTGCAGAGATGGTTTCTTCGCGCGCAAGGTCTGCAATCGTTCGTGCAACTTTGAGGATTCGTCCGTACGATCGTGCCGACATATGGAGCCGATCAACCGCAGATTTTAGGAGGATCATGCCGTCATTCGTCAGCGCGCACCACGCCTTCATCAGCGATGGTTTGAGCTCTGCGTTCGTGAATATCCCGAATGACGCGTATCGTTCTTGCGTAAGACTCCGTACGGTCGTGACTCTTTCGCGGATGACGGCGGACGATTCGCCTGGCGTTGTCGACGAGAGATCGTCGAACGCGACGCGGGGAACTTCCACGCGAAGATCGATTCTATCAAGGAGCGGGCCGGAGATTTTTTGTTGATACTTCAGAATGTTTCCCGGGGTGCACGTGCAGGCGATGCCGGGATCGCTAATGAATCCGCATGGGCAAGGATTCATCGAGGCAACAAGCATGAATCGCGCAGGAAACGTAACGCTTCCCGATGCTCGAGACACGGCGATGGTGCCGTCTTCGAGTGGCTGGCGAAGGTTTTCGAGAACTGCGCGAGAGAATTCTGGGAATTCGTCCAGAAACAGCACGCCACGGTGTGCGAGCGAAATTTCTCCAGGTCTTGGCTGCGTGCCACCACCAACGAGCGCGATGCCGCTACTGGTGTGATGCGGGGCCCTGAAGGGTCGATTCGTGATACGTTGGCCATGGAGGAGGCCGGCAATGGAGTGAATAGAGGTGATCTCGATGGATTCGTCGACGGTTGGGGGTGGGAGGAGCGATGCGAACGCGCGAGCGAGCATCGTTTTTCCACTTCCTGGTGGCCCGGAAAGCAGAATATTATGTCCGCCGGCTGCGGCAATTTCTAGCGCGCGTTTGGCGTGGAGTTGTCCGGCAATGAGCGCGAAATCATCTCCGTGATCGGTTGTGGGTGAGGTTGGGGGCGCTTCAATCTCGACAGCCTTGGGCAGCTGTTGCCACTTCCCTGTCTCGATTTGGTCAACACAGTCCTTGAGCGACCGTGCCGATGCAATGTGCAATGGTTCCACAAGCCGCGCCTCGTTGATGTTTTCTTTGGCGACGAGCACGCCGGAATACCCCTCTCGTTTCGCCATGCTCGATGCGAGTAACACGCCGCGAGCAGGCCGAATGGTTCCATCCAGGCTGAGTTCGCCGATGACGACGGTGCGCTCGAGAAGCTTTGCGTCAACGATTGTGCCCTGGGCGCCGAGAATCGCGAGAGCAATCGCGAGATCGTACAACGGACCTTGTTTTCGAGTATCGGCTGGCGCGAGATTGATGGTGACATTGGTGCGGGGAAACGGGAACCCGGAGTTTTTCATTGCCGCGCGAACGCGGTCTTTTGCCTCGCTCACTGCAGCATCGGGAAGCCCGACAATTTGGAACCGTGGCAGGCCCGACGACACGTCTGCCTCAACCGTGACGGGAGTTGCGGACAAACCGAATAATGCTGCGGAACATACACGAAATGACGCCATATTTTGGCGGGGACGGCTGAATAAAGTTGCGCAGCGCGTGGGGATTGCTTCGAGTGTACCAGAACATACTCACAACGCCTAGAACAATGAGCACATCTGATCCGTTGATCACTGATGTGTTGAAGAACATGAGGTAGTCCGTGGTGAATCCGTTGACGATGCGATCAATGAGATTGTTTGTTGCGCCAGCGATGACAGCAAGGGCGCCGAGCGTCACTGTGGGATCGGTTTCGTATGATGCCGACGTGCGATCGACGAGAAAAAGAATGATACCGGTGGTTGCAATAGCGATCAGGGAGAGTGGAATTGGGATGTCAAACGTGATTCCGGGGTTGCGGTGGAGAAAGAAATCGATGCACGGCAGAAGATACACCGTGTGACCGTCTGCGAAATGTTCGATTGCGAAGCGTTTCATTGCCCAATCGATCAGTCCGAACATGAAGATGCCGATCGTCCCGATGATAAAGGTCGACTTTCGCATAAAACCAAACATCGAGCCGAACCGCGCGATGTGGAGGTTACATCTCTTGGGTGAGCGTCTTCTTGCAGGCAACGCAGGATGTGGATGTTGGGCGAACCTGGAGGCGTGCTTCGTCGATGAGCTGCTTGCAGTATTTACATGTGCCGTACGTTCCTGCAGCGATCGCCTTCAGTGCGCTATCGATGTCACGAAGCGCGGAAGACAATTCATTTTCCAGGGAAAGGTTGTCGCCGATTTCTGCAGCCTTGTCTGCGCTCTCGTCTTCTTTGTCGCCAAGGGTGTTGTAATCAGCATCGAAGGCGTCGCTTGCGGCGACGTGTGGTGAAACGCGAACAAGTTCAGAGACGAGCTTTTCGCGTTCTGCACGGAGACGAGCCTCCACTTCTGCAAGGAATGCTTTTTTCATACAGGCGGTGGTCAGAGAGTGAAATGTAAGTGCTCTCAGTAGGTTTCATTGAGGATAGAGAAAGAGGCGGGAAATAGCAAGAGGGCGTCCTTCGGGCTGTGAACAGTGCAATGGAGCAGAGTTTCGTCCCGGGTGCGCCCTCAAGAGAACGGACCATCGAGACTCAGCCTACAGTGAGGCATTGGATTCTGGAGATTATCTTCGGGATAACCGTCAGGACTCAATACCACACGGACATTGTGCGATGGATGTTCCAGTATGCGAATCTGCTCTACTCGGGTGTGGGCTGGCATGGTTTCAGTGTACATTCCCGTTTCAATCCATGGACGCCCTAATGCTTTTTTCACTCCGTACAGCAGTGAGGCGCTCCTCGAAACGAGTTTGTGGGGTTTCGGGAAGCAACCTCCCAAGTGGCAAAGGAATTGTGGAAGGAACTTCCTAAACTATACCATGCAATTATTCAGAAATGCAGATACGTGTTGTTGAATGTGTACTTGCAATCTCCTTTGCGTGCCATAAGAGATTCGAAAGTTGTGTTGACCGATAAAACGTTTCTGTTTCGACTCCTGAGAAAAGATTTGTTGGCTGAACAAAGGCGACCGCGCCAGAAAGACATGGGGCTATACGCGGTTGCGCAGTGGCGGTGTTTTGCACATGGTTGCTGACCGTAAGGAGTGTTGGAGTTTGTGTGATGTATGCGGCACCGTACGACGATGTTGCGGTGATGAATCGATACGGTGTTTCGTCGCGGATGAGGATGCTTGCCTCCTCGCGAGAGCGGAGCGTAATGGATTTACTTCCGTCGTCGAGGAATGTCGTAATCCCGTCGATGGTTGGGATTTCCACGAGCTCTTTTCCGATGTGCGTTAACGAATCTTCATTTGCGTAAAATTGCGTCTCGGCCGTGAGCGGCAGGGCAAGGGTATACAGCGCGGCGTCTCCATTTCGGTCGATGCGTGCAGAGACGCCGTTTTGTGCCGCGAGCATGAAAAGCGCCGAAAATCCTGGGGTATTTTGGGTAAACGTTCGCGGGACGAGCGCAGATATATCCGACGCTGGGATATTCGCAGAAAAAACAGTGTCTGTGGTAATGGATTCGTCGATATTTGGTGCCGCGAGGAATGCTGTGCCATGCAGGGTGATCGATTCTGATGTGATCGAAATATTCGTCCGATCGTTTCCAAACGCAAGTGTTGCGGCATCGCCGCCAAGGAGTGTTGGAAGAATATTCTTGAGAACACTGGTGGAAACTGGTGTGGTGACAGGTTTGTTTGTGATGATCGTGACACCGCCTTGCTGAAAAACGGTTGCACCGAACGACGTGATCGCGGCAGCTTCGGGATCGGTGAGCTTGCGATCGAGAATCATCGTTGTACTGCCGTCGGATTCGAACCAAACGTTGAGCGTTCGGTTGGTGTTGTTGAGCGCGTCGGCGAGCGAGATCGGTACTCCGGGAACGACATTCATTCCTTTTGTGAGCGATCGTAGGCTTGCGATGGTCCCGTCGTTTTTGATCAAGCGAATCGCTACGGCATCGGTTGGTGGAACTATCGTGCTGAATGCGAAGGCGAGGCGATGGACGCCGGCGACAATGCTCCATGCCGTGAGAAGAGTCCCTGCAACGCGCAACACCCGCCAGAATTTCTGGCGGGTGGGGCTGGCACTCATGGGAATATTGAGTGCGAGTTCCATGCTTAGTGGCTTCGTGGTTTTGGTGCTGCGGTTGATGCTTTTGCGCGCATTTCGTCGCTGTACACGTTGCCGACAGCTTTCTTCATGGAAAGATTAATGCGGCCTTTTTCGTCGATTTCGATAACGACCACCTTTACTTTGTCGCCGACGTTCACAATGTCAGTCACTTTCTCAACGCGCCACGGAGCAAGTTCGGATACGTGAACCATACCGTCCTTTCCCGGGAGAATTTGCACGAATGCGCCAAAGTCCATGAGGCGGACAACTTCCCCATCGAACGTGTCGCCAACCTTCACCTCTCGAGTGAGGTTCGATACCCATTCGAATGCGGCCTTTCCGCTTTCGCCGTTGACGGCGGTAATCATGACGAGGCCGTCGTCTTCGATGTCAATGGCGGTGACGCCGGTTTTTGCGATGATTTCATTGATGGTCTTTCCGCCGCTGCCAATAACCACGCGGATGAGGTCTGGATTAATGCGAAGCTTCAAGATGCGTGGAGCGGTTGGTGAAAGCTCGGCGCGAGGAGCGGCGATTGCGCTCTTCATCACATCAAGAATTTGCAACCGGGCAACGCGAGCACCGGTGATCGCTTCAACGACGACTTCGCGTGGGAGGCCGTCGGTTTTTGTGTCGAGCTGAATGGCGGTAATACCCTTTTCTGTTCCGGTTACCTTGAAGTCCATGCCGCCCTCGCCATCTTCTAAATCTTGAAGGTCGGTAATCACGCGGTATCGCTTGCCATCGCTTGCAAGGCCCATGGCTACGCCGGCAACCGGAGCCGTGATTGGCACACCGGCATCCATCAAGGCCAAGCTTGTTCCGCATGTTGAGCCCATGGAACTTGATCCGTTCGATCCAAGCACTTCGGAAACGACGCGAATCGAGTATGGGAAGTCTTCAAGTTTCGGAAGCACCGGCTCAATCGCCTTTTCCGCAAGCGCACCGTGGCCGATTTCGCGACGACCAGCGCCGCGGAGCGGTTTTGCTTCGCCTACAGAGAACGGCGGGAAGTTGTAGTGATGCATGAAACTCTTTTCGCCAACCAATTCCATACCGTCGAGGGTTTGTTTGTCGCCAGGAGCGCCGAGCGTCGCGATGGAAAGGACCTGTGTTTCACCACGCATAAAGTGGCCGCTTCCATGAACGCACGGCAGAACGCCAACTTCGGAAACAATCGTGCGAACTTCATTGATTGCCCGACCATCCACGCGCTTGCCGTCGTCGAGAATCAAGCGGGTAATTTCTGAATCGATGAATGGGTAGAGTGCGCTTTTTGCGATTGCGATATCGGCGTCCTCCATTCCTTCGGCCTTACATGTCTCGACCAAGCGCTTCTTCATGGTGTCTTTGGCAACCGCGCGATCGGTTTTTGTTGCCTTCGGTGCGTCGAGGAACAGCTCCTTCATTAGAGGTTTCATGATGGCGTTTGCGCGATTGGTCACCTCGGCCTTCCGTGCGATGGCCGCCCTTTGTTCGTCGTTCTTTGGTGTGAAGAGATCGATTTTTTCTTTGCCGACCTCGGAGCGGATCTTTTCGATGAACGCGATAACGGGGCCGAGCGATTCCTGACCAAATTGGATGGCTGCGAGCACATCGGCCTCAGGAGTCTGCATTGCATTCGCTTCCATCATGATGAGCTTCTCTGGCGTGCCGGCAACGTCAATATCGAAGTTTGCTGCCTCGCGCTGTGCGTACGTTCCGTTGATGATAAGCTTGCCTTCAACGTCGTTCACGCGAGCCGAGGCAATTGGGCCGTTCCATGGGATGTCAGAAATGTGGAGCGCAAGTGAGGCGCCGATGAGTGCTGGAATGTCCGCGTCATTCTCACCATCGAACGCGAGGACGGAGAGAATCACCTGAACGTCGTTTTCAATGCGTGAATCAAAGAGCGGACGAATGGCGCGGTCGATGAACCGTGCGACGAGTACCGCCTCGTCGGTCGGCCGGCCCTCGCGTTTAATGAATCGCGATCCTTTGATACGACCAGCGGCGTAGAGCTTCTCCTCAAAATCCACCATCAGCGGGAAATATCCCATTCCTGGACGGGCTTCTTTGCTCATGACGGCTGTTGCGAGCACGACAGTGTTTCCATACTGCACGGTGCAGCTGCCATTTGCAGCGCGGGCATATTTCCCAACTTGAACCCTGAGCGTCTTCCCTCCAAATTCCATCTGAAATGTTGGTGTTTCCATAGTGAGAATGCGAGATCGGCAGTAGACAAAAGAACTCGATCGCGCCATGGCGATGAAGTACTCGCTGTCCAATGCCGGACTCGGTTATGAATGAGTGATGTATGAGGTCGAAGGGTGTTCTTCGACCTCGGTAATTACGCATTCATTGGAAGCTGTGGAACGTTTGGATTGGGGCGTGGCTTGCGTGGGCGACCACGACCTTGTGGTTTGTTTTGTGCCGGAGCCTCGGGCTTCTTGTTGAAACGAATCGGCGCGATTGGAACCGCTGTAATAGGTGGAGCGGTAAGAATATTCGTCTGTTTTGGATTCACGCGCTCGACCGGCTCCTTCTTTGGCACCTCGATTGCTTTATTGGCAACTTGCTCGGCGATGACGTCGTCGAACGTATCGGTAGAAGACGAAAGGTGATGCTGTGGCGAACGATGGTTGTTGCTTCCGCCAATGAGGAACGCTTTTTTGTCTTGCGAGAGGTTCGTGTAGATATCGGCGACTTCTACGAGCTTCGACGACGTGGATTCGCGGAAGGAAACGACGTGGAAAATGCGGCCGCGGCTCTTCACATAGTCGGCAAGCGCGCAGTAGTCGCCGTCGCCGGAAACCATCACCACAACGTCCACCATGTCGAGCATGCGAACGACGTCGATCGTAATTCCCACGTCCCAGTCCCCTTTCTTGTGTCCGCTGTCGTATTCAAGGAGTTCTTTGGTGTTGAGCTCGATGCCCATCGCTTGAAGGGCTTCGAAGAACGGGCGCTCCTCTCCGGTTTTCGTCGAAATCGTATACGCGATCGCACGAATAAGTTTTTGGTTGCCAACTGCAGCTTTGACGATGGCGCCGAAGTTTACTTTTGCTCCGTAAATGTTACGCGCACTGTAGTACATGTTCTGAACGTCGATGAAAACGCCGACGCGGCGGGTGGAGGTATCGATAAGTGGCATAGATTGGCGGCGAAAAAAGTGCCGCAGATAAATAGTGAAAATCCCGCACGTCCACATCGTATCACGACGAGACGTACGGGATGTTGTATTACTTCTTCAAACCAAGCGCTTCGATGAGTTCTGCGTACGCGGTAGCGTTTTCGCGCTCCAAGTACTTCAGCAAACGTCGGCGTTCTGCAACCTTCTTCACCAAACCACGACGGGAGCTAAAGTCCTTGCGGTGGGTTTTGAGGTGCTTGGTCAGCTCCTTCACTTCGGCAGACAAAATGGCGATCTGCACCTGTGGGGAACCGGTGTCCGAATCATGAGTTCGGAACTTTTTAATGAGCTTTTCCTTGGCGGACTTGTCGAGCATAGTCTTGAAAATTTAGCCGATCACCTGAGTAAAGGGAGCTCAGCCCCAAAACCAAGGAAAACGGAGGGTATTAACGAGGAGAAGCGTATCTGAAGTGAGGAGAAAAGGCAAGATTTTTCCAAAAAGCGAAAGCGCGTCCGGACCGTGAGGCCCAGACGGGCTTCGAACGGTCGGACGCGCGGCGT
>CALRCK010000001.1:0-41767 GCA_943354605.1 Candidatus Uhrbacteria bacterium | reverse complement strand
ATGTGTCGCAAAAATTTGGTATGATGGCGAAATATGGCAAAGGCGCTCAAGGATTTAATGCGAGAGTTTTGTGAGTACCTCGAAATCGAACGGGGTCGGAGCGATAAGACGACGAAGAATTATGCGTTTTATCTCCATCGATTTGCCGAATGGGCAAAGTGGCCAAATCCGGGGGGGATTTCGCTGGAAATGGTGCGGAAATATCGATTGTATTTGAACCGCGATATCGCGGGCCGTGACGAGGAATCGCTGCAAAAGAATACGCAAAACTATCATCTCATCGCCTTGCGCGCGTTTTTGAAGTATTTAGCGAAGCGCGACATTAAGACGTTGTCGGCGGATAAAATCGAGCTCGCAAAGCAGGGCTCGCGGCACGTCACATTTCTCGAACCAGAGGAATTGCAACGTTTTCTTACTGGTCCAGAAGGTGATGATTCGTTGGTTGGCCTTCGTGACAAGGCGATTCTCGAACTATTGTTTTCGACCGGACTTCGAGTCTCCGAGTGTGCCGGGCTCCGCATCGATCAGGTGAATTTGAAGCGGGACGAGTTCACGGTGAAGGGAAAGGGTAGCAAGCACCGCGTGGTTTTTCTCGCCGACGACGCGAAGCGGGCGTTAAAGACGTACCTCGATAAACGCCGCGATGTATCAGATTATCTCTTTGTTCGCCACGACCGCGCTCGTCATAATGTGGAATCCCCCGCTCCACTCACAGCGCGTTCCGTTCAGCGCATCGTCGATCGGTATGCGCGTATGGCTGGAATCACGAAGGCTGTTACCCCACATACGCTTCGCCACACCTTCGCCACCGATCTTCTCCGGAACGGTGCCGACATCCGATCGGTCCAGTCCCTCCTCGGCCACGAGTCGATTACAACAACTCAGGTGTATACGCACATTACTGACAAGGAATTGAAGCGAGTCTATTCAAAGTTTCATGGGAAGAGTGGCACCAATGCTTGATCGAAGCAGTTTAGTGTGATATTTTACCGTCCGTTCGGCAAACCATCATGGCGGTTATAGCTCAATGGTAGAGCACCGGGTTGTGGTCCCGGCTACACGGGTTCGATCCCCGTTAATCGCCCCATCAAAAAATCTCCCTTTCGGGAGGTTTTTTGTTTGGTTTCTGCAAAGACTGGTGCTCCGGGGTGGAATCGAACCACCGATCTTGGGCTTAGAAGTCCCCTGCTTTATCCAACTAAGCTACCGGAGCGCAAATCTACGCAGAACGCGGTGAGACTTTAGCATTCTTTTGGACTTTTGGAAAGGAGAATTTGGCTAATGCTTGACACGATTTTTGCCGTAAGGCATATTACGCCCCGCTGTTTACGGCCCATTCCGGGTTCGTCGACGGGGCCGGCCACGATGCCGGTTTGTGATCCAACCAGAGAGTGACAAGACCATGCTGACCATCCTCGCGCTCTTCAACGAGCGTCTCCGCACCGATCGCGAAGCCTTCATCGCCGAGAACGGCCTCCCCGAGCATCTCACCCGTCACGCCATCGGGCGCAACGCGGACGGGAAGATCGGGCACAAGCTGGACAAGGTGAACGGGCCCGAGCGCGACGGCCTCACCGAGCTCCTCGACGTCGCCGTCTTCTCCGAGGCGAACGAGCCCGCCATGCTCGTCTCCATGCAGACCCCCACCGGCAACCTCGGCGAGATCAACGACGACGAGCTCTCGGACATCGCGATCGGCCTCGAGGGCTACTACGCCAACGCCCGCGACGTGAAGTTCTCGGCCCTCGGCGACCCCGAGCTCGACAAGGACACGGCGATCATCTTCATCGACACCGACCAGGACGGCTACAAGACGTCCTTCGAGGTGAGCGCGAAGCTCCAGGGCTACACCATCGATGGCGTCATGTCGCTCGTCTACGCGGACGGGAACGCGATCCTCCTCCCCACGGAGAAGCTCCTCGCCAACCTCCGCGACGACACGAAGGCGATCGACGATGGCGCCACGAAGATCGAGGCCATCGGCTTCGGCGTCAAGATGGCCCGCGCGACCAAGATCACCGTCGCCGGCAAGGAGACCGAGGTCTGGGCCTACGTCCAGAAGACCGACGGCGACACCAAGCCGAAGATCTTCTTCCTCGACAAGCAGACGCTCGAGATGGTCGCCATGCAGGAGTTCGACGGTGACTACGTCACCCCGAGCCACGACGGGAAGAACCTCGTGTTCATCTCCCGCACGGTGGACACGGGCGACAACGCCGTCGAGACCTACACGGTCACGCGCCAGTCCACGGCCGGCTTCATCGCCGACCAGATCGCCTCGCAGTAGCTTCGGCTCGCGGGCGGCACAGCGACACGGTCGCCGGGGCCTCAACTCCTCGGCGACTCCCACGAACGGGGCCTCAGCACGCGCTGGGGCCTCGGTTTCGTTTTCGGGGAATTTCCGATACACTTTGCACAATATGACGACTGCGCAAAAGACCTTTTTAATCTTGGATGGAAACGCTCTGCTTCACCGTGCGTGGCACGCGGTTCCGCCACTCACAACGCAGGACGGTCGTGTGGTGAACGCCGTGTACGGCTTTGCGATGGTTATTGAGAAAATGCGGGCAGAGCTGAAGCCGGATTTCATGGCCGTTGCGTGGGATTTGCCGGGAGGAACCTTTCGTCATGAAGAATACGCGGAGTATAAGGCAACGCGAGAGAAAAAGGCGCAGGAATTGTACGATCAAATTCCGATGATCCAGGAATTGTTGAAGCCATACGGAATTCCATCACTCTCTGCTCCAGGATTTGAAGGAGACGATATTTTGGGCACGATCAGCGCAATGAACGAGGCTGATGGCGTGAAAACACTGATTGTGACCGGAGATTTGGATGCGTTACAACTTGTGTCGCCAATGACGCAGGTCGTGTTTTTCGTAAAGGGACTCTCGCAGACGAAGGTTTACGATGCCGCTGCGGTAAAGGAGCGTTACGGATTGATGCCATCGCAACTCATCGATTACAAAACATTGGTCGGTGATACGTCGGACAACCTTCCTGGCATTCGCGGAATCGGCGAGAAGGGTGCAGTCGAGCTCATCAACGCGTATAAAACGGTGGATGGAATCTTCGACGCGATGAAACGAGGCGATCTTCCAGAAAAGTTTGCAAAGAAGTTTGAGGATCAGGAAACGCATGCGGCGCAGATGAAGCGAATGGTTACCGTGGTCCGCGATGTTCCATTGAAGGGCTTTTCTCGAGACAATGCAAAGACGCAGAAGCCGAATCTCGATGAATTGCTTCCGATCCTTCGCGATTTCGAATTCAAAACATTATTGAAGAAGTACGAGGGAAAGGACGAGAAGGCGAGTTCCGAGGGGCCGATTGTGAAGACTACTGTGTCGGCTAAGAGCTCGTCGAAGCGTCACGCTTCGCTTCCTGCAGGATCACTGGCCGATCTCGAGCTGGATCGGATCGGTGTCGTCATCCAGCCAAAGGAAAAAGATCTTTTTGGTGGATCGATTGCTGCCATCGCGATTACTGACGGTCGAAATGTTGTGTCGATCAATGATCCGAGCATTGATGATCTCAAAAACGTTGTTGCAACGATCGGCAAGGCGAAGATGATTGTGGCACACGATAGTAAGGCAGCCCTGCACATTCTCGATGATCTTGGGATCGATCTCGAGCATGTTCTTCGTCGTCCGTTCTTTGATACACAGGTTGCTGCGTATCTTTTAGCGTCGGGTGATCGCGAATTTGGGTATCGCGATATTGTTCAGTCCGTTATCGGTGCCTCGATTTCGGTTGATGCGAGTGCGCAGGACATGATCGGCGCGTTGTTGCCGCTTGCGACCATGCTTGATCGGAGACTCGACGATGAGGGAATGAAAAAGCTCGCCGATGAGATTGAGATGCCGTTGATTCCTGTGCTGTTCATGATGGAAAAAGATGGATTCGCGGTTGATAGCAAGCATCTCGCAACATTGTCGAAGAAATTCGATGATCGCTTGCAAGAGCTTACGAAATCAATTCATGCGGATGCCGGGCGTGAATTCAATATCAACTCCCCATCGCAACTTGCTGATGTGTTGTTTGTTGACCTTGCGATTCCAACGAAAGGAATCAAAAAAACGAAGAGCGGTTTTTCGACCGCGGCACCAGAGCTTGAAAAGATCGTCGACGCGCATCCAATCGTGAACAAGATTTCGGAATATCGTGAACTCGCAAAATTGAAAGGGACGTACGCGGACACATTACCGAAATTGGTTCAGGCCGACGGACGAATTCACGCGCGATTTAACCAGTGTGTTGCGGCCACCGGGCGACTGTCGGGTTCTGATCCGAATTTGCAGAATATTCCGATTCGTTCTGATCTTGGACGCGAAATTCGAAAAGCATTCGTTGCCGCGCCAGGATGCGTATTATTGAGCGCCGATTATTCGCAGATTGAGCTTCGGCTGGCGGCGTCGATCGCGAAAGACCGATCGTTCATTGAGGCATTTACGGACGGCGCAGACATTCATAAGCGCACTGCGGCAGAAATGTGGGGTATTGACGAGGACGATGTGACAAAAGAACAGCGATACGCGGCGAAGGCAATCAATTTTGGAATTCTTTACGGTATTGGGGCACGTGCATTGGCAAAAAGCGCGAATGTGCTGTTCGAAGAGGCAAAAGAATTCATTGATCGCTATTTTGTGGCGCATCCAGGAATCCGATCGTATCTTGATGCGACAAAACTTCAGGCTCATGTCGATGGATTTGTCACTTCCCTTTTCGGACGTCGCCGGTACTTGCCAGATGTGAATTCTGACATGCCCCAACTTGTCGCCGCTGCAGAGCGCATGGCAATTAACATGCCGATTCAGGCAACACAGGCTGATATCATCAAGATGGCGATGAATGCCGTTGCGGAATGCCTCCGAACGTCGAAACTCGACGCACGAATGATCGCGCAGGTTCACGATGAGCTCGTGTTCGAGGTGAAGAAATCGGACGCAGAAGAGCTCGGAACCCGCGTTCGATCGATTATGGCGTCGATTGCGCAGTTTGATGTTCCGCTCGTTGTTGATGTAGACACCGCGAATTCTTGGGGCGACATGGAATAATTTATGATCTTGCTGGTTTATGGTGACGACGCCTTTCGCGTGAAGGAACGGTCGCGGGAGTTTGTCGAGAAATTTGCGGAGAAATTCGATCCAACGCGGATGAATATCGACGAATTTGTGTTTGCAAAGAAGGACGATGTGAATGTGGCCCGTATTGCGGAGGCCGTTGCGGCGTCGCCGTTTCTTTCCGCGAAGCGAATGGTCCGTGTTGATGGGATATTTTCGACCGTCACCACAAAACCGGATGCAGAACCGTGGATCGCAGTGCTCGAGCGTGTCCCGGAATCGACGATTTTGGTGCTTGTCGATGCGTCGTCGAAAGAAAAAGTTGAGAAGACGGAGTTGTGGAAACGCGTTTCGGCGATGAAAGAGGTCCACAACTACCCGCTGCCAGCGCTTTCGGGATCGGAACTCCAAGCATGGATCATGAATCGGGCAAAAGCACGCGGAGCAGTGATGGTTCCGGCCGTTGTTACCGCGCTCGTCGACCGCGTTGGGAACGATTCGTGGAGACTGGAAACGGAAATTGGAAAGCTTGCGGCATATGCGGGTGACGCGCCAATTTCGGAAGACATGATTCGTGTACTTGTTTCGAGTGAATATCGAGAGGATATCTTTGCGCTGATGGATGCAATGAGCGCAGATCGGGCATCGTTTGCGCTAAAAAAGTTGCACGAGGAACGCGTTGCCGGAGCTGATGAATTTCCGCTCTTTGGCATGCTTATGCGGCAGATTCGGTTACTCCTTCAGGTTCGATCACTGTGTGACGAATCGCCGAATGTTGGAAAGCAAGACGTCGCAAATGCTCTGGGTTTACACCCGTTCGTGGCGCAAAAAGTCCTGGGGGAGGCTCGTCGTCGGTCGTTTGAGCGAATGAAGGAGTGGCACGGATTGGCCTCGGATCTTGATTTTGCAATGAAACGAGGCCTTGCTCCAGATGTCGCCGTCGATCGATTGGTCGCGGCAATGCTTGACGCGAAATGAAGATTCCGCTAATATTCGCTCATTCTTATTGAATGTTTCCTTACGGAATTATGCCAAATCTTCGAAATGCAAAGAAAGCATTGAATCAGAGCCGCGTTCGCGCCGTTCGCAATGCAAACGTGAAGGGTCACATCGATACAATGCGTCGCTCATTCCGGAAGCTTTTGGACGCAGGAAAGATCGAAGACGCGCAGAAGCTCGTCCGTGAATTGGACCAGGCAATGGACAAGGCGGTAACGAAGCATGTCTTCAAAGCAAACACCGCAGCTCGTGTAAAGTCGCGCACCATGCTCGCCCTGAACAAGGCGGCAGTCGCAAAGAAGTAACATCAAAAAATCGCTCCGACATTTCGTCGGAGCGATTTTTGTTTTGGCTACTCAATAAATGGACGCTCAATTGTTGCGGTTTCGATAATATCTTCTGCCGGACCGTCGGTAAGTTTTACAACATCTTTACTCATCTTTTTGAGCTCGTTGCTCGAGTTGTTGAACTGGTTTACGACGGTGCTGACGGCGTTGCCGAGCTTTCCGTGGTATTCCGCATATGTTCGAAAGTGTTTTCCAAGGTCGGCGACACGCTTAATGATGTCTTGAGCCTTCTCCTCGATTTTCATCGCGTGCAGAGCTTGGAGAACAGTTTGAAGGTATGCGAGGAACGACGTTGGCGACACGATGATGACGTGATATTTACTTGCGGCGCGCTGGATAAGATTTTCATTATCTTCTTGTGTAGAGCCGATTTTGTTCACGAGAAGATCATAATAAATCGCTTCGTGTGGAATGAACATGAATGCAAAGTCCATTGTTCCCTTTCCGGGTTGAATGTACTTTGATGTTTCGAGAATGCGATTCTTCAAATCGTTTACAAACAGCTTTTCCAAGCGTTCGCGCTCGGTTCCGTCGTCGGTTTCTGAAATGCGATTGTAGTTTTCAAGCGAGAATTTTGAATCGATTGGGATGATTTTGTCTTTCACAAAGACGACTGCGTCGGGGATAAGGTCTTTGTCTGCTTCATCTTTGCCGAGGCGATACTGCATTGCGTAACTTCCCGGCTCCATTGCGTTCTTGAGGAGCGTCTCGAGGTAGTATTCTCCAAGAATACCGCGATGCTTTGGATTTTTAAGAATATCTTGAAGGTTTCTGAGCTGCGATGAGAAATCGAGAACCTGCTTATTTGTTGCATCAAGTGTAGTCAGCTTCTCGGTAACGGCCTGAATGATCTTCGATGTCTCTGCAAACTGTGCGCTGATATTTTTTTGCGCGAGATCTTGTTGCGAGAGGAGCGTCTTCTGCGAATCGGCGAGTCCGCGATAGAGTTGATCGTTCACCCGATCGAGTTTTATTTGGACTTCTTGGCGCTGCTCTGTTGTTGCGCGCAATAATTCTTCGCGAATACGGGCGATTTCGTTCAAGAGATTTTGCGACGCCACAGAATCGCCGCCGTTGCGTTTTTGAAACCAGAAAAGTAGTCCAATGACTGCGCTAAAACCGATAATGAGGACAAACGATGTAGATGTGTCCATAGATTTTCATTGACGCGATATTGGAGCGATACGTATACTTCTTTCGCGTTCGTATAGTATATCACAAATTGAGAATATATTTTACGACACATGTGAGCTGACGCGTTTTGAAGTTAACGAACGTTCCTGTTTGGTGAATCTGAAACTTTCACATTTGAGGCTAGTTTTGGTGAGCGTC
This sequence comes from Candidatus Uhrbacteria bacterium, assembly GCA_943354605.1. Classification (GTDB taxonomy): domain Bacteria; phylum Patescibacteriota; class Patescibacteriia; order UBA9934; family UBA9934; genus CAIKHN01. The sequence continues at coordinate 34,029 of CALRCK010000001.1, read as the reverse complement.
GAGCAAAGCCTCCGAGGCGTACTTCGCGTGTACGGTGAGGAGGTTTTGCGATGATGCGAGCCAAAAATAGACCAAATGTGGGAGTTTCAGCATGACCTCGTAGCTCAACTGGATAGAGCAGGTCCGTCCTAAGGACAAGGTTGCAGGTTCAACTCCCGCCGAGGTCACCATTGGTCATTTAAACAACGAATTGCGGTGTCGCCGCTCCGGTGCTCGCGCGCTGTACGTCAATGTACAGCTTGCTTCGCTCCTCGCGGCTCCTAGCACTTCGCTGTTTAAATGACCAATGGTATTCAGGAATAAAATTGTTTCACGTGAAACAATTTGGGAGTGATTTAAAAAACGAAACTGAATTGACGGAAAACTGGCTAAGTTCGTCATATACAAGGAAGATTTCGAGGACCGACGAGGCGTACTTCATGTGTACGGTGAGGAGGACCGGAGAAATCTGACGCCGTAGATGGCGAACTTGGGCCGGTTTTCTGGGCTTGTAGCTCAGTTGGTAGAGCGCTGCATTCGCATTGCAGAGGTCAGCGGTTCGAATCCGCTCAGGTCCACCACAAAACGCCGGCATTTGGCCGACTTTAGGCTTGCGGCATCGCGAACTTTTTCAACGTACCAGAAAGTGCGTCTCAAAAGCTTCGCTCGCCGCGCACCTAAATTCGTCGCAAATGACGGCGTTTTGTAGTTGGTTCAACTCTTTTTGTATACCGAGCTAGCCGCAAATGACAGTGTTTTGTATTTTTCATTATTTCTCCATTAAATTTGCCCGAAAGATGTTGGCTTGTTCGATCTATTATATTTGTGAGTTTTATTGTTTTGGCAATACCGTTGTCTTGTTCTTGATGTTTAGTTCGAAATTGTTTCACGTGAAACAATTTATGGACTTGGCTATAAATACTGAACGAAGCGAGTCTCGTAGAACTGAGGGGTTTTTTGGATCTGAATGGAAAGGAAATATCTTCACAACTCAAAATGTTTCACGTGAAACATTTTGGATTGTGGATTTTCCTGTTGATAAGCGATAATTTCGATTGGTATAAATGTCAACGCTAGGCTATGCAAGTCATGAAGTATGAACTTGTAGAGGTTTATAAACAGAGTTATCCAGCTTTTATCCACAGTTTATAGAAGTTAGCCAAGTTTTTTGCACTCTGTTGACGCCTTTTTGTGTTCAACATCGTGTATGATAGTGATATGGACATAATGTGGAAAAAAAGTATTTCGCTAACATTAGCGCTTTTCTTTGCGCTTTATTCGAATATCGCCTTCGCGGCGATGTCGTCCACAAACTATCAGATTCAATGGGATGAGCTCTCGGGAGGTGGCGGATCGAGCTCGTCGACCTCTTACGGACTGCGCGACAGCGTTGGGGGATCTGCTGCTGGAGCGCGGACAACGTCAGTAAGTTACAGTATCGATCAAGGTTTCCGTGCCGGAGTGTACGATCCTGTTGTTGATTTTGTTCCATATGTACAGGATAAAAGTACGCAGGTTGCCGCAACGGCCTTTGCATCGAACACCGTGACGGTGACGACTGCCGCTGGTTTTTCCGTTGACGATTGGATTGTTATTATTCAGAACGAAGGTGCATCGCAAGTATCGGCAATGGGTCAGATCTCCGGAATTGTGGGCTCTAATATCACGATTCGGTCTTCATACTCTGGATCCATTCCGACGATTGATGGATCAAACGACGTGGTGTATCGCATGTCGCAAACGGCATCAAGCGCGCTCGGAACACTTTCAACATCTACCGTTTCCACACAGATTATTGGTTGGGTTGCCTCTGCGGATGTTACCCAAGGTTTTGGCGTGTACGCATTTACCGATGGCGAACTTCGATCTGGCGCGTATACATTGGCCGGAGTTTCTGATGGTAATGTGACTGCTGGTGATAGCGAATACGGTGCGCGGTCTTCCGATACCACGCTTGCAACATCAACATTCGATACACAAGACACGGCGTTTTCCACTGCGCCCGCATTGGTGGGGAGCACCTCTGCGTCGTCTTTTAGCACGAGCGGTTTTCTGACATTGAAAGCCGCGATCGCTGTTGCGCAGCACGACGGAAGTTACGCGCAAACGCTCACGGCGATTTTTGTTGGAGATTATTAAGGTTTTTTCGTGAATAGTGCGCGGCGAGCTTGTGTTTCGGGTACAATGTGTCCATGACCAATCGTTTTCGTACCACGATGCATTGCTGGGTGCTTGGCGCGGCACTGATGGTTCTTTGGTTTCCAATGTCGGTTTTTGCTGCCTCGCTTCCTGCAACACGAGATATTGTTGTTCAGCCAGGTGAGGTGTCGAGCGTTGAAATCCCTATAGTAAATACTGGTGCAACAGATAAGGAATTTTCTCTCCTTCTTTTTTCCGCATCGTTTCAGCCTGGCGTCGAGCAGCCGCAACTGCAAAATCTCTCCTCGGATATGGCGTCTTGGGTAGCGCTCCCGGATTCATCGGTTTTCGTTTCCCCTGGAGCATCGGTTCCAATTGTGCTGACGATTCAACCGCCATCAACCACAACGCCACAGGCATTGACGCTTGCTGTTGTTGCTGCAGAAAAGCTTCCCGGGGAAATATCATTGGTTCATGGCGCTGCAACGCTTGTTTTTGTAACGATTGGTGATGTTACGCCCCATGGTTCTTGTGTGTTGTTTGCCCAGACCGCATCGGGCACCGCGAATCTTTCTCTCACGAACGACGGGCAAGGTATACTTTATGACAACGGTACGATTGTTCTTCGCGGAATGTTTGGATTCCGTTTTGGGACATCGTCGAGTAATCCGTTGTTTCATCGGGTTTCATCCGGGCAAACTCGTACATGGAGCGTGTCGTTGCCAGCTGTCCCGTGGTGGGCGATCGGTCCGCTGTCGTATCACATCGACGATACGCAACTTGGTGAACGTTCGTGTGACGATATCGATGTCGGTGTGCGGTGGTGGCCGTTGATCGCTCTCGGACTTGCGATATTCGGAGGGGTAGGATTTTTCGTTCGTCGACGTATTTCATGAGGAGGACTTTTTACAACGTGGTGTATATCGTTCTTGCTGTGTTGACGGCCGGCTTTGCGCATCCAGTGTTCGCGTCTACGCTGACCGATGTGACGGATCAAGTGTCGTCAACACAGATTTCTGCCAGTTCAAATCATAAGTTCATCATGACGCTTGCCGACGCTGTTTCTGATGGGCAGACCATGGCTATCACGTTCCCACTCGCCTTTACGTTGTCATCAGAAACGGAAGACGACGTTGATGTTGCCGACGACGGTGTGGATTTGACGACGGCAGCGAATTGCAGCGGGACGGAGCAGGTGTCTGTTGTTGTTTCCGGCCAAACAGTGACCATGACGGTTTGCGCGGGCGACGGCGGAGCCATCGCGAGCGGCAGTGTGGTGACTATCGAAATTGGAACGAATGCGTCTGCCTCTGGTTCCGGAACTCAGCGCATTACGAATCCGAACTCTGTGGGATCGTGGTTTGTCGCGATTACTGGAACAAGTAATATTTCGGGCTCGGTCATTCTTGCAACGTCAACGAACGACGGCGCCTCGGTTCGTGCAACGGTTCCTGCGGCCGGTGGAAGTGGCGGGGGTGGTGGTGGGTCTGGTGGCGGAAGTTCCAGCGGTGGCACGACGACACCAACGGAAACTCCTGCTGAAACACCAACGGAGACGCCGGTAGAGACACCAGCGGAAACTCCGACGGAAACTCCTGCTGAAACACCAACGGAGACGCCAACGGAAGAAACCCCCACTTCTGGAACTGAAACCCCAACAACCAGCGGCGGAACCGAATCTTCAACACCAAGCGCGTCATCCTCATCCAGCGGCGGTGGAACGACGTCGGGAGGAACATCAGGATCATCGGAGTCGTCATCGTCCGGCGGCGGTGGAACGACGTCTGTGCCGGAAGAATCTTCACTATCAACGTCTGGTGGTGAGGCGATTAACGTTCCTGAAGAAGAAGGGGCCCCGACGCTACCAGAATCTCCGGCATTGGGAGTTGGGGGCACACCATCGGTACCGGTTACGCCGTCGACTCCAGCGAAGACTCCATCGAAGCCGGCAACAAAACCCGTCGCAGCCACTCCGTCAGAATCGTTTGTGCAAACCGTTGCAAATGTTGCTGCAGCGATTGAGGAGATTCGTGCACTCCCTGAAGTTCAGCAGGCGGTTGATGTCGCAATTCCTGTTGCGACTGTTGCTGCCGCAACCACAGCCGTTGTTCTTGCGTCGTCGTTCAACCTTTTGTCGTACCTTCAATTCTTGGTGACGTCGCCGTTCCTTCTGTTTGCCCGCCGAAAGCGTAAGGCGTTCGGTATCGTGTACAACGCGATGACGAAAGTGGCGGTCGACCTTGCGACGGTGCGGTTGTATGATGTTGCGAATAATCGACTCATTCGTTCAATGGTTACCGACGCACAAGGAAAGTATTTCTTTATTGCGAATCCTGGGCAGTACCGAATGACGGTCACAAAAAACGGATTCACGTTTCCAAGCGCCTATTTGCACGATGTGAAAGATGACGGCGTTTTTCTTGACGTATACAGTGGTCAGACTATCGAAGTGACACAGAAGGACGCAACAATTGCTGCAAATATTCCGCTCGATCCAGCGGAAGTTGGTGCGCAACATACGCAAAAGGGCATTGAACGAATCCGACTGCTGCGAAAACTTCAGTTTGGCCTTTCGCTATCTGGTGTTGTGTTGTCGCTTGGTGTGTGGTTTTTCTCGCCTTCAATCCTCACGATGGTTCTTGCGATGATGCAAGTGCTGGTTTTCCTCTTTTTCTGGCGTTTGGCACAGCCACGTCGTCCGCGCGGCTGGGGAATTGTTTTTGATGCATCGAATCGTCGTCCTGTGGGCAACGCCGTCGTACGACTCTTTGAACCGAAGTATAATAAGCTCGTCGAGACGACGCTGACCGATACGCTTGGTCGGTATAGTTTCCTTGTTGGTCCGAATGAGTACTTCGTTCGAACAGATAAGGACGGATACGATCAACATATTATTCGGCCAATCGACTATCGGCAGAAAACAGAGCCCGATGCTATTGCTATCGACGTTCCGTTGACGCCTACAAAGCAATTATGAGGAGGGAGGGTTGTTCGGCGAAGACCATCCGCGCACTCGCAAAGCGGTTCTTTGCGAGCTTTGTGTTTGCGTGTGTATTGGTTGGAACGGGATACGCCGGACTCGTTCGCGTGCAGGCTGCGGCTGTTCCGCCAAGGATCATCATGTATCAAGGCCGGTTATTGAACAGCAACGGCGTACCGGTGTCTGATGCGACGGCGACTATTTCTTTTGCGCTGTATACGGCGGCGAGTGGTGGAACGTGTTTGTGGTCCAATAGCTCTTCGTCGTGTGCTTCTGTTGTTGCACGAACGGTTGCCCTAACGTCAGGATTGTTTTCTGAGGCTCTCGGTGACGCGTCCGCCGCACCGGCATATGCAACCATTCCCGCAACGGTGTTTTCAAACAATGGAAGCGTCTTTCTTGAAATTATCGTGAACGGTGAAACACTCACCCCTAGAAAAGCGATGCTTTCGGCGCCATATGCGATGAATTCGGATGCACTTGATGGGTTCGATACCTCTTCAGTCGGCGCAACGTCACAAGTGGTTCCGGTGACGGATGCGAGTGGGAATCTTGTGTTGACGGGATCTCCTCAGGGTGCAGGGGTTTCTCAGGGTTCTCTCTACATTAATCCTGCTTCTGGAGTTGTTGTGCCGAATGAAACGTTGCTCGGTGTTGCGGTGAGCGGGGCGAGCAAGTTTTCCGTGGATGCAGAAGGGGATTCAAGTTTTGGGGGTGCCGTCGCGGCTGCAGATTTTTCATGCACCGATTGTATTGATTACACTGAACTTTCCGATGTGCTCGCGCTCGATGCGGCAACGTCGTTGAATATTGGCGCGTTTGATTACACTGTTCTTGGAACAGGTGCACTTATATTCAGCAGTACAGGTCAGGTGACGTTTGGTGGAAACATCGACGCCACTGCGGGTCTTGGTGTCACCACCAATAACCTCACGGTTGGTGGCGCGAACTTTTCCGTGGCCCCAGGAAGCGGAAATATTGTAAGCGCCGGCGATCTTTCGGTGAATGGCGGCGGGATTTCGTCTTCATCGCCGATTTCGATTGGATCGACCGGCGGAGATATTTCATTGAATCCAAATGTAAGTGGTCTGGTGTACGTAACTTCTGGTGATAATTTTGCTGTCGGAAATAGCACCACAACGGCGGCATTTTCCGTTACAGAGGCAACGAATTCCGTTCGCGTTGGCGACGGAGCAAACGACGTGAACGATCCCGGCATTACATTTTTTGCTTCAGACGCAACGAATTCCGGAAAGCTTTCTTTTGCAGATTCCGACACATTCACTTATAGCGGTGGAAAAATTTCCGAAAGCTACACATTTGATCAGAGTACATTGTCGGCCGGAGGCTACACCATGAATAACAACACGCTCACCGCCAACGGAACATCGGCTGCGGCAACAAGCCTTACCCTCGTTGGGGCAGGGAGCACGATTTCGTACAGCGGAGCAACGGGCGCGGGTTCGAGCAGTTCCATTCTTGGAGCTATTGGCGAGGTGGATCTCGCAGCTGTTGGCGCCGTATTAAATACAGGCGTTGGAGTAACCGGTATTGTTTACAACCAATCTACGAACGCCACTGCGGTAAACGCCGGAGGCTATTTGGCTGGCGGAAATTTTACCGCCCAACACGATAGCTCACAGACGGTCGCTGCGGTTTATGGTTCGTATTCAACAGTTCTGGCTTCGCAAGGCACTATTACAAAGGGCGCCGCAGTGAGCGGGGAAATTTTGGCGGGCGGCGGCTCGTTTACGACCGGGTACGGCGGCTCGTTTACGAACGTGAATGAAGGGGCAACGCGATACGGGGTGTATGCAACGGCAAGCGGAGGTGCAACGGCAAACTATGCAGGATATTTTTCTGCAGCGTTGGTGCAGGTGGACACTGATAACGGCGCAGACGTGATGACCATCGCGAATGCGGCCGGAGATTTGGGTGTTTCAAACGATATTGAGGCTCACGGAAGCGCTCACTTTGGTGATACAACTGGTACCGATGATTTCCTCCTTACGTCTGCGATTACGACCGTTGCGGCTGCAGCAATGAACGTGAACAGCCTGACAAGTGGAACGGGATTGATTGTGTTGCGAGGTGACGATGCTTCGGGAACGACATTTACCGGAAAGCTTCTTGATATTCAGCAGCAAGACGTGACTGCAAGTACCGGTATTGGACTAAACGTTTCGAATGCCGCCGGCGGAAATTCTGTTGCGGGATATTTCTATCAAACCACCACCGCAAACCAGACCGATGCCGCCGGCGGAACAACGATCGGCGGACAGGCTCTTGTTCTTGAAACCGCTGAAGCCGCGAGCAACGACGATATTATGTTGGTTCGCTCTAGCGGACAGCTTGTGCTTGCTATTGAAACCGATGGATCGGTGTTGTCTGATAACGCCTACAGTGCCGCTGGAGCTGACTATGCTGAATACTTCCCGTCGAATGATCCAACACTCGCGTTTTATGAGATGGTGTGTTCCGATACCGGAACACCATCGTCCGTGAAGCGATGCGATGCGGGGAACCACAATCTTGTTGGTGTCATGTCATCAAAGCCAGGATTTATTGGAAATTTGCCAGATGCGACATCTGTTTCAATGGCGCTCGTGGGAATGGTTGGGCAGATTGATACCAACGTGAACGCCAGCGAGGGAGCAATCGCGATTGGCGATCCAATTACCACGTCATCGGTGATTGCCGGATACGGCGCAAAGGCCCATGGACCGGTGCGTATCATCGGCTTTGCACTTGAAGCGCTCTCAAGCGGAAAGGGAACAATTAAGGTTCTTGTTCAGCCACAGTGGTACGGTGGAGACGTCTTGACGGCAACCGGGTCCGCAACGCAAGTCGCGGGAAGCTTGGCGATTGCGGCGACCACAGCGGCAACGGCAACAACGACTGCGGTGGATTCTGGTACGCTTTCGCTTCGGGGCTCCGCGTGGTCTGGAGGATCGGCACAAACCGTCGGGATGTCTTTGAAGACTGCGGTGAGCGCGGTGAATGATTACCGATTGTCCGTGGCGAATGGCGTCGGCACGGAGGTTGCATCGGTGAATCAATCTGGAGACCTCGCGATTGCTGGTCGTTTGTATCCCTCCGATCGCGGCGCATCGCAAAAGAGTAAATACATTTATTACGATGGTTCGGCTGGTTCCGGCGGCGACTTCATGCGCACCAACTCCGCGGGTTGGGCAACGGGTTCGTACGATTTTGCAGAAATGTTCCCATCACCTGACGTGCTAACACCGGGAGAAATTGTCGTTTTTGGCGACGCAAGTCAGCAGGTAAAACGTTCAACGGGAGAAGTGTACAGCCGAACGATTGCCGGCATTGTTTCAACGCGCCCAGGATTCTTGGCTGGTGAAAATCGTGCAGGGAATTACCCCATTGCGCTTGCTGGCCGTGTACCAACCTTGGTTTCCACGGAAAATGGCGCAATCAATATCGGGGATCCGCTCACAACGTCAACGCATCCAGGCTACGCCATGAAGGCAACAGAGCCAGGGCCGATTCTTGGATACGCCGCCGAATCATTCGCGGGTTCAATGGGCAGTGTTGTGGTGTATGTGAACGTGTCGTACTACAGCGGTGCACCGGTGGAGCAGGGGCCAGCGGCAGAGAATTCCATTTCTCAACTTGCGCAAGATATTGAAAATTTCGATACCGCAGGAACATTGAACTTTAACGGCGGACAGCTGCTTGCTATTGGATCGATGACGAGTGCAAATGGCACATGGCGCTTGGAAAACGATGGTGATCTTGTGACGTCGGGCCGGTTGATTGAGCTTGTCCGTTCCGCGCAAGGGGCCGATGTTGAAACATACGCCGCAACATCGCGACAGATGACGGTTCAGCTTTCGGGGACCGTGACATTGATGAATGGCCATGCCGATGTGCACTTTGCGGAGGTTGATCCATCATTCGTCGATGTTATTGACACAAACCCAACTTATCGCGCTCTTGTCACGCCATATGGTGCAACCGGAGCGTTGTACGTCACAAATCGCACCGTCGATGGATTCTCGATTACGGAATCTGGCGCAGCGTCTACCGGAGTTTCTGTTGACTGGTTGGTGATTGCATCACGTCGTGACTACGCGCCAGTTGTTGCTCCGGTCGTCCCGATTGCTCCTGTGGTTCCGACGGTTTCTTCAGAACCGACGCCGGTCGTTGGCTCTGGTTCCGACGTGTCTTCTCCATCAGATTCTTCGGGATCCTCAGCGCCTGAAATTGTTCCGATCGTGGATGCGCCAACCGAAGATGTCGTCGCGCCGGACGTCGCTTCAGACCCTGTTGTGGATGCATCAATCGCTTCCGATGCGGGATCTGATACTGTTGTTTCTAATGCGCCAGCCCCAGACGTATCGGGGAGTTCCGACACTTCTGCCCCAAGCACAGACGCGTCGAGCGGTGAGGCGTCTCCATAACATTTTCTCGTATGGTTTTTGATGCAGAGCGAATGCTCCGGACGCTGGTTCGGAAGTCGTTCGAGGCACTGGTGCTTCTTACGCCGATTCTTGCGCTTCCATGGACGGTGGATCCGTTGGACGTGAACAAACAAACATTCTTTTTCATTATTGTTGCGGTGATGTGCGTGGCGTGGCTTGGCGAGGCGCTGTATTCGCGTCGTATCGTCTTGCGCGCCGACGTTTTGTGGATCCCATTTCTCGTCTTGCTGCTGTGCGTTGCGATTTCTGCTGGACTGTCGCACGAGCCATATACCAGTCTTTTTGGGCAAGCGAATCAAGAATATGCGAGTGCCGTTACGCTTGCATTGATGCTTGGTATGGCCGGTGCGGGTGCCCATCTTCTTGATAGCCGAGGACAGCACCGCATTCTTCTTTTTGCTCTTTTGGGTTCGGCAATTACCGGACTTTGCGCAATGGCTGCATTTTTTGGCATCACGTTTGGACGTCTGCCAACAAATACTATCGGCACACCAAACGGACTGATGGTATATTTGCTTGCCATGACAATTCTTGGTTGCGGTGCGATGATTGTGTCCGATGCATCACACAAACGATCCGAGATCGTGCTGCAGACCGTTGCGACGGTTGTGACGACAGTGGCGACCGTTGTTTCTCTGCTCGCGATTGACTACAGCGTGCTTTGGGGCCTTGCATTGTTTGGAAGTATTGTGCTTTTTGGCCTTGCTGCGGTGCGGCCGGAGCTTCTTACTCGTCCAGGGCGATACGTTCTTCCCATGCTGTTGTGTGTGTCATCGGTATTTTTCTTGGTGCTTCCGAGCGTTGTTGCAAGCCCGTTTCCCACCGAAGTATCCTTAAGCGCAAAGAGCACGTGGGACGTCACAACGGCAGCGTGGAAGGACGGCGCATGGGCATTTGGAACTGGTTCAGGAACGTTTGCGATGGTCTTTGCAAAGTATCATTCCGCGGATCTGAACCCTTCTCCATTTTGGGATACGCGTTTTGATCGCGGATCATCCGCGGCGTTCACATCTCTTTCAACGATAGGAATTTTTGGAACTCTTGCACTTGTGGCGTCATTCCTGTTTTTGGGGTTTCGTGCGCTTCGGACGTATACCCGGAATGCGCCATCGGAAATGCTTCCCATCGTTGCGGCATGGATGGTGTTGGTTGCCGCATTGTTTGTGTATCCCCAAAACTTTACACTCATAACGATGTTGTGGGTGCTCACGGCGCTTGTGCTGCGTTCAACGCTTTCGGCGGGGAAGATACTCGCATTCGAACGTTCGCCTCGCGCAGGATTTGGTGCGGCATTCGCCTTTGTTCTTTGTGCGGTGTTTGTGCTGACGGTGTCGTTCTCTACGATCGCACGGTATCGCGCAGAAATTGCGTTTGCACAGGCAGTAACGATTGACCGTCAGGGCGGTAACATCGACGACGTGATTGCAAAGCTTGATACTGCGGCCACCGCGAACCGCTGGAGTGATTTGTACTATCGAAATCTTGGAAGTGCGTTGCTGCACAAAGTGATTACTGTTGCGCAAGACGCGCATGCAGATCCGGATGTGGTGAAATCTCTGATCGGCGCAGCGGTGAATGCTGGCGTTCGTGCGACAGAGCTCGGTCCAACGAACGTCACGAACTGGGAGCTTCGCGGCGATATCTATCGCGAGGTGTCTCCGCTTATTACCGATGCTGCGCAGTTCGCAATTGCTTCGTACGACCAAGCAATTGCACTTTCCCCAAACAATCCACGATATCGTGTAGATTCTGCCCGCGGATACTTGGCGCTCGCGGATTTCCTTGCGCCAATGGTGGATGGCGACGATGCTGATGTCGCGAAGCAAGCGAAAGCATCTCAAGATACCGCATTGCAGAGCGCGAACGATGCGTTGATGAAGGCGATTGCGTTAAAGTCCGACTACGCCGAAGCACGATACTACCTTGCCTTCGTTCAAGAACGGCAAGGAAAGCTCGCGGAAGCAGTGGCGAGTATGGAGATTGTTCGTGGTTCTGCGCCAAACGATGTCGGGGTTGGACTCCAACTTGCATTGCTCTACTTGCGACAGGGAAAGAACGATGTTGCAAAGCAGGAACTTGAGCGCATTATCGCAATCTCACCAAACTTCGCCAACGCACATTGGTACTTGGCATCAGTGCTCGAACAAGAAAAAGATATCGACGGTGCGATTATTGAACTCGAGACCATCGCGAAACTTGATCCAACAAATGAAACAGTGCAGAAAAAGATTGATGAGCTGAAAGCGGGGAAGAAAGCGGCGACAACAATTCCCGATCCGCTCCCAACCGAAGAATCTCCAACCCTTCCCGACGCACCAACAACTCCATAAAACGAATCGCGACCCGGTCCTCCGAAGAGGCCGGGTCGCTGTCGTCGTTGATCGTTTATCACTCCGAGAGGAAGCGAACGCCAGCGTTCTGCCAGGTTTCCTCGAAGGATTCGATCGTGTACTCGTGGTTCGCACCGAGTTCAGAGCTATACGGTCCGGGATCGTTGACGATGATGTGCGTTGGGGTCATGCCCACGAGGAGCATGAAGTGTCCACCACCACTAGCCATCACGTCCGTTGCGTTGTCGCCCTGGGAGTGGACTGCGATGACCACTGGCACGCCGTCTGCGAGGTCGTCGTACATGCCGTTGAGCGTGGTGGTCTCGTAGAACCGTTCCGCGCTCAGGTCGAAGTACGCATTTGCCGCATCGGTGATCTGCACGGTGTTCGTGTTTGATCCGGAGTAGTCACCACTCACACCGCCGTAGCTTTCATCGTTTTCGTCCATCCAGGAGATGAGATCGATGACGTCGGTGTAGGTCGGAATGGTGTGATTGATACACGCTGCGGCCATGACGAGCGATGTTGGTCCGCAGTTTAGTGTGGACTCGTCTGCGTTTCGCTCTTGGGAGAGCCACGGACAGTCGAGCTGGACCGTCGTTTCGGGCCGCCACGGCTCAGGTGCGGAGTCGAAGTTCACTGCGGATTCTTCGACCGGCGTCGCGTTGATCTCGAGTGCGAGATCGCCATCGGGTTGCTCGGAGCAGGCGAGGAGGGAAGCGAGGATGATGATCACGATGTTTGTCCGGGAATGAGGAAAGGAAAAGCCCTGCGCTTGCCATAACCTTTCGGTTCTGAGGAGCGCAGGGCCTGCTTCGCCTCCTCCAAGGCAACATATAACTATAGCACAAAAATAACCTTTTTTCAAGTGGAAAATTGATAAACATGGCTAATATTAGCCACTAAACGAACTGCAGCCCGGGTCCCCTTGCGGAGATCCGGGCTGCGTCGTCGTGGCGTGGTCACTATCACGTTACCGGAACTAGAACGTTCCCCCGACCATCACACCGTTGCCGGTGGGGACGATCTCGACCTTGGTGTGACCGTGGTCGAGGATGGTCCACGTGGTGCCACCGATCACCGCCGCCGACCCGAGCACACCCAGGCCGATGGCCAGGCCGGTGTTCGTACGGTAGCCGTTCGCCGCTACATCGAGCTCCGCCTGCGACTCGCCGCCCTCCTTGTTGTAGAGGACGAGCGTGTCGTAGAAGTTGCCCGCCGCTCCGGCGGTGATGCCGGTGCCGATGAGGGAGAGCACTCCCGCTCCGGCCATGATGCAACCGGGAGGGAACTTCTTCTTCGGCACATTGGGCCCGTCCGTGGGGAGCGTGGCGACGGGCACCGTGATGAGCGGTCCGCCCACGAACACCGGCCGCGACATGTTCTGGTTCCACGCGTCGTTGGGGAGGAGCCCCATGGACGTGGTGATTTCCAGCGTCGGCGCCTCCATCTTGATGCCGCGGTAGAAGAATGCTTCGAGCGAGAGGTTCGCCCCCTTGCTCATCGCGATTGCATCCGCTGCGGCCTCGAGAAGGCCACCGCCCGCGTATCGCCCCGACGGTCCGGAGCTGATCCCGAGGGTGTCGCGAAGGGTGAACTTCGCGACGTCGTCGGCGGTGGGACCGTAGGTGGGCACACCGGCTGCCGCGGAGATGTCGCGGCTCGCGTCCAGCAGCCAGATGCTGCTGTTCGTGAGCGGGGCGATGCCTGCGGCGAGGTCGGCGAACGCCAGGCCCCCGACGTTCGGATCCGTCACCTCGCGGGTGAGGAGCCGTTCGTCGTCCGTGTCGCCACCCGTTGCCGGGCACGCCACGGAGATCATCACCATGCGGTACGTGTCGCCGTTGAGGACGGAGGCCGTGTCCTTCAGCCACGTCGTCACTTCCTCGGCGCTCGGGTTGTTCATGACGACGATCGTCTGAACGTCCGAGCGGGGGGTGAGCGCCGCGGCGAGCTTGGCGCTTTCCGCAACGTAGGTCGGCGAGCTGTAGCCCATCTTCGTCCCCAGCTCGCCCCCGAGGGGCTGGCAGGAGAGGACGATGGCCATCGTGCTCGCACCGAGGACGTCGCTCGTGTGCCGGACTTCGACGATATGGCTCTCGTCGGGCGCGGCGCTCGGCGGGAGGATGGTGGGATCGCCCGCGAGGGCCGAGGGGAGGGAAAGGAGAAGGAGCGAGCTGATCATGGCTTTTCGGGCCTCCGGAAGGAACGAGTTGTGCGCGATTTCCCCTTGAGAGGGAGGGCTAATCGTAGCCGAAAATTGCGGAATAGTCAAAAGAACGGTAGAATTTTTGCGAATTGTTTTATCCGTCTTTGCAAACAAACTCAGTTCGTCACGAACTGAGTTTGGGACTAACTACGTTTGTTTATGTTGAACGTTGGAATCGTGGGCCTTCCGAATGTGGGGAAATCGACTCTTTTTACTGCGCTCACCAAGAAACAGGTGGATTGCGCAAACTTTCCGTTTTGTACCATTGAGCCAAACGTAGGAACGGTTGCGGTTCCAGACGAGCGCATTGCGAAACTTGCGGCGATTTCGGGAACAACGAAATTGATCCCAACAGCTATCGAGTTCGTCGACATCGCCGGTCTCGTCAAAGGCGCGCACAAAGGAGAGGGCCTTGGAAACAAGTTCCTTGCGAACATTCGCGAAACCGACATGATCGTTCATGTCGTTCGTGCGTTCCCAGATCCAAACGTGGTGCACGTGGATGGATCGATCGACCCGAAGCGCGATGTTGAGGTGATTGAGCTTGAACTTGCGATGGCTGATCTTTCAACCGTCGAAAAAATGCTCGGAACAGTCACGGGGAAAATGAAGGCAGGGAAGAATGCTGATCTTGTTGCGCAAGCATCGGCGCTTGAAAAACTTCGGGCCGCACTCGTCAAAGGTGAGCTTGCGCGAAGTGTCGAGTTTGCCGACGATGAAGCGCTGTTCATGAAAACGATGTCGTTGCTTACCGCGAAGCCGATTTTGTACGTCGTCAACGTGGACGAGGCCGATGCGACGCGGGCCGATTGGGTGTCGCCACTCGGCTCAACGCGCATGGCGATTCCAATTTCCGTGAAGATCGAGGCGGAGATCGCGGGACTGTCCGAGGAGGATGCGAAAATGTTTCTCGCCGATATTGGGTTGAAAGAATCCGGACTCGATCGCGTGATTCGTGAGTGCTACAAACTGTTGAACCTCATCACCTACTTCACCACCGGCGTGCAGGAAACTCGGGCATGGACGGTGTTGGTTGGCACAAAAGCGCCACAGGCCGCCGCGGTTATTCATACGGACTTTGAAAAGAATTTCATCCGCGCTGAAGTGATTTCGTACGCCGACTTCATTGCGTGCAATGGGGAAGCCGGTGCTCGCGATACTGGTAAACTACGGATTGAGGGAAAGGAATATACAATACAGGATGGCGACGTCTGTCACTTCCGAGTTAACGTATAATCGAAGTCGCTATGGCAAACTCTGTGGTGATGCGTTTGGAGAAAAAATCGTTCGAGCTTTTGAAATCGGGGAAGAAGATCTGGGAGATTCGTTTGAACGATGACAAGCGCAAATGCGTTGGCGTCGGGGATGAGATTGTGTTCATGAAGCGACCAGAGCTTGAGGAACGATTGCCGATGATCGTCGAAGAGAAGGTTCCGTTCGTGAGTGTGCAGCGGCTCCTCGACAAGATCGATCTCGCCGACATTGGCGACTACGCGAACGAGCTCGAGTTCATTCAGCAGTTGATGAACCACTACACGCCGGGGGAGATGAATGAAAAAGGTTTGGTTGCGTTCAAAGTTCGCCTCGTATAAATGCGCAACGCCCCGTTCGACTCCTGAGAGTCTGGCGGGGCGTTGTGTTTTGTGGCCTTGACCGTTTTATGAAAATTTTGTACATTTTGTACATATGAAGATTGTTAGCGCAACGGTTGCGCGAAAAAACATCAAACATATTCTCGACGAGGTGAATCATTCAAACGAGATTTTTGTGATTGGTCGGCATAACCGCCACGACGCGATCATTATTAAATTTCCGGAGCACTACAACCCAAGTGTGAGCGACATTACGAATATCAACGCGAACTCATCAAGTTTCGATTTTTTAAAGGACGAGCCAGATTTGTATTCGAGGGATGATGTGAAAGAGGTATATGCGTAGATGGGATATTATCCTAACACCATTTCCATTTTCCGATCTTTCAGGGCAAAAAGTACGCCCCGCACTCGTATTATTTGTGAGCGAGAAGCGCGGCGACATGATTATCGCCTTTCTTACGAGCAATCTTTTTCGAAGATCGATGCACGATGTGTCGGTTTCGCAGTCGAAGGAAAATGGGTTACGCATCGATTCTGTTCTTTGTCTCACAAAACTTTCAACGTTAGACACGAAGTGTGCAATTGGGAAGCTTGGAACGTTGGAGCCTCGATATCGAAAAGAAGTTCACGCGCGATTACATGAGCTTCTCGGTTTTGATGACTAGTTTCGTTTTTTGCTGTTCAATACACAACGATCAACGCCCCGCGACTCTCGGAAGAGTCTGCGGGGCGTTGCGTTAGCGGGACACGACGGTGACCGTGCGATTCTTGCGACCGATCTTGCGCGCGAGGCGCTTGTCGGCGAAGTACCAGTCCACGTTGGCCTTGTACCGCGAGTTCATTCGATCAGCGACGACACAGGTGCCGAGACCTTCCACGTGGATTCGCGATCCGAGCGGGAAGACGTTGCTCGCGCAGATCAGTTCGCCTGCGGCCTTGCGGCGACAGATGTCGGTCTGATCCGCGGCTTCGCACGGCCGGCTGTCGGTTTGCGCCACTTCGCTCGTGTAGCCGCTGACTTCGAGAGTCATCGTCTTCCTGAGCTTCGGGGTTTTTGCCGTGACAGCCGACGTGGCGTTTGCGACGACCGGCTTCGGTTTAGCCGCCGGCGCTTCCGCGATCGGTTCGGGGGCCGAGATCGGAGTGGCGGGAATCGAGCAGGCGCGGCCCTGGATGTGGGCTTCGGCGCCGGCGCAGCCGGTAAGAGAGATGAGAAGGGCGGAGAGGCAGAACACAGCAGTTTTGAACACAGCAGCCTCGGGAACGGGGTGAAGTTACCTAAGAAATCATAGCACAAAATTGGGCTTTTTTCAAGACCGATCAACCAAAAACGAGCCAAATCGGCTCGCTTTTGAGATTCGACTAGTTTTTAGTGAACCGCCACATTCTCCGGCCGACGAGTTGGCCTTCGTGACGATAGATGACGGGTTCGTAGGGAAGTGGGGAGTGGGTGTAGCCAAGGGGTTCGAGAATGGTGCGTGCGTCGAACGCGATGTCTTTGCCTTCAAATGTGTGCACTGGAGCGGCGATGAGGAGTGAGGCGCCAGAGCGGAGGCTTGGAGCCAGGGCGGAGAATGCTTCGCGGTACAGGTTTGCAACGTAGGAAACAGCGTCGTCGACTTCGCGGTGTGTTTCAGCTCCTTTCCGTGGACGACCGAGATACGTTTCCGTCACAATCGCATCGATCGAACCAGGCTTCAGATTTGGACTGACAGTTTGCGCCGAGTTTGGATACAGCGTGTACGGCGGCATTGGCATTCCTTGATTGCGCACCCATTCCAAGTTTTCTTTGGTGTCGGCGACTGCTTCGGCGTTGATGTCGCTGCCAACTAACGATTGCGCGCCAAGGAGTGCGGCTTCCATGAGAATGGTTCCCGATCCGCAAAATGGATCCATCACGGTTGACGACGACACATCAGCGCTAGAAAGATTCACCATCATGCGGGCAAGCTTTGGGGGGAGCATACCTTGCTTTGCATTGCGGCGTGGGCGGCCAAAATCGCGACCAGCCCAAGCATCCACATCTTGCACACCAACGGTTTTGCCGATGAGGATTTCTGCTGCGCCGACGAAGAAACAATATTCCGCGCCGCGTTCGAGAAGGTGATTTTTCGTGACGACGACCGATGAAAGAGTCGGTGAGGAAGAAATGACGTAGCGCGCTGAGTGATCCGCCTTCTGGAGTTCGGACTTGATTTCCATGCCGAGCTTCGATGCGTTACGACGAGCATTTTCGGTGCCGCTGTTGTTGCCGAGATTGTAGACGCTGGTGCCAAAGTGGATTTTGCCTTGAGGAGATTCGGAAAGAAGATCGTTGACGAGGAACTCGGCAAGGTCGGCATGGTTCCAGGTTGGCACAGAGCCAATGATGACGCCAATTTTTTGAATGCCGCCAAGTTTTGTGTTGAGCGCCTCAAGATTCTCATTCATGTCGTCGAAGATCGCAACGTCGCCAACGGTTTGGGTTGGTTTCTGGCCAGTGACGACGGCAAGCTCGGCAAGCGAGAGTGTTGGATGGCTTCCAAGAATGGCGAAGGTTTGCATATTGCGCGAAGTGTAGAGGAAGTATTGAAAAGTTGAAAGAGAAGAATTGTTTTATTTTAGACCAATTTCGGTGCGCGCCGAGCAAAGCTCGCGAGGCGTACTCCTTGGTACGGTGAGCGAGTTTGCGAAGAAGTAAGCCGAAAGTGGGCAAAATAAAACAATTCTTTAGAAAACGCGAGGGCGGCCCGGAATTGCTTCCGAACCGCCCCGTCCTGCGTCACTGCGCGATGGTTGTCGTGGTCACCGCGCTCTTGTGCGGGCTGCCGTCGCCCTCCAGCCGGATGTCGATGTAGTACGTCACTGCCGTACCGAGCCCGATGTTGATCGGAATCGTTGCCTTCGCCGTGGCTCCGTCGAGTATCGCTGCGAGGTTCTGGTATGCACCGGTGTCGCCCTTGTAGTAGAGCTTCACCGACTTCACCGTTGCCCCGTCGGGAATCGCAACCTTCGCCACGATCTCGATGCGATCACCGACCTTCGCCGTTGCCGGGTGGGTCACGATCGTCGCCGATACCGTCGTCACCTTGGCCGTTTCCGGCTTCGGCTTCGCGATGGGCTTCACCGCCGGTTTCGGATCGACCTTCGGCGTCGCCTCTACCTTCACCGCCGGCGCGACATCCACCGCGGGGGGCGGCGTCACGATCGGCGGTTCGGGCTTCGGCTCTTCCTTCGGTGTCACCTCCATCGGCGGTTCAGGCTTCGGGGGTTCGGCAACAGGTTTTTCCACCGTCGCCACCACCTCGGCCTGCTGCTCCGGCGCGTCGGGTTGCCCCTTCGGCCAGAGCACCACCGCCGCGATCACCATCGCCACCAGACCGACGACTCCGGCCACGATTCCGATCCATCCCCGCCGCGAGGGCGGTTCCGGTTCGGGATCATCTTCGGCCGGCGCCACGACAGCGCTCCGATCGATGTACGTGCCGTAGCGACGGACGGGTTCGGGCTCTGAATCCGGTGGCACGGCGGTTCCCCCCAGCGGAACCATGTCTCCCTTCGCCGCGTCGGACGGTTCGGGAACTTCTCGCAGCGTCCACGACGGTTCGTCTTTCGACATTTCCGCCATGATCGCCTCCACGGCCACGAGCATGATGCTCGCGGACGAGAATCGCCGCTCCACCACCTTGCCCTCCACGAGCTCGTTCATTGTCGCGAGTTCGATGACGGCACGGATGCGCGGGTTGCTGGCATTGGCGAGCCACGTCTGCCGACGTTCTTCGTCCATCCAACGGTTCACTTCACCGTCGGCAGCGAGCGATTCCCCGTACAGGGATTCGTAGATCATCACCCCGAGAGAGAAGAGGTCCGACCGCGGCGTGGCGAGCCGCACATCGAACCACTGTTCCGGCGCGGTGAACTGCGGGGTGCCGAACTGGGTCTGTGCTCGGGTTCGGCGATCGCCTCCGTGGTTGGACACGGCTGCGACCCCGAAGTCGCCGATCATCGCCGTTGGTGGGTCCGAATCCGGATTCATGAGGACGTTCTCCGGCTTCAGGTCGCGGTGGATGATGCCTTTGGCGTGAGCCGCGGCAAGCCCCCGGAGAATCTCGCTCGTCACGCGAAGTGCCTCGTATTCGGAGGGCTTTTGCGCAAACACGCGATCCCGAAGGGTTTCGCCGCCCTGGATGTACTCGTATACGATCGCGAGCATCTCGCGGTTGTCCTCCGTCCAGCGAAGGAATCCGCGAGACGCCACGATGTACGGGCACTTCCCGAGCTTCATTGCGGCGGTTTTCTCGTCTTCGAAGCGACCAATGGTGATGGCAGCGGTGAGCTGCCACTTCTTGATCTTGATCGCGACGTGGCTGCCGTCGGCGGTGTCGGTTGCCAGCCAGACTTCCGCGTAGGTTCCCTGACCGAGCATGCGTTCGAGAAGGTACTTTCCGTTCTCGAGCATGTGGCCGGACTGGTACATCGGGATGTAGGGGGATTCGGTGGTGGCCATGGGCCCTCCATATCCGGAGTCGCCGGATGCGAATACGGGTGTGATGAAACGGTGATGGGAATGAACGGGTCGCCGCGCATCAGCAGCTTTCGTTGAGAAAGAAGCGAACGCAGCGGACGGCTGAGATTAGCACTTTTTTGCCTTGACGTAAAGGGTTTCCTCCGTTACAGTCTTCGCACTTATTCTTGTCCATGGCCCACTGGGCCGCCCGTGTCTACGGGCCGAGCACATTCTATGATCTACGAGATCATGTCCATTATCCCGCCGAAGTTCTCAGATTCTGAGATTGAAGGCGTTGTGACGACTATTGAAGGCATTTACACTGCCGCAGGTGCAGAAGTGAAGAAGAGTACGAACTTGGGAAAAATCAAGTTGGCGTACCCAATCGATAAAGTGCGTTTTGGAACGTACATCCTCACCTACGCGGAAGTTCCACAGGAAAAGGTTGCAAAGATCGATCAGGACCTCCGATTGTCCGAAGACGTGCTCCGCCACATCATCATCGTTCGCCCAGAAGGCATTCCAGCAACCGTGTTCAAGATGACGTCGTACCAGCCGCCATTGAACGCCGAAGGTCGCCGCGCTGGAGAACGCGACGACGCTCCTCGCACCCGTTCCGAGCGCCCAGCAGAAGCTGCGGTTGCGGAGAAGGCAAAACTCACCACGGCAGAGCTTAACGACAAGCTCGACCAAATCCTCGATTCTGATATCCTGAAAAATATCTAAGTCTCGAATCGATTTCGTCTTATGGCAAACTCCCTGAATAAGGCCATGGTCATCGGAAATCTCACTCGAGATCCCGAGCTCCGCAAAACGACGAGTGGGCAGTCGGTGTGTTCCTTCGCTGTTGCCACGAACCGCGTCTATACGGATGCGAGTGGGCAAAAGAAGGATCAACCGGACTATCACAACATCGTTGCGTGGGGAAAGTTGGGAGAGATTTGTGCGCAGTACTTGGTGAAAGGCAAAAAGGTCTACATCGACGGCCGCATGCAAACACGTGATTGGGAAGGGCAAGACGGACAAAAGAAATACCGAACCGAAATTGTTGCCGAAAACATGATCATGCTCGATCGTGGTGGAAGCCCGATGGCTGGTGGCGCTCAATCCGGTGCCGTTCCCATGAGCGTGGGTGCCGCAGCAATGGCCGACGAACCTGCCGCAAACCCAGACGACGAAATCAAATTAGAAGACATCCCATTTTAAACCTCTATGGCAAACCAAACCGCAAATAAAGCCGAGCGCTACTGCTACTTCTGCGTGAACCGCGACACCGTGATTGATTACAAGAACACGGAAGTTTTGAAGCGTTTCCTTTCCTCGTTCGGAAAGATTGTTGCAAGCAAGCGCAGTGGCGTGTGTGCAAAGCACCAGCGCGAAGTATCGAACGAAATCAAGCGTGCTCGCATTATCGCATTGCTTCCATTCGTAATCGTATAATGTTCTACAAAAGAGTGGCGATGAGCCATTCTTTTGTTTGATTCAGTCATCCCAGCACTTTCAGTCATCCTCGCGTAGGCGGGGATCCAGTGAATGCGGCTTCATTCTCTCATCAACGGGTCCTGTCGCCTCGGACCCCGTTACGGTGCTCGGCTCGCACGTAAAGTTTGAGGTAATTATCATCGGTATTCTGTGCTCGTTGCGCTCCGTACGGGGACCTCCCTCGGCGCCACCCGTTGAATCGTTCACTGCGCTATCATCTCTAAATATGTCTCTCTCCAAATCCGACCTTGAACTTCGTGCGCAACTTTGGAATACGGCAACCGATCGTATTCGGGAGTTTTTTCGATCGCGCGGCTACACGGAAGTCGTTACACCGATCGTCGTGAAGTCGCCGGGAATGGAGCCGAATCTCTCTCCACTCGCGGTGGATGTCCATACCGACGGACCGAATGCGCATTCTACGAGAATGGGGCTCATCACCAGCCCGGAGTACAGCATGAAGAAGCTGCTTGGTGGGGGAATGGAAAAGATTTTCACGCTTGCTCCCGTATTCCGCGATCGCGAAATGCCAGGCCAGCGATGGAGCATCGAGTTCACGATGTTGGAGTGGTACCGCCAAGGAAAGGACTATCGCGACCTGATGACGGAGACGGGGGAGTTGATCAACGCGGTGCTCGATCGAACAGATGAATGGGCACGCGTCAGTTACGTCGACGAATTCGAAAAGGTTTTCGGATTCGTTCCGCACGACGAGGATCGCGAGCGATTAATCGAGGCGTGCGCGAAATTCAAGGTCGCCGATCCAGCGGTCGATGAACCGGTTCACGAAATCATCGATCGATTATTCCAGGCTATCATTTGGCCGACGATTGTGACGCGGGGTCGATTTATGCTCTGCGAATATCCGGTGCCGTGCGCATCGTTGTCGAAGGTCAGTCCAGACGGTCGTTACGCCGAACGATTCGAAGCGTTTGTTGGTGAGCTCGAGATGTGTAACGGATTTACAGAACTTACAGATGCCGCAGAACAGCGTCGCAGATTCGGCCTTGAGGCTGAGGAGCGAAGATTAGCGAAAAAAGAAGTGTTCCCAATTGACGAAGGCTTGCTCGCCGCGTTACCATCCTTGCGTTCTCCCACGTGCGGCAATGCACTGGGCGTCGATCGGCTGGTTATGCTTTTGGCCGGTGCGAACGACATCGATAGTATTCATTTGTTCCCTCCTTCAACTCGATATTAATTTCAAAACTTACTAAGTTGTTCAGCTGCTAGGAACCGCGAGGACCGAAGCGAGGCGTACTGCATATGTACGGTGAGCGAGGACCACAGCGGCGACAACGCAGGTGAATAACTTGGGTAAGTTTTCCATCTATGGCATCTCCGAACGATATTAAAAAGGGTACGGTCATCAATTTGAATGGCGACTTGTGGGTTGTCACCAGTTTCCAGCGCGTGTCGCCAGGAAAGGGAAGTTCATTCGTCCGCACACGTATTAAGTCGCTCGCAACTGGAAAGGTGGTGGAGAACAACTTCAAGAGTGCAGAAACGCTCACGTTCGAAACCGTGAACAACCGCAAGATGCAGTTCATCTACAGCGACGCGGATTCCATTACGTGTATGGACGGTCAAACGTTCGACCAGGTGATGTTGAGTAAGGACATGGTGGGTGAAGACATGAAGTTCCTCAAGGAAGGCTTGGACGTTACCGTCATTATGCACGGCGACAAGGCAATTTCCATCGAACTTCCACTGAAGATTCAATACACCATCACACAGACTGAGCCTGCAACAAAGGGCGACACTGCATCGGGAAACGTGCTCAAGGATGCTACGGTCGACAACGGCATGGTGATCCGCGTCCCAATCTTCGTGAAAGAAGGCGACAACGTTCTCGTCAACACCGAAACCGGCGACTACGTGGAACGCGTTGCGAAGTAAGAAAAGAAAAACTCCACCGAAATTCGGTGGAGTTTTTTGGTCCCGGGCCGTTTGATCGAACCGTGGTGGACCCAACGAGAATTGAACTCGTAACTTCCGGTGTCGACTCGGATATGTTGACCTTTTACACCATAGGCCCGATCGGCCCGGGATAGAACAAAAATACTCCCAACACAAATCATGTTTTCACATGACTGCGTGGGGAGCAGATTTGCGACACCGGAGTTTTGGGCAAAGCCCACACCCGAGTGTTTATACAGTACCCGAACAAAGGACGAACGTCAAAATATTTTTCCACAGATGCGCAATTGCTTCCGTATCAGAAATCGACAGCGCCCCAGCTTCGCCTTGCCCGATTCGTGCATCGGGCTTGGGAAGTGGGGCGCTTCGTGTGTGGTTGAGCTGTGTCGTCAGCCAACAAGGAGAAGTCGTTTGGCCTCGTTCTTGAGGATCGTGGCGTGCTCCGTCGGAAGTTCGTCGATCCGGCGAGGCTCTATCATGTTTGCGGAGGAGAATGGCGGGAGCCGAACGACGAGCGCGATGCAGGGATCCCCAACCGGGTTCACGCTGCAGCGTGTCCCGGGCGTTTGGATGTACACGCGCCGTCCAGGCATCATCGTCACTGTTGAGATCTCGGCCGGGCCAGTTCCGACGACGGTGTTGAGACGGCAGCAGTGCCCCTTCAGCATCAGGATGCCCATCGGTCGCGCGAGCTGGACCAGGGGCGGCTCGCCATCGCAGGGGAAGGCCTCGATGATCATCACCTGGACCCCAGGCGACATGACGTGCCAGATCCCCCGGCTTACGGGCCGGGGCATGGGGATCAGGAACGACTTCCAGTTCCGGAAGCCATCGGCGGATTGGTCGGCTGCGAACGCCTGGGCATCGCGAAGGACGTTGACGAGGGGGGAATGAGAGAACATGAAGAACCTCCGGTGCATCATTAGGCCCGCAAATCCAAAAAAAGTCAATGAAATATTGATTTTCTTTGGAAAATATGCTATCATTTTGTGGCTTTGTTTCCGTTCACCCTCCCAGGAGCCTCCATGGCTACACGCGTTCTCGTCCTCAAGTTCTCCCTCCCCACGAACTTCAACCGAAGCGTCGTCGATTGGCTGGTCCAGATGCTCGTCCTCCATGCTGGCGTCACCGTCTCGACCGAGGTGACGGAAGACGAAGAGGACCGGCCGTCTCACCTGCAGGTCTATTCCAGTTTCGAAGCATCGGACGCCGTCCGGTGTGCCGCCATCACGAACAAGCAGGAGTGGCACAACACGGGCCTTGAGCTCGTCCACTGATCCACGCCGACGTACGTTCTTCCGAACATCGGCCACGAGCCCCGCAGCACGAAACTGCGGGGTTTCGGTTTATTGCACAGGTTCTCCACAACGGGATTCGTCTCAATCCGATGTACAATAGAGCTATTGCAACCGCATTCTGTTTCGCTATGGCAAAAACGTTGAAAAAATCTGCGGTGGACATTGATGAACCTCTCATGGGGGACGACGTTCGGCAGAGTGTGATGGCGATTCTTCTTGCGGCATTGGGCGCAGTGCTCGCGTTAAGTTTCTTTGGTTTTGCGGGAAACGTTGGTGCGTGGATTGATGGACAACTTGCATCGTTTCTTGGCATTGCTCGGGCCATTGTTCCGGTGATTTTTTTCTTGATTGCTGCCGACGTCGTGTTTCGCGACAAGCAACTCATTACGTTCCGCGGCGCAGGGTCGTTTTTACTCCTTCTCATTTCGTTGAACGGCATGTTGAACATGGTGTTTGCACATGGGGTCACGAAAGGCGACGCGTTGAAGAATGCTGGCGGTGTTGTTGGACTGATTGTTTCGCAATTTCTTGTTGGCGCGATGGGGTCGTTCGCGGCGTTCATTGTTGCGCTCGCATTGCTCTCCGTGTCGTGCGTTTTGCTGTTTAATGCGTCGTTGAAATCGATTTTGGACGTTCCGATGACGCTGTTCGGCGGAATGACACGGAAGTCGGTTGATGAAGAGGATGACGAAGAAGACGATCTTCCGTTTGATGAGCGAAAGAAGTTGGAGGAAGAGCAAGACACGGAATCGGAGCCTGAGAATGACGAGGTGGCCGATGAAGAAGATGATCAGGAACCGGAGAAAAAGACGCCGAGAATTTTTACTGGCAATCAGGAACACGTCATGACGAGCAAAGAGCGCCGAACCATCGAGATTCCGCTCGAACTTCTTGAGCTCAAGAGCTCCGATGCGAAGAGTGGTGATCTTGATCGCGGAACGGAACTTATCGTCAAAACACTGCACCAATTCGGTATCGACGTTGAAGTTGAGGAGGTTCGTGTTGGTCCAACCGTCACGCAGTACGCGCTCAAACCACCGGCCGGCATCAAGCTTGCGCGTATTGTTGCACTGCAGAACGATCTCGCGTTGGCACTTGCGGCACACCCAATTCGTATTGAGGCACCAATTCCAGGAAAGTCGCTTGTCGGAATCGAGGTACCGAATCAGACCATCGGTCGAGTGTGTTTGCGGGAGCTTTTAGAATCGAAAGAATTCAAGCACCGGAAGTCGAGTTTCAGCGTTCCCCTGGGAAAAGACATTACTGGCGCAACGCAGATGATGATGGTGGAGCGTGCGCCGCACATGTTGGTTGCTGGCGCGACGGGCTCCGGTAAATCGGTCTGTTTGAACGACATTATTATTTCGCTCCTTTATCAAAACGGTCCGGACGATTTGAAGCTCATCATGGTGGACCCGAAGCGCGTTGAGCTTTCGGTATACGCTGGCATTCCTCATTTGCTGATTCCGCCGATCGTGAAGGCGGATGAGGCTATCAATGCGCTCAAGTGGGCCGTACGTGAAATGGAGCGTCGGCTTGATCATCTTTCCAAATTTGGTGCAAAGGATATTGATTCGTACAACGCCAAGAGCAAAGAACGCATGCCGCGCATCGTTATCGTCATCGACGAGCTTGCAGACTTGATGAGTCAGAACAAGCGCGATGTTGAAGCGGTTATTGTTCGCATTGCCCAGATGGCTCGTGCAGCCGGTATTCATTTGATTCTTGCAACACAGCGCCCATCTGTTGATGTCATTACGGGAATCATTAAGGCGAACATTCCAACGCGGTTGGCGTTCGCGGTTGCATCGCAGGTGGATTCGAAGACGATCCTTGATACTGGTGGTGCAGAAAAGTTGCTCGGCCGTGGAGATATGCTCATGAGCACGCCGGAATTGTCCAAGCCAAAGCGTGCGCAAGGTGCATATGTTGCAGAATCGGAGATTGAACGTGTTGTTGCGTTCTTGAAGGAGGAAAGTGAGCCGGATTACAACTATCAAATTACCGAAGGTGGTTCGAGCACCGGGGGAGTGTCGATGGATCCTGCTGATCAGGACACGCTGCTTGATGACGCGATTGCCATTGCGATCGATGCTGGAAAAGTTTCCACATCGTTCCTTCAGCGCCGCATGAAGGTGGGGTATTCTCGTGCTGCGCGTATTGTGGATTTGATGGAAAAACTTGGCGTGGTTGGGCCTGCCGACGGCGCAAAACCGCGTGAAGTGTTGGTGAGTGAATGGCCGCCAGCGGGATCGGAAATGGTGGACGAGGATATTCCCGATGAGGACGTTGAAGACGACGATGTTGCCGACGAAGAGCATCACGAGCCAACCATTAACGCACACATCGGTACGGCGGACGATGAAGATGCCGATGAAGACGTGAAAATTTAGCTATGGTTTTTGTCATGAGAAAACTCGATCGTGTTCCGCAAACGCTCGGAGAAAAGCTCCGCGCGCTTCGTCGTGGGCAGGCGGTGAGTCTCATCATGTTGGAGGAGACGACGCATATTCAAAAGCGATATCTCGAGGCGCTTGAGCGCGGCCGATACGACGAATTGCCAGAGCCGCTCTATACGCGAAACTTCATTAAGGCGTATGCACGAGTTCTTGGCGCGGACGAAACGTATTTCTTGGAACTTTACGAACAGGAGAGTGGTCGGATGGATTTGCTCGCGCCGCACCGACTACCTCGTCAGCGTGTTCGAAAATCGTGGTTGTTCTCGTCGGCAGCATTTCTGAAATTTTCCGCGCTTGCGGTTATTGGAACGTTATTTGTGGGGTATTTTTTGTGGCAGGTGAGCGGTATGCTTCGCCCACCGCATATCGTTATTGAGGGTCCTGCGGACGGTTTTGCCGCAGACACCGCATTGGTTGCTGTGCATGGGCACGTGGAGAATGACGATGTGACGTTGCTGGTGAATGGACATCAGGTGGTGGTGAACGACGACAAAACATTTACGACGACGGTGGATCTTTCTCTTGGATTGAACGTGATTACGGTGGAAGGGGCGCGTCGATACTCCCAAAAATCAACAGAAGTTCGCCGCGTCGTTTTTGATGAGAAGCATGATGGGGGAGCGGTGGGGATATCTGAGGTGAGCTTCGTTTCGAAGTAGTGTAGACTGTTCGGTAGATGTTCGTATTGCAAAGTACGCATCTATTTCGCCCGCTTTCGACTTGCTCCTCGAGAGTATCGACGACGTACTATGAAGTACGTCTTGACGATCCTCTCTTCGTCGCGCATCGAAATCGGTCTGAAATATATGCGTCCTTGTCGTGATCGAAATCGTGCTGAATCATCCACTATTTTTGTATGGCAAAGGAGAATGCGAGGCTGACTGCTGCGAATGCGGCAATCGGGCAGATCAAGCAGAAGTTTGGTGAGGGATCGATCATGCGACTTGGGGATCAGAAGTCAACGAATGTTGATGCAATTCCAACGGGGTGTCTTTCGCTCGACCTCGCGCTTGGAGCTCTTGGTGTTCCTCGCGGTCGTGTGGTGGAAATTTACGGCCCAGAGTCGTCCGGAAAAACAACGCTTGCGCAGCACATTATCGCGGAATGCCAGAAACAGGGTGGTATTGCAGCGTTTGTGGATGCTGAACACGCTATGGATCCCGACTACGCACGAAAAGTCGGCGTGAACATCGACGAGCTGTTCATTTCGCAGCCGGATACCGGCGAACAGGCGCTCGAAATTGTGGAAACACTCGTTCGATCAAACGCAATTGACGTTGTGGTGGTCGATTCTGTTGCGGCGCTCGTGCCAAAGGCGGAAATTGAGGGCGACATGGGTGATTCACACATGGGTTTGCAGGCGCGATTGATGAGCCAGGCGCTGCGAAAGCTCACGGGTATTGTGGCGAAATCTGGAACAGTGGTGATTTTCATCAACCAGATTCGTATGAAGATTGGTGTGATGTTTGGCAATCCGGAAACAACGCCTGGTGGAAACGCGCTGAAGTTTTATGCGTCGGTGCGCATGGAAATTCGGCGCGCGGCGCAAATTAAGCAAGGCGAAAAGATTGTTGGAAACCGCGTCAAGGTGAAGATTGTCAAAAACAAAGTTGCTCCACCATTTCGCACGTGTGAGTTCGATATTATGTACAATGAAGGCATTTCCATCGCTGGTGACATGCTTGATCTTGGTGTGGAAGTTGGATCAGTCGATAAGCGTGGGAACAGCTATCTCTTCGGCGAAGAGAAGTTGGGCGTTGGCCGCGAAGTGGCAAAACAGTATTTGCGCGAGCATCCAAAGACACTCGCCGCAATGCGTGCCGCAACAACAGCCGCGGCACTAAAGAGTGAGGGATTCGCATCACGTCCAACATCGAATGCCGGTGAAAAAGATGCTGTTGCAGAAGAGGTATAAACGACGTATAGTGAAAGAGAACGAAATGACAGCGCATTGCGTTCTTGAGTTGCGGGTGGAGACAGGCATACGTTTACGCGTGCGTGAACGGCCTTACACAAACGGTGTAAGATGACTCTCTCCTTCGTTCAATGGACGGGTAAATACTTTTTCGCTCGTTCTCCTCCTGCATCTTGATTGAGAAAAACACTCCGAATGATCGGAGTGTTTTTCGGTTTTGAAATCGAAACACCCCGCCGATCGCGAGACCAGCGGGGGTCTCTGCGAACTGCGGGGTGTGCGTGGCAGGTGAACTATTCGTTCGCCTGATCGCCCTCCTCCATCGCGGTCGGCTGTCCGGCGCCGTGGCCGAGGAAGGGCATTCCGAACTGCTCGAACGGGCTGCCGACGAGCATGGGGCGGGAAGCCGGACGATCAGCCGCATCTTCGGTGCCGGGAGAGGGCGGGGTCCAGAGCCCGAGATCGACCGAGTCCAGACAATGCAGGCAGTGGCCGTTGGTCAGCGGCGAGCCGTGACGCTCGCACTTGTCGAGGTCGGGGTTGGCTGAATCGGAAGGGGTGGCGAGACCGAGGCGGGTGGCGTGAGGGAAAGACATGCAAGCTCCAGTTGCGCATATAATATAGCAGAAATTAGCCAAAAAGTCCAGTCTTCAGCACGGTTGCGGCGTATGGGCCAATGGAAAGATTTATTGAATTCTCCGCCAACCTCAGCGACAAAACGTAAAAGTTGTCCACTGGTTTTAGGTTGACGCAGTATTGATGGCGTGATATCCTCGCGACCACTTGGGAACCTTCGTTGTGTCGTCTCCGGGCAGCTGCTGTGGGCAGCATTGACCCCTGACTGCTAACGCGATACCCAAATTCTTCAATCGTCAGTGCATGCCAACCCCAGGCCGCACCGTTACGAACTCGAAGAACCTATAATAACCGTCGCTTACGCGGCGATTTTTTCGTTAACGAATATATTTGCGGCGAGTTTCGATGAAGATCGAGGAAAGCTCGCGAGGCGTACTTCATGTGTACGTTGAGCGAGTTTCCGATGATCTGAGTCGAAAATCGACCAAAGAGATTCGTTAACACCGTCTATGCTTCAACGCAAGTATTTCACGCCGTTGCGTGATGCAATGGATCTTCCAGACCTCATCGAGGTGCAGAAGTCCGCATACGCATGGTTCTTGGAACACGGTATTCGTGAACTGTTCGACGAGGTCACTCCAATCCGCGACTCCATGGGCCGCGATCTTGAGTTGACGCTTGGTGATTACTACCTCGACGAACCAAAGTTCGATGAGGTGACCTCGCGCGCAAAGAACGTCACATACGAAGCACCACTTCGTGTGAAGACGCGTTTGAAGAACCTCCGCACGGAAGCCGTGAAGGAACAGGAAATTTACTTGGGCGATCTTCCGGTGGTTACCCCACGTGGAACGTTCATCATCAACGGCGTGGAGCGCGTCGTCGTGTCGCAGCTCGTCCGTTCTGCTGGTGCGTTCTTTACCGCGGAAGTGATTCGCGCTCGTCGTCATTACGGTGCAAAGATTATTCCAAACCGCGGTGCATGGTTGGAATTTGAAACCGATCCAAAGAACGTGCTTTGGGTAAAAATCGATCGCAAGCGTAAGGTTGCGGTCACGTCTTTGCTCCGCGCATTTGGATTCTCTACGAACGAAGAAATTCTTCCGCTGTTTGCAGACATCGACATTCACCCAACCATCCGATACATCGAGAACACGCTTGCAAAGGATGCAGCAACGAACGAAGAAGAGGGTTTGAAGGAGGTGTACAAGCGTATTCGCCCAGGAGATTTGGCCACAGCGGACAACGCCCGCAGCTTGATTCACGCCATGTTCTTTAAGTACGAGCGCTACGACCTTGGTGCTGTTGGTCGCTACAAGTTTAACTTGCGCTTTGGTTTGGAAGGTACCGACGAGGAAGTTGCAAAGGAAGAAAATCGCATTTTAACCAAGGAAGATTTGGTGGCGATCATTCGCGAAATCATCCGTCTCAACAACAGCCAGGAAGAAGCAGACGACGTGGACCACTTGGGCAATCGCCGTGTGCGCGCGGTTGGAGAATTGCTCCAGAGCCGTTTCCGTGTGGGTATGGCCCGCATGGAGCGCATTGTGCGTGACCGCATGAGTACCACCGAAATTGATTCGCTCACGCCAGGAAAGCTCATCAACGCTCGCCCGGTCATTGGTGCGGTGCGCGAGTTCTTCATGAGTTCACAGCTCTCGCAGTTCATGGATCAAACGAACCCACTTGCCGAGCTTGAACACAAGCGCCGTATTTCTGCGATGGGACCTGGCGGCTTAACCCGCGAGCGCGCAGGTTTCGAAGTCCGCGACGTTCACCCAACGCACTACGGCCGTATCTGTCCTATTGCAACGCCGGAAGGACCAAACATCGGTCTTGTTGGCCACTTGGCGAGCTACGCTCGAGTGAACGCATACGGATTCATTGAAACGCCGTACCGCAAAGTGGTTCAGGAAAAGGGTCGTTCACGCGTCACGGATGAGATTGTGTACGTGAATGCATTCTTGGAAGAGAAGTCCACCACCTGCCCTGCAACCGTGCCGGTAGACAAGGACGGATACATCATTGCGGAATACGTGGAGGCACGTAAGTACGCAGATCCTCGCTTGGTCCCAGCAACGGACATTAACTTCATGGACGTGTCTTCTACACAGATCGTGTCTGTGGGAACCGCGCTTATTCCGTTCCTTGAGCACGACGACGCCACACGCGCCCTCATGGGAACGAACATGATGCGTCAGGCCGTGCCACCAGTAAAACCACAGTCACCAACTATCGGAACCGGCATGGAGCGCCGTGCTGCGCTTGATTCTGGTCACGTGCTTGCGGCAGAGGAAGATGGAGAAGTCACGGCCGTGGATGGTGCAAAGATCACCATGAACTACAAGAAGGCTGGTGAAAAAACATACACGCTCAACAAATACTTGCGTTCAAACAACTCTACTGCCATCACCCAGCACCCAGTGGTGTTGCCGGGTGTAAAGGTGAAGAAGGGCGACGTGCTTGCCGACGGTCCGTCCGTGGAAAACGGCGAACTCGCGCTTGGTCAGAACATGCGCGTGGCGTTCATGAGCTGGGATGGCTACAACTACGAAGACGCGGTCATCGTGTCTGAGCGCGTGGTGCAAGACGATCGTTTTACCACGATTCACTTGGAACACCTTACCCTTGATGTCCGCGACACGAAGCTTGGACCAGAATTGGTCACGAGCGACATTCCGAACGTTTCAGAAGAGAAACTGAAGAACCTCGATGCAGAAGGTATTATCCGCATTGGTGCAGAGGTAAAGTCCGGCGACATTCTTGTTGGAAAGATCACGCCAAAGGGTGAAACGGAATTGTCTGCCGAAGAAAAATTGCTTCGCGCAATTTTCGGCGACAAAGCTCGCGATGTTCGCGACTCGTCGCTGTACTTGGAGCATGGTCGCAAGGGTAAGGTGGTGGACATCACCATTTTCAGCCGCGAAGCTGGCGACAACTTGCCGCCAGGAGTCATCACGTCGATCCAGGTGACTATCGCGGATCTGCGCAAATTGCAGGTTGGAGATAAAGTTGCAGGTCGTCACGGAAACAAGGGTGTTATTTCAAAGGTGGTGCCAATTGCCGACATGCCATTTACGGAGGACGGCAAGCCAGTGGACGTGCTCCTCACCCCGCTTGGTGTCGTCTCTCGTATGAACCTCGGTCAGATTCTGGAAGTGCACCTTGGTCTTGCGGCATCAACGCTTGGCTACAAAGTTGCGGTTCCTGTGTTGGCCGGCGTGAAGGATCAGGACATTAAGGACGAGTTGAAGAAAGCAGGATACCCAGACGATGGTCAGCTCCACTTGTTCGATGGCCGCACCGGTGAAGCATTCCACCACAAAGTCACGGTCGGCATCATGTACATGATCAAGCTGAACCACATGGTGGAAGACAAGATGCACCAGCGTTCGATTGGTCCATACTCGCTCATCACCCAGCAGCCGCTCGGTGGAAAGGCGCAGTTCGGTGGACAGCGTTTTGGAGAAATGGAAGTCTGGGCGCTCGAAGCGTACGGCGCAGCGCACACCTTGCAAGAGATTCTCACCATTAAGTCCGACGACGTTCCAGGGCGCGCAAAGGCATACGAAGCAATCATTAAGGGCGATGTGATTACGAAGGTGAACATTCCAGAGTCGTTCAACGTGCTCACGCGCGAATTGAAAGGACTTGGTTTGGACGTCGAGCTGTTGAAAAACGGAAAGAGGCTCGAGGTTGGTGAGGACCGTAACGCACGCCGCGCGTAAGCGCCCCTCCATATGGCCATGAAATTCGATACATTAAAGTCTACCGACTTCGATTCCATCCGTTTGAAGGTTGCTTCACCAGAAGTGATCCGCGGCTGGAGCTACGGTGAGGTGAGCAAGCCGGAAACCATCAACTACCGCACCCAAAAGCCAGAAAAGCAGGGTTTGTTTGCGGAGGAAATTTTCGGACCGTCGAAAGACTGGGAGTGTTACTGTGGAAAGTACAAGAAGATCCGCTACAAGGGCATTGTGTGTGACAAGTGTAACGTTGAAGTTACCCAGGCTAGCGTTCGCCGTGAGCGTATGGGCCACATTGAGCTTGCTTCGCCAGTCACACACATCTGGTTCTTGCGCGGTGTGCCGTCAAAAATTGGCACCATGCTCGATATGGGCGTTCAGACCTTGGAAAAGGTGGTGTACTTCGCGAGCTTCATTATTACCGACGTGAACGAGGACGCGCG
This sequence comes from Candidatus Uhrbacteria bacterium, assembly GCA_943354605.1. Taxonomy (GTDB): domain Bacteria; phylum Patescibacteriota; class Patescibacteriia; order UBA9934; family UBA9934; genus CAIKHN01. The sequence goes on along the minus strand of CALRCK010000001.1, from coordinate 27 downwards.
CCAGATGACTATCGAACAGGTGAAGGA